>JAFZEQ010000034.1 GCA_017560605.1 Paludibacteraceae bacterium
GGCTAAAAAAGGTGACGCTCAAGCACAATACAATGTGGCACTATGCTACGAAAAAGGCGAGGAAATTGAGAAAGACCTAGCTCTAGCTATTCAATGGTATACTAAAGCAGCGGAGCAAGAATATGCACCGGCGCAATTTAACCTAGGTGTTTGCTACGCCACTAGTCGAGGCGTTGAGCAAGACTATACACAAGCAGTGCAGTGGTTCCGTAAAGCAGCGGAACAAGGTGATGCAAAGGCGCAATATAACCTAGGTTATTGTTACCAATATGGCGAAGGCGTACAGCAAGATTATACCCAAGCAGCGCATTGGATCCGCAAATCAGCGGAGCAAGGATTGGCGGATGCGCAATATAACTTAGGTCTTTGCTACGCCACTGGTCAAGGCGTAGAGCAAGACTATACACAAGCAGTGCAGTGGTACCGCAAAGCAGAGGGGCAAGGATATGCACCGGCGCAATTTAACCTAGGTCTTTGCTACCAATATGGCGAAGGCGTAGAGCAAGACTATACAAAAGCAGTGCAGTGGTACCGCAAGGCAGCAGAACAAGGATTGGCAGAGGCGCAACATAACCTAGGCAATCGCTATTACTTTGGCGAAGGCGTTGAGCAAAGTTATACCCAAGCAGCAGATTGGTACCGCAAATCAGCGGAGCAAGGACATACACCGGCGCAATATGGTTTAGGTCTTTGTTACGAATATGGCGAAGGCGTAGAGCAAGACTATACCCAAGCCGCGCATTGGTACCGCAAGGCAGCGGAGCAAGGATATGCACTGGCGCAATTTAAACTAGGCAATTGCTACACCTATGGTCTGGGCAAGCAAGATTATACCCAAGCAGTGCATTGGTGGCGTAAAGCTGCAGAACAAGGATTGGCACCGGCGCAATTTAACCTAGGTTATTGTTACCTATATGGCGAAGGTGTAGAGCAAGATTATACCCAAGCAGTGCATTGGTACCGTAAAGCAGCGGAACAAGGAAATGCAAAAGCGCAATATAACCTAGGTCTTTGCTACTACAACGGTTGGGGTGTAGAGCAAGATTATACCCAAGCCGTATATTGGTTCCGCAAAGCGGCGGAGCAAGGATTGGCAGAGGCGCAATATAACCTAGGTCTTTGCTACTACAACGGTTGGGGTGTAAAGCAAGATTATACCCAAGCAGCAGATTGGTACCGTAAGGCGGCGGATCAAGGAGATGCAGAAGCGCAATATAACCTAGGTCTTTGCTACTACAACGGTTCGGGTGTAAAGCAAGATTATATACAAGCCGTATATTGGTTCCGCAAAGCAGCGGAGCAAGGATTGGCAGAGGCGCAAGAAGCGTTGAAGATTTAGGGTATTAGCGTTTAGCGGTGAAGGCTCCGCGGTGAAACGGTTAAAGGGTGATTTAAAGTCAAGAATACTCTCAACTGAGTTAGTGTAGAGGTGTAGGGTGTAGGGTGTAGAGTGTAGGGTGTAGAGGCGGGGAAATAAAAGCCACTTTGTCGTGAGACGAGGGGCGTTTGTTTGTATTTTATCAGCATAAATTTGTATTATTAAATAAAAAGTTGTACCTTTGTAGCGCAAAGGTTTTAACCTTGAACATTTGAAACATTTGAATTATTAAATTTTTGAATTATTGAATTCTTGAATTTTTGAATTCTTCAATCATATGAAAAAAATACTATCTTTGTCAAAATTTTAACAAAATAGATTAATAACTTAACACACCACACCTATGAAACGTCTACTAACTAGCCTACTGACACTTGTGCTGACACTCACACTCGCCGCACAGAAAAAAAGTGATAAATCTACGTCTATGAACCTACAATGGGGTATAGAAGCATTAAGGAATGGAGAAATAGAAGAAGGAATGGCACTATTAGAAAAGGTGATTGCCGATGATCCAACCAATGGTTACGCCTACCTTTGGCTAGCTTTGGGACGTAGCACAAGCGATGATGTAGATGCTATACTAACAGATGTCAACAATGCACTGAAATATCTACCTAAAAAAGATAAGAAATATAAAGGTACTGCATATAGTGTTAGAGCTAAGGTCTATCTAGCACAAAAAGACACAGTCGCAGCACTCAATGACTATACTCTGGCAATAAAGTGTGCTCCAGATTTCAAATCACTATACGAAGAAAGAGCTCAGTTGTACTTTGAACTACATCAGTACGAACTATCTAACAACGATTATGACAAGCTATTAGAACTAGACCCTAATTCTGGACTAGGTTTTATGGGTAAAGGTAGAAACTACCGAGATCTAAGACGATACGACTTGGCTATCAAGCATTTTACATATGTATTACAAACACATCCAAACTATTCGAAAGCTTACTCCTTCCGCGCAGAATGCTTGCTTATGCAAAATAATTATAGCGAAGCTGCAGACGACATCCTTTTAGCACTAGATATAGATGAAGATGATAAGGCTCGTATGCTATTGATTGACGAGTTCAATGGTGACAAGATGAATGTGATGAAGAAGAAACTAGAACGTATGAAAAGTAAAGAGCCTAATCGAGTTCTATGGTGCTACTATTTAGCTCTACTACAAGAAGTAAATGAGCTATACAAAGACGCTATCAGGCATTACAAGGAGGCTAAGCGTATTGATCCAAATGTTGTAGTGGACGAGCGTTTGGCTGTATGTTACGCTTGTATGGGCAACTATGCTAAAGCAGTTGAGCATATCAATCCGATGATAGAAATAGATAGCACCAGACGTACCCTATATAGCAGACGCGCACACTACTACAGCGAACTAGGAGAGGTGCAAAAAGCCATAGAAGATTACGATACCTACGCAAGATTTGATCCAGAAAACAGTCTAGCATATTATTTTCTTGGATGGGAAAAACATATGGCAGGACAGTACGAAGAAGCTATAGAGGACTTTACCAAAGGTATCGCTATAGATAGCACCTTTTCCCCAATTTTAGATGGTCGCGCTAGAAGTTATCTAGCACTAGGACAAACAGAACTTGCCAAAGCTGACTTTGAGAAGATACTAAGCTTTGACACGGTACCTGGTGGTAACTCCTGTGCTGCCTTTGCATACCACTTTTTAGGCCAAGACTCGCTAGCCATTGACTATGCCTTGCGTTGCCTAGAAGTAGATACAGACGCCTATTACAATGTGGCCTGCGCTTACGCACTAGCTGGCGATGCTGATAAAGCTGTAGAGTACTTGAGAAAAGCTTTTGAGGACGGTTTTGTTCGCTTTTACCACCTGAGCAGAGATGTGGACTTTGATGCTATCCGACAAGATCCTGCATTCCAAGCACTGATAAAAGAATACACAGAGAAGATCCAACAGAGCTGGGAGGAGTAGTGTTGAAGGATCGCTTAACCGACATAAACCGATAATATATGAATAAAATACTATCTCTTTTTCTCGCGGCTCTGACGCTATCGCTAGTTGGATGCTCTGTCTTCTTAGGTGATGTCAAAACTGAAAAATGCAAGGATGTAACAATGAATTCGGCTTTGCTACAAGGCAAACTCAGAATCGAACTGACGAAGTATGACAAAGTGGAGTTTGGTATCCTACTATCTGAATTAGAAGACGAAATAGAAGACTACAAAGGTCAAAAATTATATGCACAAGCATTAATGAATCAAAGCTTCGAAGTAGAAGCAAACGGCCTTAAACCAGCTACCGATTATTACTATTGTGCCTGGGTACTGCTTAATAATACACAGTACAAGTTTGGTAGAATCAAACGATTTACCACCGATAGTAGCAACTCCGGACAACAAAATGCTATGGGCGTCTTCTCTGTAAGTCCGTCTACTAAAGTTGGTTTTTCACCTGGCAATCTACAATACGACGAGTCTACTAACAGCTGGACTTTTGCCAAAGAGCAGTGGGAGAGCGTAGGTGATAGGCATTTAATAGACAGGAAAAAAGATCTTCTGGGCTGGAGTGCCAACTCAGCCTCTGCTAGATATGGCGTAAGTGCGTCTACTAACAATAACGACTATAACGGTTCGTTTGCAGATTGGGGACAAAACAGCATTGATGGCGGTGCTCCTAATACATGGCGCACGCTAACAAGCAGCGAGTGGAACTACCTGCTTTTTGAGCGTCCTAACGCCGCATCACTAATGGGCGTAGCCCGCGTAAATGGCTACAATGGTTTGGTGATTCTACCAGACAACTGGAAATGCCCTAGCGGAATAGTCTTTAGGCCTGGTTTTGCAAAGGAGTACAATATCATAGCATACTCTCAGCATCAGTCATATACCGATACCGAGTGGTATAAACTAGAGCAAGCAGGTGCCGTCTTTTTACCTGCAGCAGGAACACGTAGTGGCAAGGATATAGATAACGAACAAGACTATGGGCGCTATTGGTCTGCTACTAGCAATGGTGCATATGTCAGTTACTTGCGATTCCGCTCAGGTGGAGCCAATATGCATGAGCATGAACGCTCAGTAGGTCGCTGCGTAAGACTGGTGAAGGATTACTAAGATCACCTTGGTGATAGAAAGAAAATGTTTTATAAAGTGGTAATGAAATAAAAAAAGTTGCAGAAATGCAACTTTTTTTACACGGAGGCTGCTAATACTAGCGCTTCCTATACGTCTTAAAGGTAAACGCGTAGGCGTGTTTGTCGTCGGCTGCGTGATGCTCCTCGTCTACACACTGCCATACCGCAGGGTCAATCGAAGGGAAGAAAGTATCGGCATCATCCCAAGTGTGGTGCACATGCGTGATATACAACTCATCAGCTAGTGGCATAAACTGACGATAGACCTCGCCTCCACCTATGATAAACACATTATCCTGCACTGTCAACATCGATTGCAAATGCTCGATAGAGTGCGCCACATCTACACCCTCGTGAGCAAAAGACTCGTCGCGAGTCAAAACAATATTCCTACGATTAGGCAATGGACGACGGGGTAGAGAGAAGAAAGTCTTCTTGCCCATAACCACAGTAGCACCCGTAGTAAGTGCTTTGAAATGCTTTAAGTCATCTGGCAAATAGCAAAGCAAGTCACCCGCCTTGCCAATGGCGTTATTCTCTGATATTGCTACGATAAGTTTCATATGGATTGTTGGTTTTTGTTTTATCCGGTTAGCCGGATGGACCGGTTAGCCGGTTAGCCGGGAGTGCACTGAGGGACCTTACACCGCTACGACGCCAGGGATATGTGGGTGAGGATCGTAGTCGACCAATGTGAAGTCCTCGAACTTAAAGTCGAACAAATCCTTCACATCTGGGTTAATAATCATTTTAGGTAACGCACGCGTGTCGCGCGTGAGCTGCAACTCAACCTGCTCAAAGTGGTTGGTATAAATATGCGCATCGCCAAAAGTGTGGACAAAGTCACCAGCCTTCAAACCCGTAACCTGAGCCATCATCATTAGTAGTAATGCATATGATGCAATATTAAATGGTACACCCAAGAAGATATCCGCTGAGCGTTGATACAACTGCAGACTCAAACGACCATCCGCTACATAAAACTGGAACAAGGTGTGGCATGGCGGAAGAGCCATATTGTTGACCTCAGCTACATTCCATGCACTAACGATATGACGACGTGAGTTAGGGTTTTTCTTGATTTGCTCAACTAGCAACTTGATTTGGTCGATATGGCCACCTTGGTAGTCAGGCCATGAACGCCACTGATGGCCATACACTGGACCTAGCTCGCCATTCTCGTCCGCCCACTCGTTCCAAATACGTACACCGTGTTCTTGGAGATACTTGACATTGGTATCACCTCGTAGAAACCATAGTAGCTCGTATATGATAGATTTGAGGTGAAGTTTCTTTGTGGTTAAGAGAGGAAAACCCTCTTCTAAATTAAATCGCATTTGATGACCAAAAACCGACTTGGTACCGGTACCTGTACGGTCTTGCTTGATGGTACCTTCGCGCATGACGCGCTCACATAGATCCAAATATTGTTTCATGAGTATATAAAAATGCTTAGTTTAATAAAAAGTCAAATGTTGAAAGTCAATGATCTGTTTTAAAACGACAATTAATGTCGTACTGCGAAGCGATCGTTCGAGCGCAGCAAGATAAGAATTATAGTTGTCAATTAGTGTCAATTTTTTACCAGGGATGTTTGTGGTTTGGTTAAAAGAATGACTGCGTCATTAGTAACCAAACTACAAAATATCTGTTAAGTGCTTGAACCGGGGGGACCGGGGGAGCTAATTCAAAATTCTTAATTCAAAATTCTTAATTAATACAGATTATATGTTGTTTTGAGTACGCGGAACTCAGTTCTACGATTGAGTGAGTTGCATACCTCTTGTTGATCTTGTGGCAAACTCAGGATGAAAGCCTCATCTAGTACCTGTCCCTGAGGCAAGAAGGTGTACTGACGACTGATAGCCTCATCAACTACCACAGGTTTGTCCTTGCCATAACCTACAGCCGTGAGACGCTTGCTATCAATACCATGTTTGATGAGGTAATCTACTACTGCCTGTGCACGGCGTAATGAGAGTTGTTTGTTCGTCTCTTGGTTGCCCACCATATCAGTATGTGCCGATAGCTCAAGGGTGATGTTCGGATTATCGTTAAGCAACTGAACTAGTGCTTTGAGACCTTCCTCTGAATCTTGGGTGAGTTCCCAACTACCAAACTCGTAGAAGATGTTACTCATAGTAACGGGTTTGGAGATAGACGCTAGTTGGAAATTTTGGGTATATGTATAGCTATCAATTAGTCCTTCGGTAGAGAATACATGTTTCTGGTTGAGGAAACCGCGCGAGGTAACGAGCATAGCATATTGCACATCCTTATTCAGCTTAAGGCGATAGGTTCCATCACGGCGAGTTTGCATCTTGACATTGGTACCATCGTTACCTATAAGACGCAATGAGGCATCGCTTAGATGCTGACCGTCGTTATTAGTAACAACACCTTCAATGATAACCTCCATCTGAGGTAAGTGGAAGGAGTAGATCAGATCGTAACCCCTCTTCTGTCCACGGTTAGAAGAGAAAAAGCCCGACTCCTCTTCGCCCGCAAAAGTGATACCAAAGTCGTCGTTGGAAGAGTTGAATGGAACTCCCATATTAAAGATGTTGTATGTTGTATCTTGTTTCTCAGCATAGAACAAATCAAGTCCGCCTAGTCCAGGATGACCTTTAGAAGAGAAATAGAGTCGTCCGTCGTGGCGGATATATGGAAACATCTCATCATCCGATGTGTTGATGGTAGGGCCTAGGTTGATGATCTCCTCCCAACTGCCACCATTATTGATGGCCATATAGATATCCTTACCGCCATAGCCTCCTGGTGCGTCACTCACGAAGTAGAGCGTATCGCCCGTAGGGCATATACTAGGATGGCCCACGGTGATGCTACTGTCCTTGAACAGCACTAGCTCTTGTGCCTCGCTCCACTCGCCACTGGCGCGTTGCGAAGTGTAGATCTTGGCTCCTACATCTTGTCCGTGTACAGGTTTAGCATAAGTGAAGTACATAGTCTTGCCATCGGCAGAGAAAGAGCATACACCTAATTCTAATGTGGATATTTGTTTTTGTACAGTGCCCTCTTCTTCGTTTTCTTCTGCCTGAGGTGTGAGTCCCTCGCATACTGCAATATCCTCCCATTTACCAGCTGCATTCTTGCGGGCTGAATATAGATTATAGGTTGGCATACCTGTAACGCCGGAGGTGCGTGCTTTCTTCTTGTTGCCAGAAGACTGCTCCTGACGGTTGGAGGTAAACACCAATGCATCGCCCGATGAGGAGATAAAAGCAGGAGCGTAGTTGGATGAACGCTTAGCATTGAACTCCTTGGCAGGAGCTACTTTGTAGCGTGAGTGGGCTTTCTTCCACTCGTTGGCTTTGATACAAGCATATTTGCCTGCTTGCGCTACATAATCATTAGGATGCTGCGCTAAATATATGTCGTATTGCTTGATGGCCTCAGAGTACTTGCCTTGATATTGCAGTGCTTGGGCATAATGTACGAAAACGATAGAATCTGGATGCTGATAGCGGATGGCATTCTTGTAGGAAGTGGTAGCTCTACTGTTGTTGAGAATGCGGTAGCATTCGCCTTGTTGAAAAGCAACATGTGCACGCAGAGCTTTATCCTTGGTGCTGATTTGGCGATAAATCTGTGTGTACATATCCGCGGCGGTATAGTACTCTCCTATATTGTATTTCTTGTCAGCACGTTTGACGCGTGCGCTGATGCTACAAGATGTGCAGCATAGCGATAGGGCGCAGATAGATGCTAAAAAGAAGATATGTCTAAAGTGCATGTCGTTTGTTATGTTTCGTGCCTGTTGGGCGTTTAATCTGTTTAGGGCTTAGAAAATAATATAATCTTGTGGGTTGACGGCTTTTCCGTTTTGCCAAAGTTCGAACTCAAGTTCTTGATCCTTGATTATACCAATGACCTGACCAGTGGCGACTGTTTGTCCAACCGTCTTAGTAACACTGTCTAGTCCACGATAGATGGATGTGAACTGAGCATGTTGTACTACGACAGTGTAGTTGTCGTTAAAATCGTGTGAGGTGTGGATAACAGTTCCTTCAAGAACAGCAGATGCACTATTGCTACCATAGCTCTTGATGACGATGCTATACTGGCGGTCGTTAGATGAAAAGGCCTTGGCTACTCTACCGTGTGTAGGAGCTATAAAGTTGTTGGTATGTGTAGTGTTGGCCGATTTAACAGGCTGGAACAGCTGCAGATACTCTTTTCCCTCTGATTCGTATTGTGCGATAAAATCCTTCTCTATCTGACTTTTAGTAGTGAGCAGTTGCTCTTTGGCAATAATCTGCATAGAGTCTAGACTGTGTATAGAGTCGGTAGGCACTTCACCTGCTACAGCTTGAGATATCAGCGTGAGGTATTGGCGTTGGACTTCTAAATCAGAACCCAAAGAATCAATTTTGGCAGATTCTTGCATAAGCTGATGACGGATATTGGCAGAGTACCCTGGCAGGTAATTACGCATAGGAGTAAACAAGATAGTGAGCGTAAAGAGGATAGCTACAATAACAAAAATAGTAGCCAGAAGCACAATGACGCCCCATATGTTCATGCGTATGTGTCCATGCTCAGCCAGTGTTTTCTCATTGATGATACTGATGCGATACTGATGTCGCATGCGTTGCCAAATAGAAGTTTTTTTGATATCGCCTTTCATCTTTTTAGGGAGATGTTATGTCCTCTTTTGAGGACGGTCGGACCGTGTCAGACTGCTCGTTAGGAGCAAGTCTGACTGATCTGACAGTAATACAAAATGATTATTTGAGTATAGTGCAACCCTCGCATGGACGAAGCTGCTTGAAGAAGTCGTTACCCTTATCATCAACGAGGATGAAGGCTGGGAAGTTTTCTACTTCAATTTTCCAAATAGCTTCCATACCGAGTTCAGGATACTCTACACATTCGATAGACTTGATATTCTCTTGGGCCAAGATAGCAGCAGGACCACCGATAGAACCAAGGTAGAAACCACCGTGCTTTTGGCACGCGTTGGTAACATCTATGGTACGGTTACCTTTAGCCAACATAATAAGACTACCGCCGTTGTCTTGGAACTCATCTACATAAGGGTCCATACGTCCAGCGGTGGTAGGGCCCATAGAACCACAAGGCATACCAGCAGGAGTCTTAGCTGGTCCTGCATAGTAGATAGGGTGGTTCTTGAGATACTCAGGCATACCTTCGCCAGCGTCTAGACGAGCTTTGATCTTTGCATGAGCAATATCACGACCAACGATGATGGTACCATTGAGTGAGAGGCGGGTTCCGATAGGATATTGGCTGAGGAGCTTGCATACATCTGCCATAGGTTGGTTGAGATCTACGCGTACAGCATCGCCTTCACCTGCTTGACGCAGTTCTTCAGGAATGAGTGATGCAGGATTGTTATCCATCTTCTCGATCCAGATACCATCTTTGTTGATCTTACACTTGATATTGCGGTCAGCAGAGCAGCTTACACCTAATCCGATAGGGCAGCTAGCACCGTGGCGTGGTAAACGGATAACGCGGATGTCGTGAGCCATATATTTACCACCAAACTGTGCACCAAGACCGATTTTGTAAGCCTCTTTGAGCAATTGCTCTTCGAGTTCGATATCGCGGAATGCGCGACCAGTCTCATCACCAGTTGTAGGCAAGGTGTCGTAGTAGTGTGTAGAAGCAAGTTTAACGGTAAGCAAGTTCTTCTCGGCACTAGTACCTCCGATAACAAATGCAATGTGATAAGGTGGGCAAGCTGCTGTACCAAGGCTCTTCATCTTCTCTACAAGGAAAGGAATGAGTGTACCAGGGTTTTGGATACGAGCTTTGGTTTCTTGGTAGAGGTAAGTCTTGTTTGCTGAACCACCACCTTTGGTGACACAGAGGAAATGGTACTCCATACCCTCGCAAGCCTCAAGGTCGATTTGTGCAGGTAGGTTACACTTTGTGTTAACCTCGTCGTACATATTAAGAGGTGCGTTTTGTGAGTAGCGTAGGTTGCGCTCGGTATAGGTAAGGTATACACCCTTGCTGAGTGCTTCCTCGTCGCAGTAGCCAGTCCATACTTGTTGACCCTTCTCACCGTGGATGATAGCAGTACCTGTATCTTGGCAAAGTGGTAGTTGACCCTTGCAAGAAACCTCTGCATTGCGTAGGAAAGTTAGTGCAACATACTTGTCGTTGTCGCTAGCCTCTGGGTCGCGTAGGATCTTAGCTACTTGCTCGTTGTGGCTACGACGTAACATAAAGCTAACATCAGAAAAAGCTGCGTTAGCCATTTTGGTCAAACCTTCTGCTTCGATCTTGAGCATAGGTTTACCTTCGAACTCGCCAATAGACACATGGTCCTTGGTCAACAAATAGTACTCTGTTTCATCTTTACCAAGTTGAAACATTGGTGCATACTTAAATTCCATAGAAATGTTATTTTTTTGTGTTATTCTTATTTTGCAATTTGATAATATCTTCTTTGTTCCATTTCCATCGGTTATGCGTCCAGAGCCACATATGTGGTTGCTCACAGATGTTCTTTTCAATGAGTTGTGCGTACTTCAAAGTGATTTCGCCCGGTTGCATTGTAGAAGGATCATCTGTGATGGCTTCTAGTCGCACATGGTAATAGCCTCGCTTTGGGCAAGTGATGTGCGCAAAGAGTACACTGTAACCAAACTTATGAGCCAAAACATCGCCTCCTTCAAGGAAAGCTGTTTCTTGGTTCAAGAATGTAGTCCAGGTATGCGCATTATGTGGCGATGGTTTTTGATCTGCTAATAGCGCTACCATAAATGGGTGCGTAGCCTTGCGTAGTTTTACAAGTTTGCGGAGCAATATGTTTTTCTCGATGCATACTCCACCACGGCGCTCGCGAATAGTGTTCATGTCGCGATCGGTACGAGGGTTGTTCAAGCGGCGGTATACGCAGTATTCTACCATTGACTTGTCCGTAAACTGATTGCCAATATCTGCTATCCACTCCCAATTGCACATATGACCGAGATATACGATTGATCCGTTTGTCTTGCGAGATAGTTCTTCTAATAGTTCTATGTTCTCGAATGTGACACGCTGACGCATCTCCTCCTTGGAAACACGGTATGCATATGAGATTTCTACCAATAAGTCTGCAAAATGGCGATAGAAGGCATTAATAATAGCATCCCGTTCCTGAGGAGTCTTGTCAGGAAAAGAATTGTGAATGTTCTTGCGCACCAAATCAAGTCGGTAGCGCACAATATAGCGCGCAAGAGGGTATATAAGATAGTCCGCTAATCCGTACAAGAAGGACAAGGAGAAGTGACTTAATAATCGAAGTGGGAACATTGGTTATAATTGAATGTATAAAGTCAAACGTTAAATGTCTAATATTAAAGCAGAATGTTATATGTAAACGAATAATAAGTATGCTACGGGTACCGCTAGCAGGAGGCTGTCAAAGCGATCGAGGACACCACCATGACCTGGCAAGAAGTTGCCCGAGTCTTTAACGCCCAATGTGCGCTTGAAAAGACTCTCTATCAAATCACCTAAAGTGCCAAAGATACCAATAATCAGAGCGAACAGCATGCTGTCAACTAAAGGATAGGATGTCAAATGCAAGTCAGCAGTCCAACCTATACGGAAGAAAACATAACCTGCAATGATGTCAAATATAAAACCACCTATAAGACCCTCCCATGACTTAGCTGGGCTTACACGAGGGAACATCTTGTGATTACCAGACTTGCGCTTTGCCATTAGTGAACCTACTATATAAGCACCACTATCATTGATCCATATAATGGCAAATAAGGTTAGCAATAGGTATTTATTGTAGATAAGTATGCCGTTCATAAGAGCGAAAGGCAAAGCTATCATCAGTTGGCTACTACATAGATGCCCCCACGCGCGTATAGGATCTTCTTTTTCAGAGAAAAGTTGGCGAATAACAGCCAATATTAGTACAGCAAGGTAGCCAAATAGTAACCACTGAGCTTGCCAAAAACCATAAAAGAAAAAGTATGATGTGGCAAACAATATTACACCTGCTGCCATAGCATATGAGCTGGTTTTAACCGATGCTCCTACCAACTTGTGATGCTCAAATATCGCCCATGCTGTGATGAGCATAAATATAACACCAAAGTATACTGTGTTAGGTGCCAATACAGAGCCTATGACAGTACCTGCATATACGATGGCAGAGAGAGTTCGTTTGATAAAATTATTCATTTTATATGATATTTTTCGCAAATAATTTGCAAAGGTAAGGAAATTTTTGTAATTTTGCAAACAAAACCGGAAAAAATTATATTTTTTATGAATACAAACATTGAATTGAGCCTCTTAGAGGCTGAGGAGAAAGAGCTACTCGAATATATTTGGAATTTGATACCAGAACAAGATCGTCAAGGTATGAATCAAGCAGATGTGTTATTGGTGCTGGATTTGATGGATGATTATTTGGTAGAAAAAGGGTTGCTAGAAGAGTCGGCAGAGGAGTTGACATATTTGGATGGCGAAGTGGATGAGACTGAACAATTAGAGTTTTTATTGGCCAGAACCAAGGAAAATGGCACGAGTTTGACCAGCGAGCAGGTTCAGTTGATAATGGATGGTGAGCTGCAATATGGTATCGAGCAAGGATACTATGTAGAGGAATAAGGCTGTTTGGCGACTAGAGGGAGTGGAAAGAAGTAGAAGTGGTTGTAGGCACCAAAGGTGCTTGTGAAAGTTTTTTTTGAGTAAATTTGGATAAATACAATATTTTTACTACCTTTGCGGACCCAATTTAATTAAAGTACTATGCTTGCGCATTTACATATACGAAATTATGCTTTGATATCACATCTCGATATAGATTTTCGAGAAGGGTTCTCAGTTATGACGGGTGAGACTGGTGCAGGTAAAAGTATCATTTTGGGTGCACTGAACCTGGTGATGGGAGCCAGAGCTGAAACCAAAACGATAACAGAGGGTGAGGATAAATGTATCATAGAGGCTACATTTGAGTTAGATAACGAGCAAGAGCTGATAATAAGAAGAGAACTTAATCAGAATGGTCGCTCGCGCTCGTTTGTCAATGATGAAGTGGTTACGCAGGCTGAACTGAAAATGTTAGCTAAACAGCTGATAGATATACACTCGCAGCATGAGAGCCTATTGATAGGCGACGATCTGTTTCAAATACAGGTGGTAGACGCAATTGCTAATAATGCATCAGAACGCGAAGAGTATAGTCAGTGCTATGAGGCTTATTTACAGTCAGATAGTGCCTTGCGCGAGGCACAAGCTCTAGCTCAAAAAGCGCAGGCGGATGCCGACTATCTGCAATGGCAGTATCAGCAGTTAGAAGATGCACATTTGCAGGAAGGTGAGATGCATCAACTAGAAGAAGAGGAGTATGAATTGTCACATGCCGAAGATATCAAAATGGCTTTGCAAGAGGCTATTGAGTATCTGGATGCTGATGAAGTAGGTGCCTTGTCCTTACTGCGTCGCGTTCGTCTAAAAGACGCTAGTTCAGAGTTGTCTGAACGAGTAGATAGCGTGGTGATAGAACTACAAGATATGGTGCGTGATATGCATCGCCAGTTTGATAGAGTGGAGATGAATCCAGAAAGACTGGCTCAGGTGCAAGAGAGGTTAAGTATGTTGCAGACACTGATGAAGAAGCATCGAGTGCAAAGCGTAGAGGAGTTGATAACTTTACGTGACGAATTTGAGCAACAAGTTCAGCGCATAGCTAATATGGACGAAGAGATTGCGCAAAAGCAAATGCATTTGGCAACCTGTCTAAAAGCCTTGGAAAAAGCCGGGTTGGCTTTGACTAAAACACGCGAAAATGTACGCGAAAAAATAGCCAAGCATTTGATAGCAGATATGAAGAAGCTAGGTGTTGTGCATGCTAATGTGGCAATAGAGATAGAATCAGCTACGGATTATAGCGAAACAGGTAAGGATGAAGTGCAGCTGATGTTTGCAGCTAACTTGAATCAGTCGTTGCGTCGCGTAGCAGATGTGGCGTCGGGTGGTGAGATAAGTAGATTGATGCTTTGTATCAAAGCAATGATAGCTAGCACAAATGGTTTACCAACCATTATCTTTGATGAAATAGATACAGGTGTGAGTGGTGAAATTGCTAGTCAAATGGGTGAGATTATGCGTCAAATAGCTGTGGCAAGACAAGTGATAGCAATAACCCATCTACCACAAGTGGCAGTAAAAGGCGAACAGCACTATCTTGTGTATAAGGCCGATACAGAAACAAGAACAGAAACACATATTCGTATACTAAACACAGATGAACATTTGGCTGAAGTGGAGAAGATGAGGAAGGTGTAGTGTGAGGCTATAGATTAAAGATTATAAGGTATGTTACCATTAGCAGAAAGATTGCGTCCGAAGACGCTGGATGAGTATATAGGTCAACAACACTTGGTGGGCGAAGGTGCTATTCTTCGTCAGATGTTGGATAGGGGTACGCTGTCGTCATTTATATTGTGGGGGCCTCCTGGGGTAGGTAAGACTACTTTAGCAAGAATTATTGCTCGTCAGTTAGAACGTCCATTTTATACGTTGTCTGCAGTGACTAGTGGTGTGAAGGATGTGCGCGATGTGATAGATAAGGCTAAGCGTCATGCTGCAAATACTAGTGGGCTGTTTGGCGTAAGTGCGGATGAGAATAAAATGGATAGAAGAGCGGTGTTGTTTATAGATGAGATACACCGTTTCTCTAAGTCGCAGCAAGATAGTTTATTAGGCGCAGTTGAAGATGGTACGATAACACTGATTGGCGCTACCACTGAAAATCCTTCGTTCGAAGTGATAACGCCACTGTTGAGCCGTTGTCAAGTGTATGTCTTAAAATCTCTAACCAAAGATGACTTGCTCAAGCTATTGGATCGAGTTTTAAAAGAGGATGCATATATCAAAAGCCTTGATGTTGAACTGAAAGAGACAGATAGTATACTTAGATATTCTGGAGGAGATGCACGCAAACTGCTAAATATCATCGAACTAATAACCAATTCAGGTGTACGAGTAATAGATAATGATACGGTAACAAAGCAGTTGCAACAAAATCCAGTAGCGTATGATAAGGATGGCGAATTGCACTATGATATCATTTCTGCTTTCATAAAGTCTATTAGGGGTAGCGATCCTGATGCTGCCTTGTATTGGTTGGCAAGAATGATAGCTGCGGGTGAAGATCCTAAATTTATTGCCCGTCGTTTGGTGATATCGGCAAGTGAAGATATAGGGTTGGCAAATCCTAATGCAATGTTAGTTGCAAATGCATGTTTTGATACCCTTCAAAAGATAGGTTGGCCTGAGGGAAGAATACCACTAGCTATGGCTACGGTCTATCTCGCAACTTCGCAGAAGTCAAATTCAGCTTATCTAGCTATTAATGAGGCTATTAAGCTAGTTGAAAAGACGGGCAATCAGCCTGTTCCGCTCCATCTTCGCAATGCTCCTACACAATTAATGGATGAGCTGGGTTATGGTCAGGGATATCAGTATGCACATGACTATCCAAATCACTTTGTCAAGCAACAATTTTTGCCTGATGATTTACGAGGAACGCGCTTGTGGTATGCGCAGGGTAGTCCACAAGAACAGAAGATGGCTGACTGGATGAAATATCTCTGGGGAGAGGAGAAATAATAGCTGTTTTTATTCTTTCCGTTATAAACTACGTTATCTATCTGATAGGGTAGTTTTTTTATGCTTATCTACTCGTTATCTACTCGAATACCTGATGGTTGATGATGTGTTAGTGTTGCAGGAAATTTAAGTGGATAATACTGTACTTTTTACTCTAAGTAAACTTTTTATGGAAATAATTTGCAAAATTGCTTTTTTTGTAGTACCTTTGTGCGCTAATTGAAAAATAGAATATTTTTATGCAGAATTTTGCCCTTATTGGCGCTGCGGGTTATATAGCGCCTCGTCATATCAAAGCAATTGCCGATACAGGTAATAACCTGATGGTGGCTTATGATAAATTTGACTCTGTGGGACGTCTGGATGCTAGTTTCCCAGATTGTTCCTTTTTTACGGAAAATGAGCAGTTTGACCGTTTTTGTAGTAAACAGATGCGTACAGATAATCCATTGTCTTGGATAAGTATCTGTACTCCTAACTATACTCACGATGCATTTATTCGTTACGGATTGCGTTTGGGTTGTAATGTGATTTGCGAAAAGCCTTTGGTGTTGAATCCTTATAATATTGATAACCTAGTAGAATTGGAGCAAGAGACAGGTTGTCAGGCTTACACTATTTTGCAATTGCGTTTGCACGATAAGATAGCAGCATTGCGTGACAAAGTGAAAAACGGTCCTAAAGACAAAATATACGATGTGGACTTGACTTATATTACTAGTCGTGGTAAATGGTATTACAGTTCTTGGAAAGGTGATGTTCATAAAGCTGGTGGTATAGCTACGAATATTGGTGTGCATTTCTATGATATGCTGCAATGGATTTTTGGTGCTGTGAAGCAGAATGTCGTTCATGTGATGTCTTTTGATCGAGTGGCTGGTTATTTGGAGCTAGAACATGCGCGAGTTCGTTATTTCTTGAGCATCAATGCGGATTGTTTACCAGCTAATGCTGTGCAGGGCGAGAAAAAGACCTATCGCACCTTGTCGATTGACGGCGAAGAGTTTGAGTTCAGCGAGGGCTTTACTGAATTGCATACCGAGAGTTATAAGCAAATATTAGCAGGTAATGGTTTTCGTATATCGGAAGCGCGTCCTTCTATAGAGATTGTAAGTGATATACGTAAATCAACTCCTATAGGTTTAGTAGGTGATTATCATCCATTAGCAAAATTGCCTTTATCTGCTCACCCATTTGGATGGGACGAGAAGAGATAATTTACTGTCTAGTGTAAAGTGTTAAGAGATGAAGATAAAGAATATTTTAATCGTATTATTGTCCTTGTTGCTAGCTTCGTGTGTAACTAGTAAGAGGGTTAACTTGTTGCAAGAGCCAGGCGAGAATGGTGTACCTGCATACGCTGATACGCTGACTTATGAAGACTATGAGATACGCGTTGGTGATCGATTATATGTATATGTGTATTCGATAGACGAGCGTGTGAGTAAGATGTTTAATCCTTCTGGTACTGGTATTAATAGTTCGCAAATACGCCAAAGCTCTTCGGCGGGAGGTTCATATGACTTATACACCTACCTGGTGCTAGAAGATGGTACGATAGATTACCCTATGGTGGGTAGGATACCTGTACGCGGTATGACTACACGTGAAATTAAGCATGCGTTAGAGAAAGAGTTGGCAACTTATGTGTCAGGTTATGGTAACTATCAGATGTTGTCGGTAGAGGTAAATATTGTTCGTCGCTCGTTTAGTGTTATCAGCGATAAAGGTAGCGGTACTTTTACTATTCCAAAGGAAAAGGTAACTATATTTGAGGCCTTAGCTATGGCTGGTGACATAGGTGATTTTGGCGATAGAAGCAATGTGCGTATCGTACGAGAGATAGAGGGACAAACACAAGTGAAAGTGTTTGATGTTCGTTCGAAGGATATTATCAACTCAGAGTACTACTACATCGAACCTAATGATGTGATATATATACAACGAATCAAAGGTCAGAGTTTTGGTATGAACTCAGTGACAACATCTATTAGTGTGGCTGCTACTACCTTAGCCTTTGGTGGTTTTGTGTATGGTTTAGTAGTAAGAATTGTCAATGCTGTTGACAAAGGTGGTGAATAGTTGAATGTATAAATTAGGAGAATATTGTTATGAGACATATATATAAGATTTTTCTACTGGTTATAGCTGTGGCAATGAGTAGTTGCTATGGTTATCGTCAGGTGGGTTTGTTGCAAGATCGCGACGATTTACCACAATACGATTCAGCTGCGTACGAACCTTATCGTTTACAAGTGAATGATGAGATTATCTACCGTGTCGTAACCATGGATGAGACTATTGCTAAGACATTGTCAGCCAATAGCAACGGTTCTGGTCAGTACGCCAATTCGTATCGTATCTATTCGGATGGAACTGTAGATATACCATTTTTACCACCTGTCAAGCTAGAAGGTTTGACCGAATTACAGGCACAGGATACATTGCGCAAAGCCTTTCGTGAGATTATTCCTGATGCTGATGTTAAGTTGGCTCTGTACAACAAGAAGTTTACAGTTTTAGGTGATGTTAATTCGGGTACATACACTATTTATAAAGAGCGTATGACTATTTTCCAAGCTCTAGCAATGACTGGTGATTTGATGAATTCAGGTGATCGACGTCATGTGCGTATTATTCGTCCCCGCGGCAATGCAGAGCCAGAGGTGTTAGAGTTTGATATACGAACTAATTCAATTATTGATTCTAAATACTACTATGTTTACCCTAACGATTTGATATATGTTAGTCGTGATGCTGGTAGTTTCTATAAACAATCTAGTTATAGCGGTTTTTTGGCACTGATCACAAGTTCTGTATCGTTGCTAGTAACTGTATTGAACTATATACCTGGAGTGTGGTAAAATAATCGTCGAATAATAAAAAAAACAATATATGGCACAAGAAGAAATTCTGCAGAATGGCATGATGCCAGTGGAAGAAGAGAATTCCAATTTTGATCTAATGGAGTGGGTGTTGCGTATCATTCACCATTGGTATCTATTTGTGATAGCTGCTGTTGTAGCGCTGTCACTGGCTTATTTGAAAAACAAACGCGTGATAGAGCGTTACCTAACAACAGGTACAATGATTATCAAAGAGGCTAGTGGATCTGGCTATGGCCAAGCATCTATTATGCAAGGTTTTGGCGTTGGTGCAGGTTATACCAATGTCAATAACCAACTTATTATTATTGGTAGTTATGACTTGATAGGAAGAACCGTAGACTCGTTACCGTTTTTGAATGTAGAGTATATTACTAAAGGTAGATTCAAAATGCGTAACATCTATCGTAATACTCCTATTACAGTAGAGACTACGCATATAGACCCTGCTGCGTACAATCATTTGTTCCGTTGTCAAGTACAAGAAGATGGAAAGTTGCATATTACGTCAGCCGATGAGGATTTTCAATTTAGCTATATTACCAATTACGGCGAAGAATTGAAAACATCGCTATTTACCGCACGAATCTGGCCTACTAGTATAATGATGGCTACTGGTCAACACATCTATTTCCGCTTCCGTTCACGCGAGAGTCTTACTGATGAGTTTTCAGCAAACCTTCAACTTAATTTTGTTACCGAACGCAGTACTGTGTTAGGCGTACAATTAGTGAGTGAGACACCAGATCGAGATCGCGACTTTATAGATAAACTATGCG
This sequence comes from Paludibacteraceae bacterium, assembly GCA_017560605.1. The sequence continues at coordinate 19,778 of JAFZEQ010000034.1, forward strand.
AGATCTATCTTTTGCAAAACGTAGAGCGTAAGAATATGGTGGCAGAGAACTCCATTGACTTTATCAATGGCCAGCTAGAGGTATTGCAAGAGAGTTTGACTCGTAGCGAAGGTGCTATGACTAACTTCCGTCAGGAGAATAAGTTTGTTGATGTAAACTCCTATGCAGGTGGTTTGATGTCAAAAGCAAGCCAATACGATCAGCAACAAATGGCATTACGCTTGAAAGAGACTTACTTGGACTATTTGACCAACTATCTAGATAAGAAAATTGAGCAAGGAGCAGTTATTGCACCTTCAACATTGGGATTGAATGAACCAATGTTGATGCAATTGGTACAGCAACTTAATGATCTACAAATTCAACGTGGCGAGCTAAGTGAAAAGAATGTCTTCTACGCTAAGTATACTACTGATATTGATAATGTAAAATCAGCCATCTCAGAGATGGTTACTTCGATGACAGCATCGCTCGATATCGAAAAGAAGGACTTGGCTATTCGTATGCGTGATGTAGAGGAAGAGATTCAATCCCTTCCTGAAAAGGAGTTGCAAATGGTAGCTATCGAGCGTAATTATCGTATCGATGATAACTACTATACCTTCTTCTTGCAAAAACGAGCTGAGGCTGAAATTCAAAAAGCGGGTAATACTCCAGATAGCGAGATTATGGATCGCGCGCGCACGACATATGCTATGAATAGTAAGGAGAAACGCAAAAACACAATTACCTATTTGGCTTTTGGTTTGTTGATACCACTCTTGTTGCTCATCCTATCAGAATTGCTTAATAATAAGATTCGTACACTCAAAGAGGCTGAGCGAATGTCGTCATACGATGTGCTTGGATTGTTGCGCCATGTTAAGTCGCAAGATCCTACTTACGCACGTAAGAAACCACGATCTAGTTATGCTGAAATGTTGCGTAATATTCGTATGCGTATTGAGTTTAAAGTGATGCGCAAAACAGATATTATGGTAGCCGTTACTTCTACTCAATCTGGTGATGGTAAGACTTATATTTCTACAAACTTGGCTTCACTATATTCTATGACCGGTCATCCAACCTTACTAATGGATATGGATATTCGTAAGCCTGACGTACATGAGAAACTAGGTCTAGAAGCTCCAGTGGGTGTAACCAACTATTTGATTGGCGATTGCACACTTGATGATATTATTATTCACCATGAGGAGTTAGGCTTTGATGTTATTGCGGCTGGAACTATTCCACCTAATCCAGGTGAGTTGATACGTTGCGATAAACTCAATGAAATGCTTTCTGAACTACGCAAGAGATATACTTTTATTGTAGTAGACTCTTCTCCTGTAGGTATCGTACCTGATGCCATGGCGTTGATCGAGCAATCTGATATAGCCTTGTATGTAATTCGTTGTATGGTAACTGACAAGCGTTTTGCAAAACAGACATTGGAGACAATTCGTGAATATCATCCAGATAAAGTCAATCTTATTCTATCCGATATCACTAGTCGTGCTGGTAAGGGCTATGGCTATGGCTACGGCTATGGTACAAAATATGGTGGTTATGGTTATGGTTATGGCTACGGCTATGGTTACGGCTATGGTTACGGTTATGGTTATGGCTATGGCAATAAGAAGAATAAGAAGAGAAGATATGGATTTGATTATATCCGCACACGTTTCTCTAAGAAACATCCTGATACAGCATATCAGTATATAGAGGACGATGAAGATTAATATCTTTCTATAAACAACGCCATCTAGATGATCTTGTGTAATTGTCTAGGTGGCGAATCACTTGTTAACTATATTTTTTGTAAACAAACTATGCACTTTATAGGTATCATTCCTGCTAGGTACGCTAGTTCGCGTTTTCCAGGTAAACCATTAGCTGATTTGTGCGGAAAAACGATGATAGAACGTGTTTACGAGCAAGCATCTAAGGTACTTGACCATGTGATTGTCGCAACCGATGATACACGCATATACGACTGTGTCCAATTGTTTGGAGGTAATGTGGTAATGACATCTCCCGATCATACTTGCGGTACCGATCGCGTATATGAGGCATATACCATTTATCGCCAACAATCCAATTGTCAGTTTTCGGATTCAGAAGTGGTTGTGATAAATATTCAGGGCGATGAGCCTTTCATTCAACCTCAGCAGATACAAGCATTAATTAGTTGTTTCCCAACCGATATAGCCACTCTAGTCCATCCATTTTCACAGAACGATACTTATGAGGATCTGCTCAACCCTAATTATGTTAAGGTAGCTATTGCACAGCAGACCGCTCAAACTGATACTGTTGTTATAGGTAGAGCATTATATTTTTCACGCAGCGTGATACCATATATGCGCGCTGCAGACACCACTCAGTGGCTCAATAAGGGAACCTACTATCGACATATCGGTATGTATGCTTATCGAGCAGATGTTCTTAGAACAATTACCCAACTGCCATCATCCAATCTGGAGCAAATAGAATCTCTCGAGCAGTTGCGTTGGTTGGAGAATGGTTTGAATATACAAGTGGCTCTAACTCATCATACCTCTATTGGAATTGATACACCAGAGGATTTGCAAAAAGCAGTTAAGTTTATAACAGAAACTAAAGAATCAATATATAAGCATGTCAGCAACTAAATGGATATTAGGAGCGATAGGTTTTGTTAGCGGTGGACCAATAGGTGCACTTATAGGTGTGTTGATTGCCTCTCTGTTTGATGGTGTATCGAGTATTAACGCCCAACATGCTAATCAATCTTCATCATCAAAACAATATCACAAAGCTACGCCAGGTGATGTGCGCGTATCTATTATAGTCCTTATGGCTTGTGTAATCAAGGCAGATGGTAGAGTACTTAAATCGGAGATTAATCATATTAAACCATTTCTGCTGCGTAACTATGGTGAAGCAGGTGCTAAACAAGCACTAATGCTACTCAAGGAATTGTTAAATAAGAACATTGATACCGTAGCTGTTGCACATCAGATATCTCAGCATCTCAATTATTCTACGCGCTTGCAATTAGTACATGTGCTATTAGAATTGGCTCATGCAGATGGCGAATTGCATCCTTCTGAGTTACAAATCGTATCTCTCATTAGTCAGCAGTTGCATGTTACTGACGCTGATTACAAGTCTATGTTGGCTTTGTTCCAACGAGAAAAAGATATTAATTGGGCGTATACTGCTCTCGAGATACAGCCATCTGCGACCAACGAAGAGATCAAAAAAGCATATCGACGTATGGCGATGAAGTTCCATCCTGATAAGGTGGCAACAATGGGAGAGGAAATGCGTCAACAAGCAACAGAAAAGTTTCGTGCTATTAACGAAGCTTACGAACATATTAAGAAACAACGAGGTATATGAAAATAACCCTTCTTGTTGTAGGTAAAACAACCGATACACATATTCAGGCACTTGTTCAAGAGTATCAGAAACGATTACTCCATTATGTACCGTTTGCCTTGACTGTAATACCTGAACTTAAGAATACTAAGTCGCTAACGGTAGAGCAACAAAAACAAGAAGAAGGAGAATTGATATTGCGTAATGTTACGGCTTCAATGGATATGATATTGCTGGATGAAAGGGGCAAAGAATATCGCTCAATTGAGTTTGCTGACTATATACAAAAAAAAATGTCATCTGGTAGAGATTTAGTTTTTGTGGTTGGAGGACCATATGGCTTTTCGAAAGCTGTCTATCAAAGAGCGAATGGAAAAATCTCACTTAGTAAAATGACGTTTTCGCACCAGATGATTCGTTTGTTTTTTGTAGAGCAGATTTATCGAGCTATGACTATTCTTCGCGGTGAGCCATATCATCATGAGTAATGATGAAACTATTAATAAAATAGATTATATTAGATTTTTAAGGTAATGCAAAAGTTATTTTCCTTTAAGGAAGTTTTTAGTCCAAAACTATTTTCAACTTTCCGTTCATATAATAAGCAACGGTTTATTCAAGATAGTATAGCGGGAATGATAGTAGGTATAGTTGCTATACCACTAGCTATCGCTTTTGGTATATCCTCTGGAGTTGGGCCTACAGAGGGACTTGTGACTGCCATTATTGCTGGATTTTTGATTTCGGTTTTCGGAGGAAGCAATGTGCAGATAGGTGGACCTACAGGTGCATTTATTGTTATCATTTATGGTATAATACAGCAACACGGACTAGCAGGCTTGCTTATTGCCACAATTATGGCTGGTATATTATTGATACTGATGGGATTGTTCCGATTGGGAAATATCATCAAGTTTGTTCCTTATCCAGTGATTGTAGGTTTTACTGCAGGTATTGCTGTTACCATTTTCTCTACTCAGATGAACGATCTGTTTGGTATGAACTTAACAGCTGTACCAGCTGATTTTATTCATAAATGGATTTATTATTTCCAAAATCTAGATCAGGTCAACTGGTGGGCATTAGGAGTAGGCGTATTATCTGTGCTAATTATTATCTTCTCTACCAAATTAAGCAAGAAGATACCAGGATCGTTACTAGCAATCGTGTTAATGACTTTTGTGGTTTGGCTACTAGCTAAATTTGGTGTTAATACTGGTGTTACTACTATTCAGGATTTGTACGAACTACCTAAGGGTATGCCAGCACCACATATGCCAACTCTTAACTTATCAGATGGTCAAACATTGCTAAATCTTGTGCAGCAACTCTTTCCTGCTGCTTTTACTATTGCTATGTTAGGTGCTATAGAGTCCCTATTATCTGCTATGGTTGCTGATGGTGTGGTAGGAGATAAGCATAATTCAAATACCGAACTTATTGCGCAAGGTGTAGCTAATGTGGTTACACCATTCTTTGGTGGTATACCTGCAACAGGCGCTATTGCGAGAACTATGACCAATATTAATAATGGAGGTCGTACTCCTGTAGCTGGTATTGTGCATGCTGTAATGTTGCTACTAGTATTACTGTTTTTTGGCCCTCTAGTAGGAATGATACCAATGGCTTGCCTAGCCGGAGTACTCATTATTGTAAGCTATAATATGTCAGAGTGGAGATCAATTGTAGCACTAGCTAAAGCTCCAAAATCTGATTTTGTTGTGATGATAGTGACATTTGTTTTAACCATTATTTTTGATCTTACAATAGCTATTGAGGTGGGATTGTTACTAGCAGTAATATTGTTCTTGAAGCGAACCAATGAGGCTACTGTGATTCGTGCATTCTCCGGTGAAATAGACCCTGCACAACAAACTGATATTCGTTTGCATGGAAACGACCTAGAAAAATTACATATACCTCCTTATACAGAAGTATATGAAATAGATGGACCATACTTCTTTGGTATTGCTAACAAGTTTGATGATATTTCTCAGCGTATTGGTATGGATGGACAACGCGTTCGTATTCTGCGAATGCGCAAAGTGTCTTTTATCGATTCTACGGGTATACATAATTTAGAGCAATTATACCAACGCTCACAACGCTGTGGACTAACTCTAGTCCTTTCTGGGGTAAATGAAAATGTGTTTAACACACTCGATAAAGCAGGTCTAGTCAAACTGATTGGACGAGAGAATATACGTAATCACATTAACGGTGCACTATCACGTGCAGAAGAAATAGTTAAATCGGTGTAATTATAACGAACAATTAAGCTATAAGATGTCTAAACGTGTTCTCATAGGTATGTCTGGTGGTATTGATTCCACTGTTTCTGCTATTCTATTACAGGAACAAGGGTATGAATTGGTGGGAGCAACTTTCCGTACTTTTGATCTTGAAAAAGATTGCCAACTATCTAATACTAAGGGGTGTTGCTCTGAGGATAGTATCCTTGATGCACAGCAATTAGCACACACTCTAGGTATAGAGCATCATATTCTAGATTTTCGCGAAACTTTTCAGGAGTATGTAATATCCAATTTTGTAAGGGAGTATGCGTCAGGACGAACACCTAATCCTTGCGTGCTTTGCAACTCTCATATCAAATGGGGAAAACTCCTCCTAGCTGCTGATGAGTTTAATTGTGACTATGTGGCTACAGGACACTATGCTCAGATAGCGGAGCATCGAGGACATTTCTATCTAAAAAACGCTGTTGACACACATAAAGACCAAACATATTTCCTTTGGATGTTAACCGAGGACAACCTGCGCAGAACAATCTTTCCATTAGGCGGATTAACCAAACAACAGGTTCGTCAAATTGCCCTAGATCATGGATTTGAAGTACTGAGCAAAAAAGCAGAATCTCAAGACATATGTTTTATTCCGAATAATGATTATCGTACTTTTCTGGCTCAACAAGGTATAGTTACACAACCGGGTAATTATATCGATGCAACTGGCAAAGTGCTAGGTCAGCATTGTGGCTTCTGTCAATATACTATTGGTCAGCGAAAGGGACTTGGTATAGCATTAGGTTCACCTAAACATGTAATCCATATTGATCCCGTATTAAATACAGTTACTTTGGGGGAACATGATGATTTGCTCACTCATGAGGTGACTGCGCATAATGTACGAGTTAGAGATGTACAGTGGTTAACAGATTCTCCCCAAGTAACGGCGCGTATACGATATAAGTCGCCAGCCGTACCTGCAACTATTAGTCTTTCCGACAATAATCTTTCGCTGAATTTCTCGCAACCCGTATGGGGAGTGACACCAGGCCAATCGTTAGTAATTTATAAGGACGATCTGCTCGTAGGTGGAGGAATAATCCTATAATTATTAAGAAATTTGTGCAAGTCAAATATTTTTACTAATTTTGTGGCCGAAATACTATTGAAATATAATAATAAAAATATTAGATTATGAAAAAATTAACACTTTTGCTTTTATCTGTGTTTGCGTTAACCGCATATGCACAGGTAACAACAGAACCTGCCATCATCCAAAAAGGATATGATGGAGAGATTACCATTATCTTCAATCCAAACGAGGGTAACAAAGGCATGGCAGGAGCTACCAAGTGCTATGCGCACACAGGTCTTATTACTAGTGCTTCATCAAATGATGGTGATTGGAAAAACGTAGTAGAGGGTTGGCGTAGCAATACTGCTAAAACTCAACTAACTAAGGATGGTACCAACTGGAAACTCGTTATTCCTAATATCTATGAGTACTACAACTGTCCAACTACTACAGAAATTAAAAAGATTGCTTTCGTATTCCACGATGGTCCTGGTGGTTCAAAAGAGGGTAAAACAGCTGAAGGTACAGATATCTTCGTTGAGTTAGCAGACAAGGGTCTTGCTGTATCTATCAACGACCTTGCTGAGATTACTACACAAAATACCAAGGTAACATTCACTGGTAATGCTACTGCTTCTGCAACTCTTACTCTTAAGATTAATGGTGAGACTGTTAAGACAGCTACAGGTACACAACTTACACATGATTATACTTTTGCTAAGCAAGGTAACTACAATATTGAGTTTACTGCTACTTCTGGTACACAAACCGCTAAGGCTACTGCTTTCACTTGCGTGCCAAATGCTCCTACCAAGGCTAACCGTCCTGCAGGCATTGTAAATGGTATCTACTACGATAAGGTTAACCCAACTAAAGTTACACTTTGTACATATGCAGCAAGCAAAACTGAACCTGCTCAAAATGTATTTGTAGTAGGTGACTTCAATAAATGGACAATCTCTAACGATTACCAACTCAAGCAAGCTAACGATAGTGCATACTTCTGGATTGAACTCACAGGTCTCAACCCTGGTCAAGAGTACGCTATGCAATACGTAGTGGTTCGCGCTGATGGCAAGGTAGTACGTATCTCTGACCTCTATTCTGAGAAAGTTCTCCATGCTGATGACAAATGGATTTCTGGTTACAAGAGCAAATATCCTACCCAAGGTGATGGCTATGTAACAGTTCTTCAAACCAACAAACCAGCCTTCAAGTGGTCTGATGCTACACTCAACTTCAAACGTCCTAACAAGAATAACCTCGTTATCTACGAGCTTTGGATTTATGATCATACTCCTTCACGCAATATCAAAGGTCTCATCGATCGCCTAGACTATATCGAGGATCTTGGTGTGAATGCTGTAGAGTTGATGCCTATCACCGAGTTCGATGGCAACGATAGTTGGGGTTACTCTCCTAACCACTTCTTTGCACTTGACAAAGCGTATGGTACTTCAGACGAACTCAAGACTTTCATTGACGAGTGCCACAAACGTGGTATAGCTGTCATCCTTGATATGGTGTTCAACCACGCTACTGGTCTCAACCCAATGAACAAACTTTATCCTTATGGTACTGACCTTAGCAAAAACCCTTGGTTCAACGCTACAGCTCCTCACTCAGACAACGTATACGAGGACTGGAACCACGATTTCGGTCCTACTAAGACTATGTTCACACGCTCACTTGCATACTGGCTCACCGAGTATAAAGTAGACGGCTTCCGTATGGACCTTAGCCACGGTCTCTGTGGTACAAAGGCTAACACATCTGTTGCTAATATCAAGCATTACTATGAGAATGGTGTTAAAGCCGTTTCTCCTGATGCATACATGATCCTTGAGCACTGGGGTGCTAATATGGGTTCTGAGCGTCCACAACTTGTTAATGCAGGTATGATGTGCTGGGATAACACCACTAACGCTTACTACCAAACAGCTATGGGTTGGCTCAAAGATGGTGATGACCTATCATCTGCTAACAAAGATAACTACGTAACCTACTGCGAGAGCCACGATGAGGAACGTGCATTCTTCAAGGCGAAACAATGGGGTAACGGTGACCTTAAAACCAACGAAGAAGCACGCGTTGCACGCGTACCACTCAATATGGCATTCTTGACCCTACTCAACGGTCCTAAAATGTTCTACCACTTCGCTGAACTTGGTTTCGACTACTCTAAATACCAAAACGCACAAGGTAAATGGGGTAAAAACGATTACGGAATAACTAGCCAATTGGGCGCAGACTACGACTGCAAAATGCAAGCAAAATACCGCCCAGAGGCGTGGATGGTAGCACCACACTGCCGCCACGCAGCATTCAAGAAAGTAGGACAAACCATCCAACTCCGTACACGTCTCATGCCAGAGGTATTCGAGGGCAATCCAACAGCTTCTAGCCTTGGTTCTGGCAAATCAC
>JAFZEQ010000035.1 GCA_017560605.1 Paludibacteraceae bacterium
ACCTGAATGCTCAAGTGCCTTCCACTCTACCTCATCAATGAATTGATGAGCACCATAACCAGCCTTAGCCTCGGATTCGTTGTTAATTTTCTCTTCATAAAAACCAGGTTTAAAGGTAATACCCTCTGGAGCCTGCCAATCATCTGGTAACAAAATCAAACCATTAACACCCATCACTTGTGCACAACCCATAAGGGCATTGCAATCTTTGCGGGCACTTAACAAGTAGCGCCACTCTTCATAAGTCAATGTTCGCCAAGTATTAGGTTCATCCTTACCAATACGTTTGCACCCCCAATCTTTAAAACTACCAGTATAATAGTTGGCTGCAGTATCAGTACTTACGCCGAAGTAGGAATATCCCTCATAAGTACTCCATCCAAAGAGATCAATCCAAGAGTCGTAAGTCAAAGCTGTATTTTTATTGGCCGACCCGATATAATTATATTGCTCATGAGCAAAGCGCCAGGTTGTAGCATTAGGCTGATATTGCAAGTTGCCAGGAGAAAAATATACCTGACGTTGCGCACCAACTGAAAATGGTTTAGCTACATAATTGGTATTAGGATGCTCTTCACCCTCTGGCACGCCTGTTCCATCTAATGTAGTAAAGGACTTGGTCTCGCCGAAATACTTATTCGTTATTTGATTCAATCCCACCCAAGTACAATAGTAGTATTTAGTATTAGGTGATAATCCATAAACATTTACCACAAACGCTTTGTCATCTAATGACATAGCCTCATAAAACTTGCCCTTACGCTCCTTGATTTCTTCCTCCGTCTTGGCAATTATAATACCACAATATATCTGTCCGTAACCCTTAGGCTCTACATTCAAAGAGCCATGCAGTTTAGCAGAGTAATCCGTGATATCTGTAGCTTCCTGTGTCACCACTTTGCCTGAAGTAGGCGCATTAGGTTCACAACTCATCAGCACTACACCTATGCACAATACTATTAAACCGATAATTTTCTTCATAAACCCTATATATATAAGATATTAACTATTCATTATTAACTATTAACTTATTATGGTGGCAGAGCATCAATGCTCCATCTTCACGGCGGAGGTGCATTCCTCCACCTTCGCAGTAGCGGAACAGCTTGCAATCATTGCATGGCTCTAACTTCTTCATCCACTTACGGTTACGATAATCCTTAAAGCCATTTTCCCAAACCTCCCAAAAGTCATCTTTGTAGATATTACCCTGGTAATACTTACCTCTTACACTCGTACAAGCCGATATACTACCATCTACCAAGATGGATGCGATACTTATGCCCGCAGCGCAATGGAACAAGTGGTCGCGGATCTCCATCTCATATTCAGGCATAAAGCCCTCGCAAGAATACGAGATATGTAATCCCTCTTTGCGTTTCTCGCGGATATATTCTAACACTTGACGATGTTGCTCGGGTGTTAAAATAAGCTCTGGATTCTCCGCAGCTCGTCCCATCGGATCAATAGTGATAAGTCGCCAATTGCGCACACCAATAGACCACAGATACTGCTGCATCTCATCCAATTGATTGATTGTGCGTTGGTTGACGCAAGTCACCACGTCCCATACAAGAGCGCTGCGCTGTAGATCGGCTACGCCTGAAGATCGCCCTTCGGGCTGAAGATCGCTGCGCTGTAGAGCCGCCGCAAGTTTGATTGCTCGTGTTGCACCTTCAAAGGCAAGTGGGTGTTGGCGAAGCCAGTTGTGATCAAGTTCCAAGCCATCAAAGCTAATGGCAATAGAGCGCAAGCCTGCGGCCATGAGTTCTTTGAAGCGTTTTTCTGTCAATGCCAAACCATTGGTCACCATACCCCAAGGATAGCCTCGTTGCTTGAGCGCTGCGCCCACCTCGGCGAGGTCTTTGCGCATCAGCGGCTCACCACCCGATATGATAATCAGCACCTTATGCGGATCCACATGCGGTGTAACGCTTTGATCAATCACACGAAGGAAGTCCTCCGCTGGCATATCGGGTGTGACCTCACTGCTGCTACAGTCGCTACCGCAGTGCAAGCAATGTACATTGCAGCGAAGAGTGGACTCCCAGAAAAGCTGTTGCAGCGGATGCAACTGCTGGAGGTTCTTGCGACGCAATCTCTCTAATTCAAATATGATTCGCTTACGTAGGTTCATTGTACTATTTCAAGAAATGATTAGAAATCACATACTAATCCTATGCCGTTGTTGTTAGTTTGTAGGCGCAATTCGGGTTGGAAACTTGTTTGGGGCAATGAGATATTGTAGGCATCAAAACTTTTCTTCATCTTGTTCTGACCCACACATACCAACGGTATACCCGTAATCGTGAATGCCAATCCACCCGCAGCTATTGGTGTACTAATCAACAACAGAGCCAAGCCTGGTCCCATAGTTGGGCGGTCTGGATCAGGGTGATATGATGCGCAAAGCCCCAAAGTAAATCCTATGGCGAAGGCATCCAACGTCAAACCTGTTCCTAGTAGTCCCCAACCAGTACTATACATTTGGCGACCACTACGGAATTGTTTATAGATATCCTGCTCGGCATTAAACTTGAGATAGGCTTGCATATCTCTGTGGCTAACTCTCTCCCCATCGTAATAATACTTATTCCCTTCGCGCGACAATACAGATGAGCCAATAGTAGTAGGGCATATAACATCCTGAGCCATCACATGCCCCACCATCAATATTAAAACGAATATTCCTAATATCTTTTTCATAATCTTTGCCTTTACACTATACACTTTACACTCTACACCGCGACGCAGTCGCCCTACTTCTTATCTAATTGAATTTTAACATCTGTGTAGTAATACACAGTCCATGGATTATAGTAGTCTATATACATATCTGCAAAAGCAACCTTGGTAGTGTCATAGTAATTATAATATGGGTGTAATGCGATAACACTTAAAGTATCAGACTCGCTAATATCAAAAATAAAATCTCTATAGAAATAGCCACTTTCGCTTGTATAAATAGTCTTTGAGAGTGAGCCTGTTTTATTTTCAAGAATCACTTTCACATCAGGCAAACCATGATCATTCTCATTAACCACCTTTCCTTCTAGCATAAGCATTGTCTCTGGTTCTTCTGGCACATCAGTATAAATCATAATTAGTGTATCTAACCCTTCGTATAGAGGCATATAGTACTTCGTTTCACCCAATTGTATCGTATCATAATTCAAATGAGGAAGACGGGCAGAACTACTAATGGTAGTATTACAGATGCAAGGAGGAATAACTCCTTCTGGTTTTTTGGTTTCTTCCCACAAAACGATCTTGTTTCCTAGAACATCCACATGCCCCTTTACACTATACGCACAAGGATATTCAGTATGGTGCATAAACTTTATGCTATCTGCTGTAGGAACAGTCACACGCAAAAACCTTGAATATTGATACGCATCATAGTATTCCTCTACAGGATCTGGTTGTGGCGGAACTAATTTTTTAGGTCCTCCAGTCCCTACATCAGGCATAGGTAAAAACTTCTCAAGCCATGTGAGCGAAGGTTCACACTCCACAGATTGGAATGTAGGTTCCTTACCACCATTCTTATCCTCGCAACTCACGAGTAAGAGCAAACCAAGCAACGCTATTAATGATAATCGTTTCATAACACTAGACTTGTAACTTTTGACATTCAACATTCAACTCTCATTTAGTTTTTAACTCACCAATGCAAACTGCATTCTTATGAGTTAAAACTAAAAAGATCCTTGATTTTTGTATATTTTTACAGGCTCGCAGAGCCGTATTTTTGTTTCTAAACAATCCTCGAATTGACTTTAATTGACAACAAAATTGACATCAATTGTCTTAAAAACATACTGCGACGCAGTCGCCTTACTTCTTATTAAGTTTGAAATCTGCACGCATAGAGTAACGCACATTCCAAGAGTCTTTGTCTTCCACCGTCATCTTACCCGAAGAGATATGTCTAGAATCAGATTCATAGACTCCAGCGGTATCATTGACTATAACCTCCATACAATCACCACCTTGCGAAGTTATTCCATACACCGTACGATAATGCCCTTCTGCATTGGTATATACGGTATCAGGGTAATCCCAGTTACGATCATATGTGCTAACGATAACTTGCATATTCTCTAGAGGGTTACCATTTTCGTCATAAACACGCCCTTCGACATCATACTCCGCATATGGACAACCGTAGCAAGCTGTCAGGACAAAAGCGACCCCTGAAAGCGAGAACAATCGAATGAATTTTTGCAAAATGCCATTATACTTTTGGCGAAAATCTTTGAGTTTCATATCTTTAAATCTATTTAGAGTAGTTCGCTCTTACCCATTTTGTTCGCACCTTTGATTTGATGGAATCAGTCACCCAATCTTCCCGGGGAGTCAGGGCATCAAAACCATCAATCACCAATGTATTCTTATTCTCATAATAATACGTGCAACGATAATTCACATAAGAACGAACAGCATCCGTTATCCATAACGAATCTAATGTAGCAGAATAGAGATAAGGTAAAGCTGTATCATACTCAGTAGAAGACACATACATCTCTCCGTTATTCTTAAAATCTACTGTCCAATGATCATCAATCATTTTCCAATGTCCAATAAGCAACTCCGGACCTTCAGGTTGTTCGCAACTCGTGAGTGCAAATGTCATGCAAAGCATAAATAATCCGAGAATCTTTTTCATATGCGTATTATTTTAAGGGGTTGCAAAGTTACGATATTTTTTTGAATTGTGCAAGTATTGGTAACTTTATTTCGCAGCACGGTTGTTGAGTTCGCTGACTTGTTCGCTACTGAGGTGGTTGAGCAAGTCCAATAATCCTTGGCGGTAACCCTTAGGATCATAGGTCAACGAACTACCAATCAGTTGCTTTACCATTTCGAGGTTAGCGGTACCCTTGTACTCTGAATTGCGGAGCAACATGCCATAAGCTGCTAAACCTGCGGCGAAGTTGAGGTTCTCTGACTCGCTCTTGATTTCGCCATAGATATCCAACGAGAGTTTCTTGCTGCTTAGACCGAGTTGCTCTTTGTAACGGCAGTCGAAAGTGGCATAAGGGATAGGTTCGGCTGTTTGAATATCGGTTGGAACAATCTCGTAGAGAGCCGTGATGGTTTGTCCCGCACCAATCTCGCCAGCGTCTTTGGTGTCGTCATCAAAGTCCTCATTAGCCATTACACGGTTCTCGTAACCAATAAGACGGTATTGAGCCACACGAGTAGAATCAAAGCTCACTTGGCACTTGGTGTCGTTGGCTACGGCTTGAAGTTGCATACGGTTGTGCACAAAGACCTTCATAAACTCGTCCTCGCAATCAATATAATAATAGGTGCCATTGCCGCGATTGGAGACCTTCTCCATCATGGCATCGTTCCAGTTACCCGTACCAAAGCCACACATGGTCAGG
>JAFZEQ010000036.1 GCA_017560605.1 Paludibacteraceae bacterium
GACAACCTCATCATCGGTTTCGGTCGTCGTTTCGCAACATACAAACGTGCTCACTTGCTCTTCACCGACTTGGAGCGTTTGGATAAACTCGTGAACAACCCTAACCGTCCAGTACAATTCTTGTTTACTGGTAAGGCTCACCCAGCTGATGGTGGTGGTCAAGGACTCATCAAACGCATCATCGAGATCAGCCGTATGCCACAGTTCCTCGGTAAGATTATCTTCCTCGAGAACTACGACATGCGCCTCGCTAAGCGTTTGATCTCAGGTGTGGATATTTGGTTGAACACTCCTACTCGTCCATTGGAGGCATCTGGTACATCTGGTGAGAAGGCACAAATGAACGGTGTATTGAACTTCTCTGTGCTCGATGGTTGGTGGAAAGAGGGTTATGTAGAGGGTGCTGGTTGGGCATTGACCGACAAGCGTACCTACGAGAACCAAGCTCACCAAGACCAATTGGATGCAGCTACTATCTACCAAATGCTTGAGAACGAGATTATCCCTATGTACTACGCTAAGAACAGCAAGGGTTACTCTCCAGCATGGATTCAAACTATCAAGAACTCTGTAACTAAGATCACCCCACGCTTCACAACCAAGCGTATGATGGATGACTACTTCGAGAAGTTCTACAACAAGTTGGCTAAGCGTCACGCTCTTCTCGGTGCAGATAACTACAAGATCGCTAAAGAGATCGTAGAGTGGAAGCAAAACATCGTAGCTCACTGGGATAACATCGAGGTAGTAAACTCTATTTTTGAGCCAACCGAGTTGCCAGCTAACGTAGGTGGCAAGTGCAAGGTAGCAGTAGAGTTGGATACCAAGGGTCTTAACGACAAGGGTATCGGCGTTGAGCTCGTAGCTATCCGCACCTCTACTCACAACAACGACAAGCTCTACGAGGTTAAGCAACTCAACCTTGTTAAGGCAGAGGGCAGCCACCTCTTCTTCGAGGTAGACTATCGTTTGGACTACGCTGGCGGTATGAAGTTCGGCTTGCGTATGTATCCTAAGAACGATTTGTTGCCACATCGTATGGACTTCTGCTACGTTCGTTGGATCTAATAAGCTTGCGGCTCTATAGGCTATAGGCGAGAATATAAAAAACGACTGCTCTAATGGGCAGTCGTTTTTTGTATGGAGTAGGCTAGTACTTCTAGATAATCTAGTCTATCTAGATAGTATAGCGCGTCTAAATAGTCTAGAGAGGGATTCGACGATATCGTCATTACTAAGCAATGACACATCGAACGTCTGCCTTACTAGGAGTATCCGGTGCAATACAAAAAAAGAAACGAGCCCTATTGGACTCGTTCTTCTTTTATCTATCGGAGAGTGTCAGTCTTCAACCTATGTCTCCTTATTGTCTTAATCGACCATATTTTGTAGGGATATAATAGAAGTTGTCTCCCACTTTAATCTTGTAATAATTTCCTACAGTGCCGTAGTATGGATATAACTCGCCTGTGAATAGGCGTGGGTAGTTGCGAGATGTGATTTTTGAGTTCTCATTAGGAGCTGATCTTAAACAAACATCATCACCAGCAACCACAACTAACGAATAAGATTTTGAGGTATTTTGCGTATTATTCTCACCTCTGAGGCGAGCATATTTGACTGGGAAATAATAAATTCCACCATTCCATTTTACTTTATAATAATTACCCTCTTGTCCACAATAAGGTAAAGTTTGACCTGTATAAAAATGAGGCGCATTTGGACCAGTCATCTTGGTAGACTCTGAAGGACCATGACGAAGGCATACATTATCACCTGCTACAATAATGTGAGTTTGCGCAATAGCAATAGATGACATCATGCCAATAAATAGGATAATCAAAAATCTTTTCATAAAAAGTAAAGAATAAAATGTTAAATATTGTGTTTCTCTTTGTTTGAGTATACAAAAGAAAAAATCATTAACCTAACAGTTAAGGATTTTCGTGTTTGAACTTTTGTCCTTTGCGGAGAGAGAGGGATTCGAACCCCCGGAGCCTCTCAGCTCAACGGTTTTCAAGACCGCCGCAATCGACCACTCTGCCATCTCTCCTCGAAATCGGGTGCAAAAGTACTACTTTTTTTTGAATTGTGCAAATAATTTTGAAGTTTTTTTGCGTATGTGGAATTTTTATAGTAATTTTGCAACCTGATTTTGTGAAAATATCGTTTGAACACATTGAGATAAGTAATTTATACTAATAATGTTATTACAAGTTCTAAAATCTAAAATACATCGCGTCACTGTTACAGAGGCTAATTTAGATTATATTGGTAGCATAACTATTGATGAGGATCTGATGAATGCTGCTAACATCTATGCTGGCGAGAAGGTGCAGGTGGTAGATAATACCAATGGTGCTCGTATCGAGACATATGTTATTCCTGGTAAACGAGGTAGTGGATGTATCTGCATCAATGGTGCAGCTGCGCATCTTGTACATGTGGGCGATACAGTCATCATTATGGCTTATGCCTTGATGACAGAAGATGAAGTGAAGGTATTCAAACCTTCTATTGTTTTTCCTGAGAATAATCATATAGCTTAATGGCTTTTTTCGACCTTATATATACGGATACACACACGTGCGCCCGCGCGGGTGTTGTACATACAGATCATGGTGACATTCAGACACCTATCTTTATGCCTGTAGGTACAGTTGGTACAGTCAAGGGTGTGCAACGCTGTCATCTAGAGGACGACATCAATGCTCAAATCATCTTAGGCAATACCTATCACCTATATCTGCGTCCTGGCACAGAGATTTTGCATCAAGCTGGAGGTCTACATCGTTTTGAAGGTTGGAAACGTCCTATATTGACCGATTCTGGTGGTTTTCAGGTATTTTCGCTTACCGATATACGTAAGATGACCGAAGAGGGAGTGCAGTTCTCATCACATATCGATGGTCGCAAACTGATGTTCACACCTGAAAATGTAATGGATATCCAGCGTGAGATAGGTGCTGATATCATGATGGCATTTGACGAATGTTGTCCTGGTACTGCTGATTATCAGTATGCCAAGAAGTCTATGGAGCGTACCCATCGTTGGCTAGATCGTTGTATAGCGCGCTTTGATTCGACTCCTGATGTTTACGATTATAAGCAACACTTATTCCCTATTGTTCAAGGTTGTGTGTATCCCGATTTGCGTCAGGAGGCTGCTAAGCGATTACGCGATCTTGATCGCGATGGTTATGCTATTGGTGGATTAGCCGTAGGCGAACCTGCCGAAGATATGTATGCTATGATTGAGGTGGTCAACGATATTCTTCCCCAAACCAAACCTCGTTACCTTATGGGGGTTGGAACGCCATGGAATATACTAGAAGCTATCGAGCGTGGTGTGGATATGTTTGACTGTGTAATGCCTACACGCAATGGTCGCAATGGTATGATTTTCACCCAAAATGGCGTAATGAATCTTCGTAATAAGAAGTGGGAGAATGATTTCACCGAACTTGATCCTTGCGGAACTAGTTTTGTAGACCATCAATATACACGTGCGTATGTACGCCACTTGATCCATTCACAGGAGATGCTAGGGCTTGAGATACTCAGTATCCACAATTTGGCTTTCTACCTTTGGTTAGTAGGTGAAGCTCGCAAGCATATATTGGCAGGTGACTTCAAGTCATGGAAAGATGACGTCATGCCACGACTCATGCAACGAATGTAATCCGTTATGCAGTTGTTTAAAGACTTTTATTAGTTTTATAGCTTCGCTATTTTAAACGTTTAAAGCCTTAAAACTTCTTAAACTTCTAAAATATCAAACTATTTGAAACGACTTGACAGATATATTATAGGCAAATTCTTAGGCACATTCTTCTTTTCGATAGTGCTTGTTATGAGTATTGCCATCATATTTGACTTGACGGAGAAGATGGACGAGTTTTTTGAAACTCAAGCACCTCTCAAGGAGATAATCTTGAATTATTATCTCAATTTCATTCCTTATTTTGCCAATATGTTCAGCTCGCTGTTCATATTTATTTCGGTTATATTTTTTACATCCAAGCTTGCGGGTGATAGCGAGATTATTGCAATTCTATCTAGTGGAGTCAGTTATCATCGTCTGATGCTACCTTATTTCTTTTGTGCCACCTTGTTATTCTTAATGAGTTTTGCACTTACAGGCTACATCATTCCGCGTTCATCTGCTTCTATGCTTGCTTTTCAAGATAAGTATATTAAGCGTTACACGCGTGATAATGCTAACAATGTGCAGATAAAGGTTTCTCCTAGAACGGTCTTATATATCGAGACTTTCCAAAAACAAACCAATATGGGTTATCGTGCTTCATTAGATCACTTTGATGGCAAGCGTATAATATCTCGTATGACAGCCGAGCGCCTAGAATATGATTCTGCTTACCAGTGGCGTATGTACAATTATGTGCGTCGCGATTTCAATGGTTTGCATGAGAAACTAGTTCGAGGTACACGCGTTGATACGGTTATACCTATCGAGCCTAAAGAACTGTTTTATACCACCGAAGATGCTCAGATGATGACCAATCCAGAACTAAAATCATATATCCAAAAGCTCCGTGATCGAGGTGTAGGCAATGTGCTTGCCTTCGAAACAGAGTGGTGGAGGCGTTGGGCAGGTCCGATAGGTGCGTTTATTATGACCCTGTTAGGTGTTACACTTAGTTCTAAGAAGGTACGAGGTGGTATGGGTAAGAACCTAGGTATTGGTATTACTCTTACGGCTTTATATATCCTCTTCTCCACGGTGTCCAGTACGTTCTCCGTTTCAGGTGTTATGACACCGTTTCTCAGTGTATGGTTGCCTAACTTTGTCTTCCTAGCTATAGGTCTAGTACTATATGTACGCGTCAGCCGATAATCAATCAGGCGTCTCATTGAACCTTTAGAACAACGAAGCGCTTAGTAAAATTTCTTGCAAATTAATCGTTCAAGACCTTTGGTCGAGATAAGAACTTTTAGAGTGAATGAATACTACCGAATTTTCAATGTTAGCCAAAACCTTCAAGGGGCTTGAGCAAGTGCTTGCTGCAGAGTTGGTGCAACTAGGTGCCAACAATGTACAAGTAGAGCGTCGTGCCGTATCTTTTACGGGCGATTTACGTATGCTCTATACGGCTAATATGTGTCTACGTACCGCTACTCGCGTACTAGTGCCTATTGCTTCTTTCAAAGCACAAAAGGCCGATGATATATATGAACATGTCAAAGCTCTTGACTGGTCCGAGTTTATGACTCTCAAAACTACTTTCCAAATCGATGCGACGGTATATTCAGACTATTTTCGTCATTCGCAATTTGTTACTTATCGCGTCAAAGATGCTATCGTTGACTATTGGATGGAGCGCGAGGGTCAACGTCCTAATGTGCGTCTTGAAGGCGCAGACCTCTATCTCAATATTCATATCGCAGGCGATCGCGTAACCCTATCATTGGATAGTTCAGGCGAGAGCTTACATAAACGAGGTTACCGTGTGGCTAATACACAAGCCCCTATCAATGAGGCATTGGCTGCGGGTATGCTACTTCTTGCCGGATGGAATGGACAAAGTGATTTTTACGATCCAATGTGTGGATCTGGAACACTACTTATTGAAGCTGCACTCATAGCGCGTAATATCGCACCGGGTGTCTATCGACAGGGTTTTGCCTTCGAAAAATGGGCTAACTTCAATGCTGATCTCTGGGAGGATGTTTACAACGATGACAGCCGAGAGCGTGATTTCAAATACAAGATATATGGTTCAGATGCTGGTTTTTATGCTGCACAAGCTGCACAAAAGAATATCCAGTCTGCTGGCTTGCAGCGTGATATAGAGGTGAGACAAGTACGCGTACAAGAGTTGAAAGCAGAAGATGGTAAGCTAGGTGCTTGTCATGTAGACGGTGCTTTGGTGATAATCAACCCTCCTTATGGTGAACGTCTCTCGCAGGATAAAGATGTACTTCGCCTGTACCAAGATATGGGTACCGCACTCAAACATCAATTTAGTGGTGCTACTGCCTGGGTTATTTCTAGCAACGAAGAAGCACTCAAGTGTATCGGTTTGCGTCCAGCTAAACGTATTCGCCTATTCAATGGTGATCTAGATTGTTTGTTTAACCAATATGTCCTCTTCAAAGGCGATCATAAATCATGGAAGAAATCCTTATAGAAGAATATAATTACCCTTTGCCTGACGAGCGTATAGCCAAGTATCCATTGGCGCAGCGCGACCATAGCAAACTACTGGTATATCGCAATGGGCAGGTGTCTGAGGATGTGTTTCATCATGTAGGTGAATACCTATCGCCTGATTCTCTATTGATATATAATAATACTCGTGTTATCCAGGCACGATTAGAGTTTCATAAAAACAATCCTCCTCAATCCTCCTCCACACTCCTTAATCCTCCTCAACCCACTGGTGCTCGCATTGAGATTTTCTGCTTAGAACCTGTGCAACCTAGTGATTATCAACTGTCATTAGGTGCCACAGATGGTTGTACATGGAAGTGTATGATAGGCAATGCTAAAAAGTGGAAAGCAGGTCCATTAACACTCGAGACTACTCTGCCTTCGGGGCAAGTAGTTACACTCTGTGCCGAAAAAGGGGAACAAACGGGTAACACTTTTGCTGTGCATTTTTCATGGACTTCCATCTACAGCGCTAGCGATCTACAGGGCTCTGCACGATCTACAGATGTAGTCGATCTAAATATTACGTTTGCCGAAATATTAGACTCCGTAGGCGAACTGCCTATCCCTCCGTATCTCAATCGTAAAACCGAGGAGAGCGACAAGACTACTTATCAAACCGTTTATTCACGCATCAAAGGTTCAGTAGCAGCTCCTACGGCAGGTCTTCATTTTACCGATCAGGTGTTAGATAGTCTACGTGCAAAGGGTGTGCAAACGGCCGAGGTGACATTACATGTGGGTGCTGGTACTTTTCAACCAGTTAAGGTTGCTAATGCCAACGAGCATACTATGCATACCGAGGTTATAGCAGTGACCCGAGAAACGATACAAACATTAAAAGAGCATATGGGAGATATTGTTGCTGTGGGTACAACTAGTATGCGTACGCTTGAAAGTTTGTATTTCCTTGGCGAACAACTCCACACTATTCAATCCTCCTCTACACTACTCAATACTACTCTTTCTGTTTCCCAGTTTGCACCATATATGCGTGAATATACCTTGAGTACTTCTGAGGCATTGCAAGCACTGTTAGATTATCTTGATGCAACAGGTCAAGATGTTTTGCACGCTGAAACGCAAATTATGATCAAACCAGGTTATGATTTTCATGTGGTAGATAAATTGATCACCAATTTTCATCAGCCTAAATCTACTTTATTGTTGCTAGTAAGTGCTTTTGTGTCAGGTGATTGGCATACTATATACGACTATGCCCTTACGCATGATTTTCGCTTCCTAAGCTATGGCGATAGTAGTATTCTAACACGAAACCACTCTGCCTTTCAACATTAAACTTTTAACATTCAACTTTCAACATTCAACTAAATGATCGATACCCATTGTCATATAGACGATCCGCAGTATGCGGACGATTTGGATGCTTTTCTCGCGGCACAACGTGCCGATGGGGTAGAGGCTATCCTAGTACCTGGCGTAGAAGCAGCTACCACCCAGGATGTATTAGATGTCTGTGCCAAGTATCCAGGATACCTATATCCTGCTTTAGGTTTACACCCTGAGAATGTCAAAGAAGATTGGAAGGAGCAACTAGCCGCCATCAAATCTGCTGTGGACATATCCCTTTCTTCTACTTTTAGAACTTTAGAACAGCACGAAGTGCGCTTAGAACCCCTTCCTTCTTTCAACCCTAGGTTGGTCGCTATCGGCGAGATAGGTTTGGATTACCATTGGGATACGACCTTTAAGCAACAGCAACATCAGGCTTTTCGCGAGCAGATGCGTTGGGCAGAGGAATATGATTTGCCCGTGATGATTCATAGTCGCGATGCTACAGAGGATACTTTAGGTATCATACGCGAGTTTCCTTCTGTTAAGGGTGTAATGCATTGTTTTAGTGGAAGTCATGAGGTGGCTAAGCAGCTTGTTCAAATGGGTTATTATTTGGGTATAGGTGGTGTATTGACTTTTAAGAATTGTAAGTTAGCCGAGAACTTGGTAGGTATCCCGTTGGAATCGTTGGTTTTAGAGACGGATGCACCTTATATGGCACCAGTACCTCATCGTGGCAAACGTAATGAAAGTCGTTGGATGCGCTATGTGGCAGAGCGTCTTGCAGAGGTGTATGGTTGTTCAGTAGAATATGTTATAGAGCAGACTTCTGCCAATGCACAAGCGCTTTTTAGAGTAAAATTGTGAAAAATAACAAAAAAAATCACAATTTATAGTGCTTATATAAATTTTTTTTTGTACCTTTGCGGGTCGTTAGGTGTATTGTGCCGTTTAGTGAGTGCGTAACTTGACGATTAATAAGATGCCTTTTAGGCGTTGCCAATGTCGCTAACGCGAAGGAGAGATGCTCGAGTGGTTGAAGAGGCACGCCTGGAAAGCGTGTAAACTCCAAAAGGGTTTCGGGGGTTCGAATCCCCCTCTCTCCGCAAAGATTTTCTAATACGAATGAGTCCAAGCTTGTTTGAGCGAATGAGTTTTAGAAAAGCTTTGAACAAGGTGCCAGCGGCAGCTTGTTGGGATTACGCAGAAATCCCCCTTAGGGACGGATGAGTCCAAGCTTGCTTGAGCGAGGGGGTAAGAAAAAGGATTGCACAGGATGCCCGTGGCAGACTGTGGGTGTTCGAGGTGGGCGAGCATAGCAAGGTCGGTTTTCTTGAGTCCTCGGAGAAAATATAGATTTCCTAGGTACTCTAGTTCTACTAGTTCTTCTAGTCCCTCTAGCAACAATTGAACAAAACGAACAAATCATAAATATAAACAATTTAATACTAAAAACAAATCGTATGAAAAAAGTTTTTGCAACCCTTACGGTGCTAGCAATGCTTACTATTGGTAGTGTTGCTGTTATGGCTGAAACTCCAGCTCCTGCTGAGAAAGATTCAGCTAATGTACAAGTAGAGAACACAGAGGCTCCTGCAACTGATGCTGCTGATGCAGCAGAGGAGGAGGGTTTGGTGGCTCTTCACAAAACTTTGAAAGTTAAATTTATCGAGGGTGGTGCTGGCTTCATGGCAGCTACTCTTCTCTGTTTGGTATTTGGTTTGGCTCTTTGTATCGAGCGTATCATTTACTTGAGCTTGAGCAAAACTAACACTAAAAACCTTCTCAATAAAGTTGAGGCAGCTTTGAAAGAGGGTGGTATCGAGGCAGCTCTTGAGGTATGCCGTAACACTCGTGGTCCTGTAGCAAGTATCTTCTACCAAGGTTTGAGCCGTTACAGCGAGGGTATCGAGGTTGTTGAGAAAACTGTTTCTAGCTACGGTGGTGTTCAACTCGGTCTTTTGGAGAAGAACCTTTCTTGGATTTCTCTCTTTATTTCTATCGCTCCATCTTTGGGTTTCTTGGGTACCATTATCGGTATGATCCAAGCGTTCGATAAGATCCAACAAGTAGGTGATATCTCAGCTACAGTCGTTGCTGGTGGTATCAAGGTTGCGCTTTTGACAACTCTCCTCGGTTTGATCATCGCTATTATTCTTCAAGTATTCTACAACTACATTCTTAGCCTTGTTGAGGGCCTCGTTAACGAGATGGAGGATAGTTCTATCAGCCTCCTTGACCTCGTGGTTGAGTACGACGCAGCACAAAAGAAGTAATCGATTTTGCAGACTGCTTTCCTATTATTGTTAAACATGCAAAATTAGATTATTATGAAGAATTATTATAAATACATCCCAAAAGTTATCCTATGGCTCTTGATGCTTGCAGGCCTCTATGTTATAGGTGCTTTCTTCTTCGGTGGTAATTCAGATGAGACCCATGAGGTTGCTGGTGATGTTTTGGCTGTTCCAGCTAAAACTGACCTCTTGCTCTACTGGACTTATGCTCTCGTTGGAGTAGTTATAGCAGTTACTTTCGGCTTCGTTTTGGTTAAGTACGTTAGTTCTTTTGTTACCAATATTAAGGGTGCTATCGTTACAACCATAGTACTTGCTGCAGCGGTAGGTCTTTGCTACCTATGCTGGCATTTTGGTAGCGATGCTAAGGTTGAGATCCTCGGTTATGAGGGTACTGAGAACGAAGGCTTTATGGCTCGTTTGACCGATGCTATTATGTATCTTACTTATATCCTAACAGGTGCTACTGTAGTATCTTTGGTATTTGGTGCAGTATATTCAAAACTTAAAAGGTAATCAATTGTAGTTATGGCAAAGAAAATTCCAGAGATTAACGCCAGTTCTATGGCGGATATTTCGTTCTTGCTGCTCATCTTCTTCTTGGTTACTACCTCTATGGATGTCAATCAGGGACTATCACGTCGCTTGCCTCAACCACCAGATCCTAATCAAAAGCTTGAGGAAAAGAAGATTAAAGACCGTGATATCTTCTTAGTAAAGATCAACTCAGAGAACAAACTCTTGGTTGAGGGAGATTTCCTTGATGTACGTCAATTGCGTGCTAAAGCGAAAGAGTTTATTGCTAACGTCGCTGAGGATCCAGGTTTGCCAGTTGTTTATTCAGAGAACTTTGGCGAGCCATTCGGAACTGTTAAGTATACTAAGGACCACGTGATTTCTGTGCAAAACGACGCGGATACACAGTACCAAGCATACTTGGACGTGCAAAACGAACTTGTAGCAGCATACAACGAGTTGCGTGAGGAATGCGCACAAAAATATTTCAAATGCTCTTACGAAGAGTTAGATGAAGAGTGGCAAAAGAAAATTCAAAAGATTTATCCTCAAAAGATTTCTGAGGCTGAACCTAAAAATTATGGTAAGTAATTATGGCTAAAATTCGTAGAAATGATAAACGCGAGATGCCTGCATTGAACACTAGTTCATTGCCAGATATCATCTTCATGTTGCTTTTCTTCTTCATGTCAGTTACATCTATGAAGGAGGTTACTTACAAGGTTTCGGTTCAAAATCCACAAGCAACAGAGTTAACTAAGATCGAGAAAAAATCATTGGTTCGTTATATCTATGTAGGTACTCCTACAGCTGAGTTCCGTAAGCAGTTCGGTGCTGAGACTCGTATCCAATTGGATGACTCATTTGCAGATGCAAAGGAGATTGGTGATTTTATCATCAACGAGCGTTCTTCTATGGCTGAGGAAGATCAAGGTAAGATGACCGTGTCTATCAAGGCAGACAA
>JAFZEQ010000037.1 GCA_017560605.1 Paludibacteraceae bacterium
ATCGCAAATAGCCTCTTCGCCTATCTGTTGTGAACTAATATGCACGAGTGACTTCACCCGTGGCGCATTGCACATTGACGGCAACTGCCAAGATATACGCTTTTGCATAGACAATGGTTTGATGCTGATGTATGCTTTTCGTACAGCTCCGCTTATGACCCTTGAAATGCATGCGGCGGTGGTAGTCAAGAAAGTTCCAGAGTTTCAAGGTTCTAACGGTTCCAAAGGTGAAGATGCATTGGGTTATTTATTCCTAGGGCATAGTGGTACAGGCAAATCTACCCATGCCAGACAATGGCTAGCAGCGTTTGAGGATGCGTGGCTATTGAATGATGACAATCCCATCTTGCGCGTGATGGACAATGGACAGGTGCGTGTCTATGGCTCGCCATGGAGTGGAAAGACCCCTTGCTATAAGAATGCAGATGCTCCTGTAGGGGCAATAGTCAAACTTAGTCAAGCACCTGAAAACCAGATACAATCTATCACCCTTCCACAAGCATATGCCTATATGCTATCCTCTGCTTCGGGATTAAAAATGGAGCAAACAATGGCGGACAATATGTTTGAAACTATCAAGCATATTATTACACATACACCATGTTATCACCTTGCATGCCTACCTAATCAAGATGCAGCTAAGGTCTGCTGCGATGGTGTTAAATGAAAATAATTTAAAGATATATAATGGAGAAAAGTAACGAGGTATTGATTCCCGAATTTGAACGATTGATCAATATGGGTCATATGGTGGAGTTTATTCCTAAAGGCGTAAGTATGCGTCCTTTTATTGAGGGTAAACGAGACAAAGTGATCCTTGCTAAATGTCGTGAAGTAAAAGTAGGTATCATCGTTTTAGCCAAGGTGGGAGATAAGCATGTTTTGCACCGTGTTTACCAGATCAATGGTAAAAAAATTATTCTTCGTGGTGATGGTAACCTCGAAGGTTATGAAGTTTGCCGTGAGACTGATATCATCGGCCGAGTTGTACGAATCAAAGGAAAAGATGGCAAGAGAAAGCGTATGAGCAAAGCACGCATATGGAGACATTTGCCAACTTTTATAAAGAAGTTTTATCTCAAACTATATCGTCATCATATCAAAAGATTAGAATATTATGAGAACTAAAAAAGGCTTCCGTTTACGCGAACTAGGTGGAGACTACATATTGATAGGTGAGAGTGCTGAACTCGTAAGTTTTAACAATATTATTACTTTTAACGAAGCTGCGGCATACCTCTGGCAGAATGTTCAAGGTAAGGATTTTGATGTAGAGACTTTGACCCAGCTCTTGTTGGATGAGTATGATGTGACTGAAGATCTAGCACGCGAAGATGCTCAAGCCACTATCGATGACTGGAAGGAAATAGGTATTATTAAGTAGTTTAGTGTTTAGAGAGCAAGAGAACATATTTTTTGCTATTCTTCGATCAATAGTGTGGGGGACATCTACGGATGTTCCTTCTGATGTTGATTGGAAGGCATTATTAAATCTTTCTGCACGCCAAAAGTGTTTGCACGCTTTTAGCATGTGGATCAAGGCTAATCATATTGCAACACCCTTTGACAAGCAATTGCAAGCTAATGTCTTTTTGTTGCTATCTCGTCATGCGCGTTTAAACCAACTTGCAGTGGATGTTATTTCTTTACTAGCAGAACATAACATACACGCTACTTTAATCAAGGGGTATAGCCTGTCAGGTCTGTATCCTGATCCTGATATGCGTGATTTTGGCGATGTAGATATTTATGTGGGTGAAGAGCACTACCATCGTGCTGCACAGATAGTTAGTGCTGCATATCATGATGCACATTGGCATTCAGATATCCGTGGCGGAATACACTTTATATTAGTCCTTGACGAAAATCAAGATCGCGTGGTAGAATTGCATCGTGTCACGATGGAGTTCCACGATAAGAAAGCTGATAAACTATACCAATCTTTTACCAAAAAGTACCTGGCTTCCCCTACATCAACAGTATCCATAGGTGATACTATGGTACCAGTACCACCAGCAGCATATAACGCTCTATATGTCTTTATGCATGCTTGGCACCACTTCGAGAGTTCGGGTGTAGGATTCCGACAATTAGCAGATTGGGCACTTTGTTTAAATGAAGCCTATAAGCAATTAAAGGCAGAGGAGTGGCAGGGCTTATGCTGTGAGATAGATGCAATTCTTACTGCTTTGCATATGAAGGCTGCTTGGCAGACTTTTGGACATGTTTTGGTAAATGCCTTACATTTGCCAACAACTGCGTTTCCACTCTATACTGACCGATACAAGAAACGAGCAGACCGATTACTTAAGCAATTGTTGCGTGACGGACATTGTGGTCGACCAGCTAATCTTTCACTCAAGGAAATATCCCTGATGAGGTATTTTGATAAGGAGCGTCCTAAATCTAATCGCCTATTGCAAGTTACATATACAGGCTATAAATTGTTTTTTGAAGCTTTTCAGTTGGGTAAACTGTTTCCATCTTTGGCATGGCATGACTTGAAGGCTACATTGCTACATTCTGTAAAGAAATAAACGATGAAATCAACAATCAGATGCTATATAGTGTTAGTTCTGCTATGTGCAGGACTATTGTGTATAACTACATCTTGTGGTCTAGGTAGAGGTAGAGGTGCAGGTGATATTGTAGAGGATAGTCTAGTAGCATATCCAGGACGGACTTTTAGTTATGAGGAAAAGTTCTGTGATGCTCAGGATAAACAAGAATTAGCGGCTAAAAAACTAGGCCTCGCTACACCTCCTAAAGATCGTAGGGAGGCTGAAAAGATGACTCGTAGATTGCAAAAAGTGGAGACTAACGATAATTATATTGTCGATACACTATCACATTCTATTCCTTATCTAGTGCCTGCCGCATTAGCTGAGCTGGAACGCATTGGTGAAGGCTTTGCGGACATTTTGAAACGTAACGACTTACCACAATATCGTTTTTATGTAACCAGTATTTTGCGCACGCAGGACGATGTTAAACAGCTGCAACTAACCAATATCAATGCCACTATTAACTCCTGCCATTGCTATGGTACCACCTTTGACTTGGCATATTTTCGTTTTGATAAATTAGAGCCGTCGCGTATGTATATGCACCAGGATAATCTAAAGTTAGCTTTAGGACAGGTGCTATTGAACGAACAGCGTGCTGGTCGTATCTATGTAAAGTACGAGAAGAAACAAGCTTGTTTTCACATCACTGTGCGCCCATAAATAACTAATACTATAACATGAAAAGTAGTTCCATAGAATATATTTTCAGATACAAGTATTGGTAATAAAATTTTGAAAAAATAGTCAATTCTTATGAAAAAGTATGTTTTGTATGTATAAAACTGCTTTTTTTTTTGTTTATGCGAAATAAAATATGTATCTTTGCACCGAAATAAATCTAAAATACTATGCAAAACGAAATTCCATTGATTGATTGCCCCATTGATTATATCTTTGGTGAAGCTAGTGGCAAGGTGCTAAATGAGTACATGCGTTTTCCATGCAAAATCTTGTGTGGTGTGTATGCTTATATGGTAAAAGGTAACGCGCGTGCGACGGTAAATATTACTCAATATGATTTTCATGAGAATGATATCATATATTTAGCACCTAATAGTTTTTTCTTGGTGCACGAATTTAGTGAGGATGCACAGCTGAGTTACATTATCTTTTCATCATCATTCCTTGAAA
The DNA here is from genome assembly GCA_017560605.1 of Paludibacteraceae bacterium. The sequence goes on from JAFZEQ010000037.1 coordinate 3,699, forward strand.
AAAATGCCTACAGTATCCGTCGTCCTCGATTGATGACTTCTGAAGCATGTCAGATAGTTGGTGTATCAAGCGAGCAGGCAGAGGTAATAACAACTTTTACCCATTTGCTAGAAGGTGCTGTAAACTGTACACCAAGTATGCTCAATAGTGAGCGTATGGTGCATGTATATAATTTGATTCATCTAATGTTTCAAGACTATTTTGTGGCCAACAGTGGTGACACGTCCAAACCGATGGATCGTAAAACAGAGATATATCATGAGTATAGCGGTTTGGTGATGAAGCATTATCAAGAGTGGCACCATGTGTCTGATTATGCAGAGGCATTGCGCATCACAGTACCGCATCTATGTTCTACCATCAAGCAAGCTAGTGGTCGCACAGCTGGTGACTTGATTGTAGAAGCTATACTGACTGACGCCAAGGCTCAGCTCAAATTATCAATTACACCGATAAAAGAGATCGCTAGTAGCCTGGGCTTTGAAAATGTGGCATTCTTCAATCGCTTTTTCAAAACATACGAAGGCATAACTCCTAAAAACTATCGTAATAGCTAAATAGAAAAAGATTGCCAAGTTTGGCAATCTTTTTTTAATTCCTAATCCTGAACTCCTAATCTCGAATCTCCTTCCTACATTCCCAAATGTAGTCTAAATCGTATAGCCCACCATGGAGTAGGGTCGTTTAGGTGAGTCACTCGGAATACACCATAAACCTCTCCTATGCGCAGAATATTACCAATACCAGCTCCCACTTCCACATAAGGTACATTTAGTGAAGAGAGCATTTGGTAATTTTCTTGATTAATAGTAGGGTATGCTAATACTTCTTGGTGGTTGTTTCTTTGACCGCCATATGCTACTTTCAGTACCAATAGCTCGCGCAGGCGTGCATAGCGGACACCTGGGATTAGATTAAAGAGTACTCCTTTGCCATTCCAATGGGCATGCAGTGCAATAAATTGATCGGCGGCGTATTGAAATGTGTTCATCAATGAGAATCGATCTGGATCAAATGTGTGAGTTTGGTTACCTGCAAAGTGATGAAGCAGAGGATATGGAACCTTGCCAAACACTAAACCCGCTTGCAAACGATAATCCAGTTCTCCTGCCATACCGAGATTAACATTGTGTCGTAGAAGAAATTGTAGGTTACCGTACATACGATAGGATGGCATATCTCCCAATCGATAACTACCCAACTCTGCACCGACATAGATTATTGGAAGATCGTTGTAGATATGTCTGCGTTGAAAATACCAATCTACTTTTCTCTCGTTGAAACTTATTCGAGCAGTAGTTCCTAATGTGGAATAGAAGAAGGTAGGTTGACCATTATAATCTTTTGTAGCTAGACCATAACCTTGTTGTCCTATCTTAAAGTATGATTGTGTTTCTAGATACTTATTCCAATCGTTTTCAAAATGTATTCGTCCCTCTTGACGGCGAGATGTGGTATTATAGTAGTATTGTTGGTTAAATGGTACGCCTTGCATCATTCTGGTGACCATATTGATTTGGCGGTTGAATACAATATTTTCTCGCAGTACCTCATGAAATTCATCTACATCCGAATATACATATTCATCACTATACTTCAAGTACATCTGATGTCTTCTCTGGGTTGGAAAGGCAATATTGATTTGTCCAAATCCTTTCCAAGCTCTATCGCCAAAGCCATATGCCACCATTGCTTCAAGACAGACATTCTTCCATAGTTCTTCTGTAGTGCGCAGAGGCAATCCAAATCGGAAACCCTCTCCTTGGTTTAGTTTGAACACATGATGTACCTTGCCTATCTCTACATATTTACTAGTTGGTATACAGCCTGTTTGTATAACATAGGCTACTAGTTTGGCTGTTTTGAATAGCATCGTATTATTCAAACTATCCAAAGCAGGCAATACAAGTGAGTCTGTTGCATTCAACAAAGGTGTTTTGATGGATGCTGTAGGCTCATTGACTTGTGTCATTTGCGTATTACGAGTAAGCAGAAGTGTAGGAAAATAGCGGCTAGAATCTGCTTTGATGGCAAAATCCATAAGCATGTCAATGCTTTCTTTTTCCACAGTATTGTTTGAAGCATAGTGTTGTTCTATGCTTAATCGTCTGAGATAGTTCACACTATTTTGTTGCGGTACACTTACTTTGATATGTCTGAGCGCGCAACTTGCCGAGTCAATAGTCATTTCGCCATTGAAGGTGGCGTAGAAAGGATTTTTTGTCTTAAAATGTAAGAGATAATGTTTTTCTGTTCCAACCTGGGTACTATCTATTAAATAGTAATGGTAGTATGTGTTACCAGCAGCAGCCAATGGGCTTAACATAGTTGCACTGAAGATAGCTAGGTTGTTGTCATAGAAGTTAAATGACTTAGGTAACTGTGATAGTAGCACTTGATAGTCAGTTTCTGTGAGTAAGGTGGCTTTTTCGCGCACGCTATCTGCTTGCTCTTGACGCCAGTATAGTGGTAGAAAATAGGTTGAGTCCTGTTGTATCATACCTGCTTGCAGGTTTTTCCACAAGGATCGTTGCAGATGTTTGGCTTGTATGTCAGAAACATACAACGCAGTTGATGAAATAATATCACCCGTGTATTTGGTGGCGTTCTGTTGTCTTCGCGCCCGCACTTTCTCCATCAGTGGTAGAGCGGGATTCTCGTTGGGTGTAACGAATACCTCTCCTAGGTTTCCTACCTTCTCTTTTAGTGCAATTTCTATGCCTGATTGTGAGTGGGCCTCGATCTTAAATCGCTCGGTTTGGTACCCCACAGCACTGACAACCATAGTCTTATTTTGCTCTAGGTTAGCTCGTAAAAGGAACATACCCTCTGCATTGGTAGAGGTGCCAATTTGCGTACCTTGCAAATAGATATGTACATTGGGAATATTAGCCCCAGTGTTAGCATCGTATACCTCGCCTACTACTATCGTTTCTTGTGCGTGTAACAATGATACGACAGAGAATATGCATAATATGATTAGTGATAGTCTTTTCATTTATTCTCGGGGTGGTATTTGAGTATAGCTTCGCGTAGGTCTTGTATTTCGATGTGCGTGTATATTTCGGTTGTTGTAATATCTTCGTGTCCCAGCAGGTCTTGAATAATTCGCAGGTCTGCTCCATTTTGTAGTAGGTGTGTTGCAAAGGAGTGCCTCAAAGTGTGTGGAGAGATAGTTTTGTGTATATCAGCCTGTTTGGCAAGCATTTTAATGATGGTGAAGATCATTGCCCTTGTGAGTTGTCTTCCGTAACGATTGAGGAATACGATATCGCTAAATTCGGGTTTGATGTCCAACTTGCTGCGATCTTCTAGCCAGTATGAAAGCCACTTGTCAGCTACTGGGGAGATAGGTACTAGGCGTTGTTTGCTACCTTTACCTGTGATACGCATAAAGCCCTCTTGGCGATATATATCGCTTAGTCGAAGATTGACTAGTTCGCTTACGCGCAGACCACTACCGTATAATATCTCTATGATAGCTCGGTTACGATGACTCTCTGGTTTGGACATATCTATTTGAGCAATCATACTATCTATCTCGTCCAAACTAAGAACTTGGGGTAGATGGTGTTCTTTTTTAGGCGACTCTAATAATTCAGATGGATCTTGTTCGATATAGTTATGATAGATGAGAAAGCGGTAGAAAGAATGTACGCCAGCTATCAGTCGTGCCTGAGTACGAACAGATGACATAGACTTAAATGTGTCGTAGAGAAATGCTTGTAGGTCGCTATGTGTAGCGTGTACAAGGTCTATGCCGTGTGCATCCATATATGTCTTCAGACGCTGAAGATCTTGTTCGTACGCTGCAACAGAATTAGGGCTTAATCCGCGCTCTAGCTTGAGAAATGTATGATATTGTTTTTCTATCATCTTTACTTTCTGCTCTTAATTCTATATCTGCTAGGCCCCTGATAAGTCGCGTGGTAGTATGTTGAGTCCGCTGTGTAAAGTTTAAAATCTAGGTGTGTACCTTGATCTGTATATTTAACATCCATACTTCCGCTTTCGAATAACACGATGCGTTGTATAGCGGTGTCTTTAATTTGCAGCAAGTATGTACCTGTGATATTTCCCCCTTCAAAGTACATTCCTTTTAGGAAAGTCATATCTTTGGCTACAGAGTCCATTTTGTAATGTCCAGCCGGTAGTGAGTCGCAATTGGTGAATATGTCAGACAAGAAGAGGTTACAACCAGTACCGCAGATATGGTAGGCTGTGTCGTATTCCAATCCCTCGGAGAGTAAATCCACAGCAAAAACTTGGAGACCTGTATTGTAATAGTCGCCGTAGGTGCGAAAATCGGCAGTAGTATAGATACTATCCACATCAAGGGTAGGTGTGGTAGGAGTAGGTGTTTGTGGACGATTGATAGGTGGATCGCAACTGATCAGCAGTACCAATATCAGTATGTATATGAAATTTTTCATTTAGTGATATTCTATTTTTTTTCTACGTTACATTTTCTTACAGGTATCCATACAGATATCAGGCTGAGTACTAAAACAATAATGGTTACTAAAACTATATCCCAAGCTTGTACGGCAACGGGGTAGGCAGAAATGATATATTCACTACCGTTACCTAGTTTAAGTAGTCCAAAATGTTGTTGTACGAGGCATATGATGAGTCCTAGTACTACACCGCCGATGGCTCCTATGGCATTGACCATCCATCCTTCTAGCAAAAAGACGCTACGAATCAATTTAGGACTAGCTCCTAGATGTGATAGGGTTTTTATATCGTCTTTCTTATCAATAATCAACATAGATAGTGCACCGATACTATTGAAGGTGGCAATAAGTAGGATAAATGCAAGTAGTACAGCAGTTAATAATTTTTCGATGTGTAGTATTCTGAAAAAGTTAGCTTGTTGTTCGTAACGGTTGTGTATGTTGAATCCGTCGCCTAGCACACTAGCAATAGATGCTTTGGCTTTTTCTGTATTTGTTGTACTGACTAGCAGTGCGCTAACTTCGCAAGAATCAAACTCTAATAGTCGGCGTGTAAAGTCGATGTCTACTAGCATAACATTTTCGTCGTATTTCTGCTGGTTGACAGCAAAAGTACCAGCAATAAAGCATGTCTCTTCATTAAAGTTGACATCTGGTCGCATCATATTGACCTTTGAAAAGCGTTTAGGAACATATACCTTAATACCGTCCACAAAGTGAGCTCCTATACCTAGCTTCCATGCTAAAATCTGTCCAAAGACTGCACGATCGAAGGCTCCATCATGCACTTGAAACTTACCATCGGTTATGAGACTGTCAATGGCGGTTAGTGAGTTGAAGACAGAGTCAACACCCATAAGTTGGACAGGTGTTTGTTTATCATCAAAATGTACAAGAGCAGTTTCTTCGATGCTTTCGCTTACGAGATTAACTTCGGGCAAGGCTAGTAGACTGTCTTTGAGCTGCGGAGTGATGTGAAAAGATTTTCCGTTTTGGGCGGTGATACGTAGATCAGGATCAAACTGCGAGAACATATCCTCAATCATTACACCAAAACCATTCATCACACTTAATACGCAAATCATAGCTGCGGTTACAACTCCCACAGCTATTGATGATATGGTGGTGATAACATGAATGGCATTAAAGTTCTTTTTTGCAAACAAATAACGCCATGCTATTTTAAGTGCAACCTTTACCATTTAGCTACTGTGTCGTTGTATATTTGTTCAGAGATCTCAGTGATCATTGTGTTACAGAGTTCTTCTTGTACGTCATTGAGCATTTGTGATGCGTCGAAAATTTGATATGCTGTATAGGTCTTTTCGAAGGACTCTTCTGGATTAACATTATTGGTGAAACGCACGCGCACTTTTAATGTCAGTTTGGTTTCGGAAGAGTAACTATCGGCTGATACTGCCATAGGTGTTAGTGCATAATCAATAATTTCGCCTTCTAGCTCTAGGTCACCTCCTCGGCGTGTGACTTGTAGTCGGGTTTGGCGTTGAAACAAATCGCGTATTCCATCCGAAAGATTACTACTAAGTGGCGCGTATACTAGGGCAGCTACATTGGGAAAGTCTGCAATAGCTATAGTTTTGATTTTGGAGTAGTCGATGCTAGCACCGTTAAACTTATAACTAATGATACATCCATTTAGCATCATTCCTAATAATATGATTATACTTATCTTCTTTTTCATATTTAATACTTTGAAACCTTGGAATAGCACCGGCGCTAGAAACATTTACTTCTCTTTAAGTTTTCTATACAATGTTCTCTCGCTAATGCCTAATAGTGCTGCAGCTGCTTTTCGGTTGCCACCAGTAGCTTCTAGAGCATCTTTGATAGCCTCACGATCTCTATCGCGATCTGCAATCTTGTTGATGCTGATAGGAGCATTATTGATAGGAGTAACCTCCTCAATCACACTTTCAGTGGTGATGTCTTCTATGACTGCTTGGGTGCGTTTTTCAGCAGCTATCGTTGTTACATTTTCTATTTGTTCGCCTTGTTCTATGTATATAGGCTTAGCATCTACTTGAGTTTTGAGTTCTTCAACTTGTTTTTTGAGTGCTAGTAGGTCGTTGTTAAGACTCAATACAATTTGTTTTAGTACTGCAATGTTGGTGGTGTCTTGATATTGACCTGTGGCTGGCGCACTTACTGCTACCAATCCTGTATGTTGCTCGTTACGAGGTAGGTAATGCTGTAAGATATCAGGGGTTATTTCTCTGCTGCGTTCAATAATGCTAATTTGATTGACCACATTCTTTAACTGACGAACATTACCACGCCAATAGTAGTGCTTAGCCATTTCGTTGGCTTCTTCAGTCAAACTAATGGCAGGCATCTGGTATTTGTCGGCAAAATCTCTTGCAAACTTGCGAAGCAGTAGTGGAATGTCATCTTTTCGCTCGCGTAAGGCTGGTACTTGCAAGCCAACCTCGTTGAGACGATAGTAAAGATCCTCTCTGAATTTTCCTTCTTTGATAGCACGAGGGATATCTAAGTTGGTGGCAGCTACTACACGAACGTTGGTCTTTTGCACTTTGCTAGAACCTACTCGAATAAATTCGCCGGTCTCTAATACACGCAGTAGGCGGGCTTGTGTAGACAATGGCAATTCGCCTACCTCATCCAAAAACAATGTGCCCTTGTCTGCTATCTCAAAGTACCCTTTGCGCTCCGAGCGAGCATCCGTAAAAGCACCTTTTTCATGACCAAATAATTCGCTATCAATTGTACCCTCTGGTATAGCACCACAGTTGATGGCAAAGTATGGCTCGTGCTTGCGTGATGAATAGTTGTGTATAATTTTAGGGAAATGCTCTTTTCCTACACCAGATTCACCTATGATTAACACACTTAAGTCGGTGATAGCCACTTGTGTAGCAATCTCTATCCCTCTATTCAATAGTGGACTATTACCGATGATGTTAAACTGTTGTTTGACTCTTTGTAAATCCATAGTTTAGTTCTTTTGCTTTTAATGACTGCAAAGATACAACTTTTTTCTCATATCACCAAAAAAATCTTGTTTTTTTGGTCTGTGTAGGTCCAAGGTAGCAGAAATAGTTAGAGATAAGCAAGTATAATTGCTATGCATATCCTAATAAAAAATCAAAAAAAAACAAAAATATTTGGTCAATCCAAAAAAAAGCAGTACCTTTGCACGCTTTTTCGCATGTAAATTATTAATCACGCCCACGAGATGGGGCATAAAACAAGATAAACATGAAACGTACATTCCAACCTTCACAACGTCGTCGTCGTAA
>JAFZEQ010000038.1 GCA_017560605.1 Paludibacteraceae bacterium
TAAAACACGCCATAATGAGGTAGCACCTAACCAATTTGAGTTGGCACCAATATACGAAGAAGCGAACTTAGGCAGCGACCATAACCAGCTGATTATGTCACTTATGGAGCAAGTAGCGCACCATCATCATTTCCGCGTATTACTTCACGAGAAACCATACGGTGGCGTGAACGGTAGTGGTAAACACTGCAACTGGTCATTGGGTACCAATACTGGTGTCAACCTCGTTGCACCAGGTAAGAATCCATACCAAAACTTGCAGTTTGTGACCTTCTTGGTGAATGTATTGAAGGCTGTTCATCGTCATAATGGCGTATTGAAAGCATCTATTGTTTCAGCCACTAATGCGCATCGTTTGGGTGCGAATGAGGCACCACCTGCGATTATATCAGTATTCTTAGGATCTCAACTCACAGAAGCCTTGGCTCAAATTGAGAATGCAGATGTGGATAAAGGTATCATCATCAATGCAAAGAAGGAGATGAAGTTGGGCGTGGGTAATATACCAGAGATCTTGCTTGATAATACGGATAGAAACCGTACTTCACCATTTGCGTTTACGGGTAACCGATTTGAGTTCCGCGCGGTAGGTTCGAGCGCCAACTGCGCTGGCGCGGTATTGGCATTAAATGCGGCTGTTGCAGAGCAATTGACCATGTTCAAACAGGAGGTCGATGCGCTGATAGAGAAAGGCGAGGCCAAAGAGCGTGCGCTCTTCCATGTTATCAAGCGCTATATTAAGGAATGCCAAGCCATTCATTTTGACGGCAACGGATATAGCGAAGAATGGAAAGAAGAGGCTGCTAAACGCGGTTTAGACTGCGAAACCAACGTGCCTAAAATCATCGATAACTACCTATCAGATAGTTCGTTGAAGATGTTCGGCAGTACAGGTGTATTGTCGCCTGCCGAGTTGGAGTCAAGATGCGAAGTTAAGTGGGAGAACTACTCGCTTAAGTTACAGATAGAGAGTCGAGTGTTTGGCGACTTGGTCATCAACCACGTATTGCCAGCAGCTAAACGCTATCAGAAAATGTTATTGGAAAAAGTGGCCAATGTGAAGATGGTGTTTGACGCAGAAGAGGCAAAGGCACTCAACGAACAAGACTGCCTATTGATTCGCCGCATAGAGGCACATGCAAGTGCAATCATTGCGGGTGTAGACAAGATGACACAATTGCGTGTAACGGCTAATCACATTGATAATCAACGAGAAAGAGCATTAGCATTCCACGATACAGTGGTACCTATTATGGAGGATATCCGCAAGCACGTAGACGAATTGGAGATGTGGGTAGATGACCAATTATGGACATTACCTAAGTACCGTGAATTGCTCTTCATTAGATGATTATATTCCCCCTCGGATGAGTTTAGTAATTCTAAGATTCAATAAATTCAAAGATTCAAAATTAATCTGGAATAATCCGTAAAATCTGTGGGCATAAAATAAAAACATGGAACATTTAAGTAAAAACCAAGTCAAGTGGGTACGCAGTTTGCAGCAAAAGAAGCAACGTGATGCCGAGGGCGTGTTTGTGGCAGAGGGTCACAAATGCGTAGAGGAGTTGCGCGGAGCCTTTGAACTAGTATTGATGGTCACTCCAGACAATGCGACTGAGGTGGAGATTTCCCAGATGTCTAATCTTCGCACACCACAAGGTGTGATAGGAGTTTTTCGCAAACGCCAAATACCCATCTCAACTCTTAACTCTCAACTCTCAACTCTTTCCATCGCACTTGACGGCGTGCAAGACCCTGGTAATCTGGGAACTATCATCCGTACATGCGATTGGTTTGGCGTGCATGATATCTATTGTTCGATGGATACTGCTGACTGTTATAACCCTAAAGTGGTACAAGCTACAATGGGTGCACTCGCGCGTGTACGCGTACATTATATTAATTTAAAGGAGTGGCTAGAAGAAGTACAAAAAGCAGGAGTTCCTGTATATGGAACTTTGCTGGAAGGAGGAAATATGTATGAAAAGGGAGCGATAATGGATAAGCGCAAGGGAGTGATTATTATGGGTAATGAAGGCAATGGTATCTCACCAGAGATTAGACAACTAATCACCCATCCCATCCGAATACCTTCCTATCCTGCTGATGCAGATACTTCGGAGAGTTTGAATGTGGGAATAGCTACCGCTATCGTCCTCGCCGAGTTTAGAAGATAATAATAATTAACCCAAAATATTAACATCATGAAAAAAATTACTGCTATTTTGCTATTTGCTTGCATCGTAGGTCAAGCATATGCATGGAAACCTAAGTTTGCAGGTCATCGCGGCAGTTACCGCGGAGTAGAAAACACCGAAGAGGCCATGATGAATGGTATCAACCACTATGGCTATACAGGCTTGGAGATTGATGTCAAGACCACCAGTGACGGTGTTTGCGTTTGCTGGCACGACGACGATTTAAGCCGTGTAGGACACAATGTGACCATCGCTTCGACCAAATGGGAGGACCTCAAGGACCTTACCCTTACTCAAACACGTAGTGGCGTGACTTATACCGCCAAACTCTTAACAGTAGATCGTTACTTGGA
>JAFZEQ010000039.1 GCA_017560605.1 Paludibacteraceae bacterium
GCATTTCAGGCGTACCTGCAGTACAGAGAGAGAAGTCCTCCTCCAAAACAAGAACTGGCGCAATAGTGTCTTGCGCATAGAGCGATAGGGTTGTTCCCATTATCGCAAATAGAAATAGAAACTTTTTCATAGACTAATACCCTGTTATAATAATATTGTTTTTTTCTTTCTCCACAATGGATATGTCAAAGCACCTGCGCTCAAGAGCAATGCAAGAATAAGAATAGCCATACTAGCTTTGTCGGTCTTCAACGCATGTGGTTCAAATACCATACGCAGTTTGTGTGTTCCTGCTGGAATAACTGCGGCTCGGAGTGTATAATTGACGCGTGCAATAGGTATTTCTATCTCATTCTTGTTGTTCTTATCAACTAGATATAGATGCCAGTCGTGTGGATAGTATATTTCAGAGAAAACAGCTACTCTATTTTGTTCGTTGGTGGCAGTATACTCTAAGCAATTTGGTTTGTAAGAGGTCAACTCTATACGATCCTCATCATAAGCCATTAATGGAGCGATTTCTGGTTTAGTTACATTGAGTTTCTCTGTGAATTTCTTGTCTGCAACTGCTTGTTTGTGCAAATCTAAGCTACGTAATGCAGCACACTCTTCGTCTGGACTATCCACTAGTACCACTTCATCCACAAACCAACAGTTGCCCATAGCGTATGGATTTTTCACAGGCGCGTTCTTACCACCTTGTAAAGGCACTACAGCGTACTTTGTGTTTAGCATATTAAGTACAGGAAATCCTTTTCCTGCAGTAGAGTCTGGTAGCATAAAGCCTTGTGTACGTATAACTGTTTCAAACAGTGTATTCATTTCCGTTGTAATGTGCTCATCAATAAGGTCTTGGTATCTGCGTAGTTTAGCAGCAGAATATCCTCCGATAGATTTGAGACGATAACTAGTACGTGCATCATTAAAGGTGTTGGTTGCAAGATTGAGTACGCGATAGTCCAGTGTGGTGTCTTTCAGAATCTCTTGCTCGTAAGGCTGCATTGCAAAGTGTGCCTCAGCCTCTTTTTCCTTGACGAAGTTGTCGTCTCCGAAGAAGCGTTTGTTGACAGGAATCATATCTACTAGCACCAATACAGCCAAAGCAGCATATAGTGTGTAGTTTAGAGTAGAGTGTTTAGAGTTGAGTGACTGGGATTTCCATGCATACCAATACACGATACCGCAACCCAAAACTACAAATATTAGTGAACGTATCGCATCGGCTTTGATCATCGCTACACGCTCGTCCATAATAGCCGATTTGAGCCATTCTGGCATTTGTCCTGCCCATTGCGCATCGTAGCTACTTGTGACGTCAATCGAACTGGTGAAAAGTACGCCTATCAAGCATAGTCCGCCAGTGATACCTCCAGCTAGTAGGATGTGTTTGCGCAAGTCTGGCCAAGCCATCTTTTGATCAATGACACGCTGCAGTGCAAGTAGAGCTAGAAGAGGAATGGTGATTTCTGCTACCACTAAGATACTTTCGACTGCGCGGAACTTGTTGTACATAGGGAAGTGGTTGAAGAAGAACTCGGTCAGCCACATAAGATTTTTGCCCCAAGCTAGTGCAAATGAGCACAAGGTAGCAACCAATAGTGCCCACTTGTATGGACCAGGGACGATGATTAGACCTAGAACAAACAAGAAGCAGATGATAGCTCCGACATATACTGGTCCGCTAGTGAATGGTTTGTCGCCACGATAGGTAGGAACTTGCTCGCAGAATTGTTCGGCAGATTTGCGTGGAACGCCATTCCGCTTCATGGTTTGGCATAGTTGTGATTCAGCACCTACATTGTAGCCACTGGCACCACCTTCCCAGTTAGGGATGAGGAGTGTCATTGTTTCGTCTATACCGTAGCTCCACTGCGTAGCATAATCTAAGTCAAGACCAGCAGGTTTAGACTTATCTTCGTTAGGGCGAGTAAGTTCGCTATGTCCACCGCGCATCGTTTCTTTAAGATAGGACTGGTTCATTTCGAGCCAGCTGAGCTTGGTTCCCACTACCAGTATCAAGCTCAAAGCCAGTACGCCGATGGATATACCAAGGTCTTTGATTCGCTTTTCTTGTATATGTATAGCGAGTTCAGCGCAAGCTAGCACACCAATGAGCATAAAGATATAGTATGTCATTTGTGGGTGCAGGGTGATGCTTAGGATTCCGTAGAGAATCATCAGTGGTGCACCTAGCCAATATTGCTTGCGGAAGATAGCATAGAATCCTCCGATCATAGGTGCTAAGAAACCTATAGCAATAGCTTTGGTAACGTGTCCGGCTGGAATGATGAGGAAGAAATAGGTAGAAAAGCCGATGGCTAGACCACCAATGATGCTGAGCCAAGGGTTAACCTTAAAGCAGCGTAGCATTAAGAAGAAGCCAAAGAAATAGGCAAAGATGATGCCAATAGTTTCCCAGCCTCCTTCTAAGCCCAAATGAGCAATTTTGGACATCGTATTGCGGACTTCTCCAGAAGGTAGGCTACCAGTGATTTGATAGGTAGGCATACCGCTAAACATAGAGTTGGTCCACCAGGTACGTGTGCCATTTTCTTCGTAAAATGCACGAGCTTCTTGTGCAGCTCCTTTCCAATTGTTGATATCGCCTTGCAGGAGTACTTTTCCCTGCAGAGCAGGAGCACAATAAATCATTGCTACCGTGACAAAAGCTACGATAGCTACTGCATAGGGCAGAATTTTCTTCCAATCAAATTTCTTCATTGTTCACTATATGTTATAGTTCGACCCGTTCGCGAATCTATTGAACGGGTCGAATATTTCAGTTTTATACTACACCACTAAAGCCCATGAATGCCATAGCTAGAAGGCCGGCAGTTAATAGAGCGATAGGTGTACCTTGCATTGCTTTAGGTACTTTAGCCATAGCTAATTGCTCGCGCATACCAGCAAATAGCACTAGTGCTACTGCGAATCCAAGAGCGGTGGCAATAGCAAACCATAGACCGGTTAATAAGCCTGGCTCTGCACCAGCGGGCAATTTGTATGTTTGGTTAGCGACCAAGATGGCTACACCTAAAAGGCAGCAGTTGGTTGTAATCAATGGCAAGAATACACCCAGAGCTTGATATAATGATGGGGAGATCTTCTTTAAAACAATCTCAATCATCTGTACGAGAGCAGCAATTACTAAAATGAATAAGATGGTTTGTAAGAAACCAAGTCCCCATTCGTTGAGCAATTGTTGCAGCAAATATGTCACTAGGGTAGCCAATGCCATAACGAAGGTTACAGCAGCACCCATGCCCAAGGCGGTGTTAATCTTTTTACTAACACCCAAGAATGGACAGATACCCAAGAATTGGCTCAATACGATATTATTAACAAATACCGCAGAAATAAATATCAAGAAATATACCATAGTTTTTTATTTATTAGACCACTGCGTTGTTAGACCATTTCATTGTTAGATCGTTCGCTTTGCTCACTGTTAGATGTTAGATTTCTTGGTCTAATAGTCGCTGTGCGACGGTCTAACAGGCGAAGCCGGTCTAGTTTCTAACAGCCCGCAGGGCGGTCTGTTTATTTTTTCATTAGTTTTTGAATCAATGCCATCAAGTATCCCAATACGATAAATGCACCAGGAGCTAACACAAAGACAAGCATGCCGTATGTCTCGCTATAGATATTTAAGCCAAACACACAACCACTACCCAACAACTCGCGTACTGCACCAATCAAAGTTAATGCCAAACTAAAGCCTAGACCCATACCTAGACCATCCAAAGCCGATAGACCTACAGGGTTTTTAGCAGCAAATGCCTCTGCACGACCAAGTACCACGCAGTTTACAACAATCAGTGGGATGAACAATCCTAGCGTATCATAGATAGATGGCAAGTATGCTTGCATAAGCAGCTGAACCATGGTTACGAAGGTAGCAATGACCACGATAAACGCAGGAATACGTACCTTATCTGGAATTAGGTTTTTCAATAGAGAAATGACAACATTTGAGCAAACGAGCACAAAGGTAGTTGCCAGTCCCATAGACATACCATTGATAGCTGATGTGGTAGTTGCCAAGGTAGGACACATACCGAGTACCAGCGCAAAAACTGGGTTCTCGCGCAGGATACCATTTAATACTGTGTTTAATGCTTTATTTTTCATTGTTGGCCTCCTTTCTGTTTAAGACAATGTTGCTCTGCACAACCTGTGCCTGCACATTCCATTGGGTCATTGCCGTTAGGGCATACAAATGGTTCCTCTTCTATGGGCGCAACCTCGATAGGCATAGGTTGTTGTGCAATAGCATTGTATGCCTTCACTACTACCTCAAGGAACGCACGAGAAGTGATGGTTGATGCGGTGATAGCATCTACATCGCCACCATCTTTGCTTACGCTGAATTCGGTTGTTGCAGGGTTCTTGCCTAGGATGTTTTGTCCAGGTTTGTCCGCATTCTTAAACCATGTAGTCATCAGTGCACCAAGACCAGGAGTCTCTGCTTGCTCCAATACTACGTAATTTACCACATTGCCTACTTTATCAAAACCAACCATCAAGCGGAATGTTCCACCGAAAGGCATGTTGGTGTTGCCCTCAGTGCTAGCCTCTACGGCTGTACCAACCCACTCTTCACCTACGTAGGCTTTGTATAGGGTCACGCCTTCCACTGTCTCTGCATCTGCCACTTGCAAGCCCTCTACCTCAGGTAGCACTTGCATAATAGCAGCTTCTTGCTTTGCTTTCATAGCAGCCTCAATTGGCGCCATGGTCAGCATATACACTCCGGCCAATGCTCCTGCAGCTACCAAGGCAATGCAGGTTAGCGAGAGCGCCATATTCATAAATGAACTTTGTAATTTTGCCATAGTCCTATCCTCCTTATTTCTTCTTTTCGCCAAAGCGTTTTGGACGAATCAAGTTCAACAATGGAACGCAAGCGTTCATAATCAGGATAGCAAACGACATACCTTCTGGATATGCGCCCCATGTACGAATCACCATCACGATAAGACCAATGCCTACACCGAAGATGACCTTACCCCAGTTGCTCATAGGAGAGGTTACATAGTCTGTTGCCATGAACCAAGCACCGAGCATCATACCACCAGTGCAGAGACTCAGCATTGTGTATTGGCATGTGCACAAACCTTCTGGCAACATACCAGCCCAACCTGTCACTGCCGCAAACAATGCCACAGTAGCCAAGATGCTTACTGGGATATGCCATGTGATCACGCGAGTAATCACGAGGAATACACCGCCTGCGAGAAGGAGCAATGCGCTCACCTCGCCCAAACTACCGCCCATCCAACCGATGAGCACATCCCATGTCTTAGGGATGATATCCAACATTCCGCCATCACCCTGTACAGCTGCTTTCAAAGCTGCCAATGGAGTAGCACCTGTGGTTGCATCTACATAAGAAGTAGCAAAACCTTGTGGCACTGGCCATGTGGTCATTTGTGCTGGGAATGAGATGAGCAGGAATACACGACCTACCAATGCTGGATTGAACAAGTTTTGTCCCAAACCACCGAAGCTCATCTTCGCTACGCCGATGGCTACCAAAGCGCCAATCACTACGATCCACCATGGCAAGTTGCTAGGCAAGTTAAATGCCAACAATAAACCGGTCAATACGGCAGAGAGATCGCAAATGGTAGATTTTTGTTTCAAGATAAATTTCGCAATCAGCCACTCAAACAGCACACATGCTGCGATGCTAATCGCTGTGGTGATGAGTGCACCCCAACCGAATGCCAATACGCTCACTACATAAGCTGGCAGCAGGGCGATGATCACCAACAACATATTTTTCCGCACGCTATCACCGCTATGAAAGTGAGGTGCAGGAGATACTATAAATGGTTTCATATTTTCTAGCCTTTAAACTCTAAACTTTAAACTCTAAACTACTTATTCGCCGCTTGACGAGCGCGAATCAGTCCTCCCACTTTCGCTTTACCCATGCGCACATAGTCGAGCAATGGCAAGTGACTTGGGCAAGTAAACTGGCAGCAACCGCACTCGATAC
>JAFZEQ010000003.1 GCA_017560605.1 Paludibacteraceae bacterium
TAAGTAACGGTGAGAGTTTTGGTCTCGTAAGTCCAAGTGAAAATGTATTCGCCAGCTTGATCAGCAATCAATTTGGTATTGGTATCGCTGTTAGCACCAGTAAATACGGTAGAGTTATTATCGCGGTTAATAGTCTTAGCATCACTTTGCCAGTTGCCACCGATAATCATTTTGAACTCATAAGTCTTAGCATCGAGTTTGATAGTAGCCGTAGCGGTCAATGAGTCAGCAGCCATTACCAAAGTAACAGGTGCATCGCCCCAGCTAGTCATATCACCTGCAAGTTGGATAGTAGGGATGATTACTTCCTCTTTCTTAAGCGTAGCAGTAGCCGTGAGTTTCTTAGCAGTAACGTCCAAAACGAAAGCTACATCGTAGGTACCACTGGTAGTGATCTTGAGTGTTTGGTTACCAGATTGTGGCACAGAAGTAGTCCAAGCGTGATCCTTAGCCGCCTTATAGTCGTAGTTGCCAGCAGCAAGTACGATATCGGTCTTAACAAGTTGGTAGGTACCATCTGCTTGCAAGGTCATGTTGTTGTTAGCATCGTTGAGGTTCCAGTCGGTACCAAGAAGGCCCTTAGCACCTACAACAGTCCAAACGTCTGGAATTGGCGTAGCGAGTTTAGCCTCAGCCTCTTCTTTGGTCAACCAGCCCATGTCCATTACATAGTACTTGCCAGCAGTCCAAACGAGGTCAGGAGTTTGCGAACCACCGTTATTGTTGTTGAAGATTACGTTCTTGTAAGCACCAGCCTTAGCGGTGAATGAATATACATCGTAGTTAGCAATCTTCTCAGCCTCTTTGGTAGTAGCCAAACCTGGCCATGCAGTACCAGCAGCTGTGCCACCCCAAGCGTGTGCTTTAACAGCAGACCACTTCTTGGTGTTGATAAAGTAAACAGTCTCCTCAGCAGGAGCAGCTTGCTTGAAGTTAGCTACAAGTGCAACGTCAGCAGTTACAACGAATGTATAAGGGTTCTCGGTAGAAACGATAGAGTCAGCAACAGTCCAGTTTACGAACTCATAACCCTCAGCAGGAGTAGCAGTAAGAGTAACCTCAGCATTCTCTATGTACTCGCCAGCACCTTCTACGGTACCCATAACTGAGTCATTAACGGTAGCTGTTACGTTGTACATGGTAGGAAGGACTACTTCTGTTGCAGAAAAATAGTATACTTGGATAGTAGAATTGTAGATAGCTACGAAACCAACAATATCATATGTTTTATCTTTAGAAAGAGTCGCAGCCAATTTGAAGGCGTTGCGGAGAGTAACGTTTGTGCCGTTAACTACCATGGTCGCGTTTGATGCGCTTTCGGTGGTAAATGTAGCATTAGCGGTCAAAGTTACATTCTCGAACTTAACGTATTTGTTAACATCAGCTTTAACAGGAACTGTGGTAAAGAGGGTTGGCTCTGGAGCAGTACCAGGAGTAACGGTCAAGTCAGCAAAAGCCACAGAAGGCTTAAGCTCTGGCAAACCGTTGTATGGGCTAGAAACGCCAACGAAACCTTCTACGTGGTCACCCGCTTTGAGTTGATCATCCAAGTTGAAGTCATAGATCAAGTTAACGCCAGACTCATCCTTGATATAGATATAGCCAGCACCTTTAGCTACAGCTACTACGTCGAATGGATTCAACACTACGGTTGCACCACTAGCAGCAGCAGCAGCCTCAGCACATGTCATAGGAGGAATAGCCTCGAAGTTAGCAGTAAGCTCAACGTCCTCGGTAACAGTAATCTTCAATGGGTTATCTGTAGAACCATTGCTCCAGTTAACGAAACGATAGCCAGAATTAGCAACCGCTGTAAGTGAAGCAACAGTACCCTCTACATACTCACCAGCACCAGACACAATACCCATAGCTGGGTCGTTTACGTTGGCAGTAATAGTGTACTTAGTCGCATCTGGGTCCACATTGGTAGCCACTTCAGTGTTAACACCCCAAACAATTACACGAGTCTTACCAGAAACAGTTGTCATGGTAATGGTAGTCTCTTGTTCTACACCAGTGGTGAGAATCTCATAATAGTAAGTGGTTGCATCACCTTTCAAAGTGTAAGGCGCATTACCTGTAGCACCAGCATCTGACTTAGGAGTAATGGCTGTAGTACCCAAGGTTACGCCATTGTCTGCAGTCAGATTCACTTGTGATGATTTGCCAGACCAACCAATCACGTGCATGTGGATTTTTGCGGTACCTGCAGGAATCTTGAAAGATGCAGTACCAACAACAGATGAAGTACCGAGCTTAATCACATCATACTGTGTGCCAGCGATATTCATCTTCTCTTTGTAAGATTTGTTACCTAATGTAAAGGTAACGTTACTGGTGTGCGTAGCTGCATAATCTTCAGCGTAAACACCAGTTGCTCCAAATGCCATAAGCACCAAGGAGACAAGTAGAAGTTTGAATTTCTTCATAATGTTTGTTTTTTGGTTAATAATAAAGTTAATTAAAGATTTGTTATATCTTGTGTTTTTTGTTATGTCACATTCTTATAGGTGCTGATTGCGGTAGTTTTCCTTTATCGTTCTGTTCTATTTTAAGGTCTTTGTGTACATGTATATATGCGCGCGAACGTAATTTGCACAATCAGCCCACAAAGGTACGGCTTTTTTTTGAAAGGAACAAATAAATATTAGAAAAAAAGTAAATTTACTCCATATAGATATGTCTTTGTTGGAAAATTATAAAAAACAATACTAACAATTTGCGCGCAAATCAACTTCCTTGCGCGCTTAGGGAGTAGCAACAACTCCAACAAATCTGTCGGTATTCTCTCGGTAAAGGTGGCCGAATCACTAACTAATAACTTCGCGTTCGGAAGTTTCGCGCAATGACTGTCGCTTTGCGACATTGGGCGCTCAACACCTCCGCTCTACCTCCAAACCCACGAGGTTTGTCGGTGTTCCTTCGATAAAGTATGCTGAATAACTAACTAATAACTAAGTAATCACTAACTAATAACTAAGTAATCATTAACTAACGACGGGTAATTGGCAAGAAATCGGCGGGATAAATATGAGGAATGGATACAAGGATTTTTCGGAAAAATTTGTGTGAACGAAAAAAAAGTACTACCTTTGCAGAGTTAAATACCTATATAAACAATGAGTTTGCACGAGTATATAGAAAACGAAATATTGCCACGTTATGCCGACTTTGACAAAGGTCATCAGCGTGATCATGCAGAGAGTGTGATACGGGAAAGTCTATTGCTTGCCCAAGAATATGGTGCTGACAAAGAGATGGCATATGTGATTGCGGCTTTTCACGATCTAGGTCTAGAGAAGGGTAGGGAATTGCATCATATGTATTCGGGTGAGATACTAATGGCAGATTTAGTGTTGCCACAATTCTTTAGTAATGAGCAACTTATTATAATGCGCGAGGCTGTGGAAGATCATCGCGCAAGCAGCAAGAATGCACCACGGAGTATCTATGGCGCCATTGTGGCTGAGGCCGATCGCCATATAGATCCCGAGACGATTCTGCGGCGGACAATGCAGTTTGGTCTGAAGCAGAATCCCGAAGCAGACTTTGAATGGCACTTCGAGAGAGCATACCAACATATGTTGGAAAAATATGCAGAAGGTGGCTATATGCGGTTGTGGCTCAATTCGAAACGAAATATCGAGGGATTGAATGCGCTACGTGTTATCATACACGACAAAGCACAAATGAAACGTATTTGCGAACGAATTTTTCAAACATTATAAATTATGTCTAAAATTGTATTTATCACAGGCGCAAGTTCGGGTATTGGAGCCGCATGCGCACGCAAATTTGCCGAGAGCGGTTACACTCTACTATTGAACGCGCGTAGCGTGGACAAACTGGAAGCACTCAAGGCTGACTTAGAAACTACGTATGGCACGGATGTTATGCTATTGCCTTTTGATGTGCGTGACCGTCAAGCTGCGGCAACAGCTATTCAATCTTTGCCTGAACAATATCAAGCTATTGATGTTCTGGTCAATAATGCTGGGTTGGCATTGGGTATGGATAAGGAATATGCAGGTGTGGAGGCAGACTATGATACGATGATTGATACGAACATTACGGCGCTGTTGATGATTACTCGCTTGGTGGTACCAGGTATGATTGCTCGTGGAAGAGGTCATATCATTAATATCGGTTCGGTAGCAGGTGATGCTGCTTATCCAGGTGGCAGCGTGTATTGCGCTACGAAAGCGGCTGTGAAAGTGCTGAGTGATGGTTTGCGTATGGACTTGGTTGACACACCTTTACGCGTGACAAATGTGAAGCCTGGATTGGTAGAGACGAACTTTAGCGTGACACGTTTTGCTGGTGACAAAGAACGTGCAGACAAAGTGTATCAAGGCATCAAGCCTCTAACGGGCGAGGATATAGCCGAAGTGGTGTATTTTGCTGCAAGTGCGCCAGAGCATGTGCAGATAGCAGAGGTGTTGGTGTTGGCAACACATCAAGCTAGTGGCACGATAGTATATAGGGAATAGGATGTCGGGTAACGGATAACGGTTATCGGTTATCGGTGGCTTGGCGAAGCCCCTGATAGATGGGGTCGAATCCATGAATTCAGCAGAAAAAACAAAAGACCTCCCACAAGGGAAGTCTTTTGTTTTTGTTGCCAAACTAGGATTCGAACCCAGACAGACAGAACCAGAATCTGTAGTGCTACCGTTACACCATTTGGCAAGGTCGGTTATCAGTTATCGGATATCGGATAATGGTTATCGGACATCGGAATAACGACAACCGAGGCGTTTTACTTCACGCGGCGCTCTGGAATACGAGCTTTCTTACCAGTAAGATTGCGCAAGTAGTACAATTTAGAGCGACGAACTTTACCGTATTTGTTTACAGTAATTTTCTCGATGAATGGGCTATCCATAGGGAAGATACGCTCTACACCTACGTTACCAGACATCTTGCGAACAGTGAAGCGCTTCTTGTCACCGCTACCGTGGATGCAAATAACATCACCGCGGAACTCTTGGATACGCTCCTTGTTACCCTCTTTAATACGATAAGCTACAGTCACTTGATCACCTGCAGCGAATGCTGGAAACTCTTTCTTCTCGCCAGCGAATGCCTCTTCGGCAATTTTCATTAAATCCATTTCAGTTGTTTTTTAATGGGTTAGATAACTATAGTATACGCTACTGTTCAAGCCGCAAAAAAACGTGCTCTATGCTGATCGCCAGAGACTATAGTCGAAAATCGGCTGCAAAGGTACTATAATTTTTTGAATTGAGCAAATGAAAATCGAAAAAATTTGCGTATTTGCAAAAAAAGTAGTACCTTTGCGCGATTTTTGGCATTACAATAGTAATCCTCGAAAACTTGTAGAATTTTTAATACATTATATATGGACGCAAAATACAATCCAACGAACATCGAAGCCAAATGGTATCAATATTGGCTTGACCAAAAACTATTTCACAGCAAACCAGACGGTCGCGAAGCATACACCGTAGTTATCCCTCCACCAAACGTGACGGGTGTGTTGCACATGGGACACGTATTGAATAATACTATTCAAGATATTCTCGTTCGTCGTGCTCGTCTCGAAGGTAAGAATGCTTGTTGGGCTCCAGGTACAGACCACGCAAGTATCGCAACAGAAGCCAAAGTCATCAAACGACTCAAAGAACAAGGTATTAATAAGAGCGATTTGACTCGCGAAGAGTTCTTAAAACATGCGTGGGCATGGACCGAAGAACATGGTGGTATCATTTTGAAACAATTGCGTACATTGGGCTGCTCTTGTGATTGGGATCACACTGCTTTTACCATGGACGAGACCCGCTCAAAAGCCGTGATAGATGTATTCTGCGACTTATATAACAAGGGATTGATATACCGTGGTTTGCGTATGGTGAACTGGGATCCAGAGCGCCAAACAGCATTGAGCGACGAGGAGGTGATCTACCA
>JAFZEQ010000040.1 GCA_017560605.1 Paludibacteraceae bacterium
GAAGAATTTCCACATCTTGACTAATGGTAAGGTTACTGGTAGTATGTTGGTTCAGCATTTTGCTGGTTATGTGCCAGAAGACGAAGAGATAGAGACCCCTGTGTTCTTCGAGTGGGATTTTAAGCTATGTTATGATATTCCATTGTATAAGCACTACACTTTGGAGATCAATGCGGGTGTAAAGAACGTGCTCGACCATTTCCAACGCGATATTGATAAGGGTATGGACCGCGATGCGGGCTTTGTATATGGTCCTGCCGCTCCACGTACCTTCTTCGCCGGAGTGAATCTGAAGATATAGACGGTGTAGCCGAAAGGTGCGGTCAGCGACCGAGGCGAATAGGTGAGGTCAGCGACCGAGGCGAATAGGTGAGAAGTGAGAGGAAAAGAATCGCCACTTATGTTCGTGACATAGGTGGTGATTTTTGTACATAGATTTGGAAGAATGAAAAATAATTTGTAACTTTGCACCGTGAACCTGCGCTATGGGTGTCTTTGCCTCGTCAGCGGAGGGTAGCAGACATATTAAAAAGGCGTTTATTGGCGCTTGTTTTGGTGGACAAAATCTAGCAAATTTTTACATACCCAAAACAGGAGAGCGATAAATGCCCCTTGGTGTGTTTAATTCGTTGTGTTCTGCAACGATGAACATATCGGCGTGGGCATTCATTGTTTATTCTTGTATGTTGGTTTTGCTAGAACCTTGTCCAGAGAATAAGCAAAGGTAAGGTTCCACGCTTTTTCTATATTTACACTAATATAATTATGTAGGAACCACATAGTTAGTAGAGGTTGCGCCCGACACATATTAGGGGAAAAGCTATGTGTAAATACATTGCAGATGTAGAATTTACTTTAATGCCGTATGCCACACCAGGATTGTTTGATCTGGATGAGCAAGAAAGGACACACTACTCTGAGAAGCATTTTGGTAAACTATTAGGTTTTTCATCTGAAAGTTTACCTAGAGAAACTGCGAACTTGCAAATCATTCCAGTTGGTATTATTATGGATGAAGATGGAAATTTGCAAACCATCCCAGTGAATCGAATAACAATATTAAACACAATGGGGGGTTAAATTATGAAAACAAAATTATTTACATTATTCGTAGCGCTATTGGCTACAACTAACCTTTGGGCAAAATTCCAATACGGCAATCTGTATTATGAAACACTGTCTTCTAATACGGTAGAAGTAGTAGGTTATATGGGCGAGCCGACTTCTGTATCAATTCCCTCCATTGTTCAGTATAACAGCCAACAATATACCGTAACGAGCATTGGATATGAGGCTTTCCGTTATTGCCGCTCCCTTACCTCCGTTACCATCCCCAATAGCGTAACGAGTATTGGAAATGATGCTTTCCAATATTGCTCCTCCCTCACCTCTATCACCATCCCCAATAGCGTAACGAGTATTGGAAATGATGCTTTCCAATATTGCTCCTCCCTCACCTCCATCACTATCCCCAATAGCGTAACGAGCATTGGAGAGAGTGCTTTCGTAGGTTGCTCCTCCCTCACGTCCATCACCATCCCCAACAGCGTAACGAGCATTGGAGAGGATGCTTTCGCTTATTGCTCCTCTTTGAAAACAGTAATTTGTAAAGCAGTATTGGTTCCAAGCACAGGAGAAGATGTATTTGCTAACATCTCTATTTCATCCGCAGTATTATATGTGCCTGACGAGTCTGTGGATATTTATAAATACATGGATCCATGGGATAAATTTGGAACTATTTTGCCAATCAGTCAGTTGCCAACCGATGTAGAAAATGTACAAACTATTGGTGGCATGGATCCTTCTAAGAAAAAGCTTATTCGTGATGGACAAGTAGTCATTCTTCATAATGATAAATCCTATAATATAATGGGGCAAGAGGTTGAATAGTCAGGTATAAAGATTATGTAGCTATGGGATGGTTACAAGATATAGGGCACCAGTATGCAGATTATCTCATGAATGAATATAAAAGTGATATGAACTGCGCTAAAAGAATAGAAACATGGCGTACTCGAAGAACCAAACCCTACGATCGGGATAAAATTGTGAATATATATCCTCAGTGTGCTAATTGCACCCCAAGACAACGAAAGCAGATTGTAGAGTATGCTAAAAAGTATATTTATAGCAAGATATCTGATTATTGGGCTACGCATCCCCAAAAATATGCTCACTTCGCAACTTATTTGCGGGGTGAGTTTTTTTGTGTAGAGTATGGATTTGGTATAGATATAGGTGAAATAAGGTGAAATAATTAGCAAGGTACTTATAATCAGTTTATTACAAGATTATTTCACCATATTTCAGTATTTCACCCTAAAAGAAAGGTATGGGTAGCTTATCCGTATCATATCTGTAGCAGGTTTGAAGGTTTAGGAATAAAACTGACAAAATGGTAGGATATTTGTTATGGGAACAGACATAATGGCAGGATATTTGCTATGGAAACTGCCAAATTGTTTCATAAATACACATTGGCATGGTGCTTGTATATATGGAAGTGTAAGGTCGCAAGGCCGAACAAGTGACATTGCAAAGAAGAGACTTGTTAGTAACGGAAAATGATTATAGAATCTAATTTCCAAATACAACTAGTGCGATTTTAAGATGATGTGCGTTGAACATATAGTGGTGACGCACCCACTGCATGTTCTATCTTTAGATGGCACTACGAAAGAAAAATCTTACATTTACAAATTGAGAACTGGGGGCAACAGTTAAAATTCCGCGACAATAACTATGAGTAAAAATAATACTCAAAAATTCATTTCAGCTTTGAAGAGGGCATTAGGACTTAGTTCTCGAGTAGAACGAATAATTAAGAAATCTTATGCAATTAGCCCAAATGTCCATCGTTCCATACAAACAATTGCAGGGTTGGTAGGTCAAGAACTTACTATAGATGAAATGAGAGCTGCGATGACAGACACAGAACAGGTTCCACTTGCTAAAACTTATGATTGGTATTTTTCTAGAGATGGTGATGACCGTATTGTTTTGATAGGCGCCGATGAATATGGCATTCAACTAAATTTTCGCAGATCGGAGGAGAAAGTTTCCCCTGGGGAGATAATTACAGCAACCTTCACTCTAAAATTTGATAATTTGCCTGAAGATTGGGAAGAAGCATATAAAATCAAATATAAGATTGGATGGTTCAAGGTTGATTTTATCATAAAACACTCCTTACAGATTAACTAAAAAACATCCATTTTATGATGGGCTGCATAAATCTCTATAGTTTTCTCCCGCCATGTTAGGATTACCCCTCTCAGCAGTCGCTGAGGGGGACTTTTTTGTTTATGGTTTAGCGTTTGGTGTTTAGAGAAGTTTAGATGTGAGGTGGTTTGGTAAATTTGAGAAACAGCTTTCGGGCTGTTTTTTTTGTTTATATTGTACTATAATTACTACGTATTCGGTTATCGTTAATCGTGTAATCGGAATCAGATATGTAGATCTATTTACAGGGTGAAGTCACCGCAGGGTGAAACAAGTGAAACAACACATAAGTCACTCATTCACAGCGTATTTCACCCTATTTCACTTATTTCACGTACTACAAGTATGACACAAAACAATCTTTCTACGGTTCAACAACCGATTGACTACGAGGCACTTCCATTGCCTTTCAACCACGCCCCTCAGATCATTCAAACCCTAGTGAAACAGGAGCCAGACTGCTGGCAACAGACTTCTACGTTGGCTCTTCTGCCCGCCCTCTCGGTTGCCTGCGGTAACATCAGTTACGGTGCAGACAAAAAACCTCTCGCCTTCCACGTCGCTGTGTACGGCATGGCAGGAAGTGGTAAGTCACAATTCACCTGTCGCCCCGCACAATTCGTGCAAGACTACCTGTCTCGCAATGACAACGGTTATCGCAAGAACGGCACCGCCGCCCCTCGTATAATTGGCTTTGAGATAAGCACCGTGCAGTTGTGCAAGTACTTGGCTATGAGCCCCAACGACACCGTGATGCTCTATACCGATGAGATCTCGCAAGCAATTGGTAGTGAACGGAGTAGCAACTCGTTTATGCAACTGCAACCTATCCTACGCAAAGGCTTTGACGGTATCACGCACACGATGGATTACAAGGAGAAAGACTCGTTTCGAGGCACGATTAAGCCAAGGCTGAGTTTCTTGGCATGCGGTACGCCCAACTCGCTTTTCCGCTACTTCAACGACAGGGCTATCGAAGAAGGGACGACAAGACGCGTGATCTTCGTGGAGCATCCTGAGTATGAGCCAACAGTTCCAGACATCGCCTACACCGATGAGCAGACGGAGCAGATACACGAGGAGCTCAACTGGCTTGAGATGCAAAGCGGCATGGTTTATCACGAGGAGATCGAAAAAGCCGTCCTAGCATGGAAGACCCACAAACTCGCTCAGATGGGTACTGACAAAGTTAAACGGCTGATGATCAACACTCCAACGGATATCTACCGACGAGCAGCGTATCTGGCATATGTGCTGAACCATTTTGAGCGCGTGGAGGATAGTCTGATCTTCGGACAATGGGTAGCAGAGTACATGCTAAGAGCTACTTTTAACCACACCTTCGCACAACAACAAAGCATAGCTGATGAAGGTAAAAAGCACTTCGCCGTTAGTTCGCAAGCCTACTGCGAAGACTTTAACCAAACGATGCTGGATGAACTGCCACAGGAATTTCAATGGCAAGACGTTGTAGTGTACAGAAAACTACATAATTACTCGGGCGCACACAAGTCTAGAGTGATTCTCACAAGATGGAAAAACCGCGGTAAAATTAAACAGATAAAATCAAACACATTTATTAAACTCTGAGTAAAAGAGAAATGAAAAACGAAACGTTAATTCATCAATTCATTCGCTGGTTCTTGGAACTGCTGACGGCGATTCTCAAGAAACTCAGAGAGAATGGAAAAATCTAAAACCTTAACTATTATGGCAAAAGTAAAACCAATGATCTTATTGGATGGGCTCAGCGGAAAGGTGTGTGGACATTCAAACACCTATTTCGCAGAGCGTAACGGTACACAGTACACAGGTACCATCTGTAACCCGTACAAGGGAGAACCCACAGAAAAGCAAATAGCTGTACGTGAGGCATTTACTGCAACTGCAGAGGCCATCAACGCGCTCACACAAGAGCAAAAAGCTGAATACGAGTCAGCTTTCAAAAAGCAAAAGAAGTACCGCACACTACGCGGATATATCTTCGCACAATTGTATAACCAAACTAATAACTAATTAACTATGGCACTAGTAGAATATGCATTTCCTGTGGATAAAGTCCACGGCAAAGTGGGTAAGAAACACAAAGTTGGCTTCGCCCACCTAACTTCAACCGGTAAAAACTTCACCGTTGTTTACGGTAAACGAAGCACCTCTGCTTCATCTACCGAGCTCAGCAACCGAGCTAAGTTCGCCGCTGTCGCTGCAGCTGCGCGTGAGCGTATGGACGATCCAAATCATATAGCTATGGATTCGTTGAACTTCTCTCGTCAAAGCAAGTACAAGACCCTCTGGGGTTATGTCTTCAAGCAAGAGTGGGATGCTTACCAAGACTAATAAACAAAAACGAGCCACCTTCACGGGTGACTCGTTTTTTTGTATCTTTCGACTATCTTATTTCAGTTTCTTGAAAGTCTCGCGCATGTTGCAAGCCTTACTGAGAATTGCGTACAAGTCGTCGATAGCTACGCGCTCTTGAGCCATGGTATCGCGGTGGCGGATAGTCACGCAATTGTCGTTCAAGGTGTCGTGATCCACGGTGATACAGAATGGAGTACCTACTGCATCTTGGCGGCGATAACGCTTACCGATAGAATCTTTCTCATCGTAGTTGGTGTGGAAGTCATACTTGAGCATATCCACGATCTCACGCGCTTTCTCTGGAAGACCATCTTTCTTAACAAGAGGCATCACGCAAGCCTTAACAGGAGCGAGGACAGCAGGGAGGTTCAATACCACGCGAGTGTCACCACCCTCGAGCACTTCCTCTTTGTATGCACCACACATCACTGAGAGGAACATACGGTCTACACCAATAGATGTTTCGATTACGTATGGAGTGTAGCTCTTGTTGAGCTCTGGATCGAAGTACTCGATCTTCTTGCCACTATATTGTGCATGTTGACTGAGGTCAAAGTCGGTACGGCTGTGGATACCCTCTACCTCCTTGAATCCGAATGGCATTTGGAATTCAATATCAGTAGCAGCATTAGCATAGTGGGCC
>JAFZEQ010000041.1 GCA_017560605.1 Paludibacteraceae bacterium
AAACTCGTAGAAGGTTTCACCGGTTGTGTGCGCTCCTAGGTTTTCTGCTTTGCGTACAGCAATCAGGTTCTCTATACGTATGCCATATTCGTTGGCACGATATATACCTGGCTCGTCAGAACATATGTTACCCAGTTGCAACGGATTGGTATTGTTGTCTGTGCGGATATTTTGTGGACCCTCATGGCAACCCATAAAGTGTCCTACACCGTGTCCTGTACCATGGCCGTAAGTCATGCCTTCTGCCCACAAGTACTGACGTGCCAATACATCCAGTTGATTACCGCGTGTACCTTTTGGGAAACGAGCATTAGCCAATGCTATATGTCCTTTCAATACAACTGTATAATCGCGTTTTACGGATTCTGGTATCAATGCTGCATCGCCTACCCAAACGGTACGGGTGATATCTGTTGTTCCATCTAGGTACTGACCTCCTGAATCTAGTAGCAGTACGCCATTACCCTCTATTTTAGCACATGCATCTGGTTCTGCGTGATAGTGTACAATGGCGCCATTACCCTTCCAGCCTGCTATTGTGCAGAAACTGTCGTCCATATAGTTTTCACCCATAGCACGATATTCACCTAGTTTCTTAGCCAAGGTAATCTCGGTTTGTGGTGTTTGCAGCGCTTCGGTCTCTAACCAATAGAGGAATTTGGTCAATGCTACCGCATCTTTACGCATTGCTATGCGTTCGCCTTCTAGCTCAACCTCATTCTTCACGCTTTGCATTTTCAGTACAGGGCTTGGGCTTACATTTACACGCTTAACTACTGAATTGATAGCCTCGTATAGAGCTTCGTTAACCTTACCCCCATCATACATAATACTATCTACTGACAAAGTTTGTAGATATTCGAATACTTGTTCGTAATCCATTACATCTACATCGATTGATCGTAGGTATGTTTTGGCAGCATCGTCTAATTTGCTAGGTGCTACAAATAATGTGCACTTGTCCATCTCTACTACCACATAGCTAATTAGGCATGGGGTATAGTCTACATCTTTACCGCGAATGTTCAATAGCCATCCTATTTCGTCCAATGCAGATACCACCAATGCTTGGCAGTGCTTCTCTACTAATGCTTGGCGCACGCGTTGTAGTTTGCTCTTGACGCCTTCACCTGCATATTTCTCGCTATATTCGTATAGTAATGAGGTAGGTATCTCAGGACGACCTTCTGTCCATAATGGAGATATCAAATCAATAGATACTAACTCCAGTCCACCTTCCTCCAGTTCCGCTTTCAATGCACGATAGCCATTTACGCTATACATCTCTGGGTTGACAGCTACTTTGCCCATCGCTGATTGCTCATTGCTAATGAGCCACTCTGTGATGGTAGGGCAATCTATATCGCTCTCGCGCATCAACTCCACAGTGGTGCCTTGCAATTCTGCTTCAGCTTGCAGATAGTAGCGACTATCTGTCCAGAGCAGTGCTTTATCCAATGTGATTACTGCAGTTCCTGTTTCTCCCAAGAAACCTGTTATCCATGACATCTCTGTCCAGTGAGGAGCCATATACTCGCTTGCATGTGGATCTGTACCTGGTACGATGCAAACTGTGATATTATGTTGCTGCATGAGCGCGCGTAGCGCTGCCAATCTCTCTTTAATCATTTCTCTAAACTTTAAACTTTAAACTCTAAACTATAAACTCTAAACTCTAAACTACTTCAATGCCTTGAAAGACATATCTAGACTCTTAACGGAGTGGGTCAATGCACCTACGCTGACAAAGTCTACACCAGTTACTGCATAGTCATGCAAGGTGTCAATGGTGATACCACCGCTAGACTCAATCTCGATATGCTTGCCATTCTCTTTTTCCCAAGCACGAATAATCTCCACGGCACTCTTGGTGCGCTCAGGATTGAAGTTATCTAACATGATGCGGTCTGGGATATTGGTAGCCAATGCTTCACGGATTTCTTCTTCGCTACGAGTCTCTATCTCAATTCGCAAGTCTTTACCTTTTTCCTCGCAGTAGTTCTTAGCGCGAGTTAATGCTGCTGTGATACCACCTGCAAAATCCACGTGATTGTCTTTCAAAAGAATCATGTCAAACAGACCAATGCGGTGATTCATACCACCACCGATAAGCACTGCCTCTTTCTCTAGATAACGCAAACCAGGGGTGGTCTTACGGGTATCCAATACATGGCAATTGGTGTCTGCTATCAGACTTTGGTAACGATGAGCTGTGGTAGCTACACCTGACATACGTTGCATGATATTGAGCATGGTGCGCTCTATTTGCAAAAGACTCAACTCTTTGCCATATACGCGGAAAGCTATATCACCTGGTTTAACATGTGCACCATCTTCTAGCAATTGCTCTACGCGGCACTCTGGATCAAAGTATGCAATGATTTGCTTAGCTACTTCGATACCAGCAATGATGCCTTCTTCTTTTACAATGAGTTGTTGGCAACCCATTTCAGTTTCTGGGATGCAACTCAATGATGTATGATCGCCATCGCGTATATCTTCCTCAAACCAAATGGCAATGAGTTTTTGTAATTCTTTTGTATCCATATAATCTTTTACTTTCAACTTTCAATATTCAACATTCAACTCTCAACTCTCAACTCCCACCTTCACCCTAAAATCTGATTGGTATGATTTTTAGTATCTACTTTTTCAATAATTTGTGTTAGTTTGCCTTGTTCGTCAAACACAAATGTCTTGCGTAGGGTACCTATGCTTACTTTGCCACACATTTTCTTCTCACCCCATGCGCCAAAGGCTTGCATCATCTCTGTGCTAGGATCTGAAAGTAGGGTAAATGGCAGGTTGTTCTTTGATATAAAGTTTTGGTGCGATTTTTGACTATCTTTGCTGACACCTAAAACACGGTAACCTGCTGCAACAAATCGCTCATGGTTATCGCGCAAGTTGCACGCCTCAGCAGTACAACCAGGTGTGCTATCTTTGGGATAGAAGTAAATGACAGTTTTCTGACCCAACAGCTGTTGGTCAGTTACGATATTTCCATTTTGGTCTGCCACGCTAAATGCAGGCATTTGGTTACCAATAACAAGCATAGTCTTTGCACTTTATAAATTATCGCGCAAAGATACTGCTTTTTTTTGATATATACAAGTGAAAAACGTGTTTTTCGAATAAAAAACACCTAAATATACAATTTATACTAAATTGCCTCTCATTTTTTTTACTCTTCTCTATACTCATAACAGCCAGCATCTGGGCGAGGCTTACGAGTGTTGCCTATACGGTCAATAGGGTATTGAGTGGCTATGATACTATCAGCTATACCTCGTGCTGGAGATAGTGAGTCTAGTTGAAAATCGTAGTAATGGTATTTTTTATAGAGATAGTAGATATTCTTAAATACCATTGTGTCGGAGTCGCACGCATATACGTTGTTGTGAGCGAATGCGCCTGCCAGCGAGTCTGCTCGCAGATAATTGCCCACAAACTTTCCTTCATAGTTGTCTGGCAATGGAGTGGCAACTACCACGTTATTTTTTCTTCCACCGGTAATGATGCAATTATTAAACGAACTTATGGTTTTAGCCATATTTTTGCTCAGATTGTTAATGTATACGGCTGCGACATCCTCTGGAATGATATTGTTGTGTATGTTGAGTGTTGTGTATGGGTAACCATAGTATGCTGCTATAGTGTTATGTGTAAACTCATGTGTACCGCCTGCTAGATATACGCAGTACGATGCACAGTTACTAATCTCGCAGTTTACCACTTTGGCGTCTATGTTTTGCAGAATAAGTCCGTAAACTGAATGGTTGTGGATACGGCTGTTAGTTAGTGTCATTTGTGGACATTTATCTTTGCTTTCGGAATAGGCGTATAGACCTATGTTGCCAGATAAAATATCTACGTAATCCATTGTATATGTTGGAGTTGTGTTATTCCCGTCGTAGAGTAGGTATATGCCGTTCCACTGGCCCGAAGCTACGCGATATGGCACCGAGTCAAATAACATATCTGTTCTATCACCACGGAAAACGATAGGCGCATCTTTTTGACCTTTAGCGTATACATTTCCATACGCGTGCAACAGCGCTCCGTTATGCATATATATGGTTGTTCCTGCTTCTATATTTAGGTCGCCAGCAACCACTATAGTGTCGTAAAATAGATATGGTTTCTTGTTGGTTAATGTAAGATCTTGGTATATTTTGAGTCCATTCTTCCCCCGTATTCTCTCTACGTTTTGGCCATAGGCTTGCAGGGTGATTTGTTGTGTGTTTCCGTTGACTTTAAAGGCTATTTTGTCTTCTATAAATACAGGTGAATTTTCACTTAGAGGGTCGATATATGCTCGCACAAATAGAAACAAACTATCACCGCCACGCACTGTGATGTCACGCATCAAATCTTGGTTGTTCTCACCGTCTAGGTTGATGTGGAAATACGATCCATTCTGCATGCTTACTTGCTCGATATTAACTGCATTTTTGTTTGGGTTGTATACCATTATCTTGCGAGTAGATGAACCCATTTCGGTGAAAACGGTGTCAAAAAGCAGTGTGTCCTGCGAGAAGCTCAATCTCAGGTTTGGATCTTCTGAGATTTTTTCTTCTTGGCATGCACTAAGAACCAATACTGCCACGAGCAGTATCATGCAATGTTTGGACCATATTTGCGTAAACCATTTCATTACTCAAAGTTGAAAATGATAGATAGTTTTTGATGGGTCATTTTCTTGATAGCGTCGCTATAAAAGTATTTGTGTTCACTCAATTCCCAGGCTTCTTCTTGTGCCATATCTGTTGGGGTGTGAGCGTCTATGAAACCAATTTGGTACCTAATCTCCGGGCTGAGTTTAAACCATCTAAAATATAGGTCGCAACCAAAACCGGCTGAAACGAATGCATCAAATGTTTTGTGCAATATAGGTTTCTCTTTATCTCTAAAGCATTCAAATTGCACACCACCGCCAACTACGACATACGGACGATAGTTGATATGACGATCAGCTGACCATTTTAGATATAGTGGAATACTTACAGGTATAGTTAGTATACTGGGTTTATTACCTATACCATCATTGTAATAACCTATCAGCGAGTCTGCTAAATTATTACACTTGTATGTCACACTACGTTCTCCGAAACTCAATGATGGTGTAAAACGTAGGTTTAGATGTCTACTTAGTCGCAGATCGGTAATAAAACCAACATCAAAACCAGCTCCTACCGACATGGTTTTTGGGTAATAAACATTTCCGTCGTATTTGGGCATGCTCGCTTGTGTTTCGGCATCGTTCTCTTGTATGTTATAAGATAACATATCTACTCCCAAGAAGAATCCGAAGTGAATCAACTTGTCATCTACATACGGATTGTTTTGTGCATATGTTTTGCCTACGGCAAATAGTAATATGCAACATACGACGCATTTGATTAATCTGTTTTTCATGTTATATACTTTGACTTTTAACATTCAACTTTCAACTCTCAACTCTCTCCAAAATCCACTCTACAGCTTCTTTATATCCATCTGTACCGTGTCCTATGATGCTATGGGCACATATGTCGGTAAGTAGGCTGTGGCGTCTAAATTCCTCGCGCTGACTGATGTCAGATATATGTACTTCTACTACAGGCACTTCGGCGCATGCTATAGCATCACGCAGTGCTACACTAGTGTGGGTATATCCTCCTGCATTGATTATGATACCATCTACTTTTGCCTCTAAACTGTAGCCCGCAGGGCGTCCACTAAACTGTAGCGCAGCGTCCTCTAAACTGACAAGGCCAAAGCCTTGTACCCAATCTATGAGATCTCCTTCGTGATTAGACTGAAGATAGTGGAAATGTACATCCATATGGGCACGCTGAATATCTACTAGCACTTGCTCCATCGAGCGTGTGCCGTAGATGCTTGGCTCTCTCTTGCCTAGCAGATTCAAGTTCGGTCCGTTGATGATCAGTATTTTCATAATCCAAAGTCTTTATGGATTCAATGATTCAAAAATTTAAAAATTCAATGATTTAAAAATTCAAATGTTTTAGTATTTAAATAGCCGCCCTGCGGCGTTGAATAATTAAATCCTTGAATAGGCATGCCTATCTCAATCCATTCACTGCTGCCAAGAACTCATCGTTGTCCTCGGTGCGCTCCATGT
>JAFZEQ010000042.1 GCA_017560605.1 Paludibacteraceae bacterium
AATGATTAATTTGCCAACACATTTTACTAACAGTTTTGCACGTTTTCAATCGGTCTTACGGTTGGTTTTTGCACGTTTTCAATTGATTTCCCGCTACAAAAGTAATGATTTTATTTGATATTTGCAATAAAACTCAGCGGAAATAGTGTTTTTTTAAACTTTCCGCAGAGTTTGTGTGTGAAAAAATGTTCAAAGTCTTCGTTCAAAATGTTCAAAGTGCGCTATAGAGTGCAGTTTAAAGGACGCTCGTTACACTCACTACTGTTTAGAGTTTAGAGGTGAGGTATAAAACGTAAACCTAACATCTGCGCAACATCTGCGTAAGGGGTGCTGCAAATGTCAAGTGTAAAGTCGATGCGATTGGTTTAGTGCAATACCCTTGCAATAGGACCAACGGATCATTAGACTTCCCCGTTACCACTCCGTTATCACTCAGAACCTTTACCGAAAGGATACCGAAGGAAAAAGCAAGGTATAAAAACACCAAAACCGCCCCAGAGGAGCGGTTTTGATGTAAGATGTGATGGGCTAGGTGCCCATAGCGAATCATTAATCTCCGTAAGTACCACTTACAGTACCACCAGTAGGGATGAATTTACCTCCACCAGGACTAGCCATGAGTACTTGGTTTGCAAAAATTTCTATTGCCTCAGTTTGAGGCGCGATATAATTCTTTTTCATAAATCTCATTTATAAAGTTTCAATGTTTCATTGTTTCACGCCTACGGCTGTTTCAATGTTCCAAGGGTTCTGAAACAAGCGGCACAGCCGCGTGAAACTATTACACTTTTCAATTCGCTTATTAGAAGCGCACGCCTTGTGCGTTGAACTTCTCACCGTTGCGGATGATGATGAGTTGACCGTTAACGATAGTCTTCAACACTTGACCCTCTGGAGCAGTGATGTTCTCGAAACCTGTAGCCTCGTTCTCACCTTGCACGCTCATACCGATGTAACGACGACCTGGCATTTGAGTTGGTTGACCACCTACGATGTCTTCCATAACGAGGTATGCACGGTAGCCTCTTACCTTAGAAGAACCATCTGACTTGCAGAATGCATTATTGTAGAGGAGATAGTGTCCTGGGGCAACCACAGTATATTTTACATCAGTACCCACCAAACCATTAACAGCACCACCGTTAGTAGCTTTGGTACCAGAGAATTCGATCTTAACTACTTGGTTACCAGTACGCTCGTAGATATAAGGCTTGCCTGCCTCTACTGTATTTACGCTCTCAAGATATACTTTGCCTTCCTCTTTACCTGCGACTTGGTAGAATGTAGCACCGCTTACGCTTGCAGGAGTGTATGGTATATAGATAGTACCATATTTATTGCTTCCTGTGCGGAGGAGAGTTGTTTGGTCGATGTAGATTTGATCATCGTCTGCATCATTTACATCATTGAGCTTGAAGTAGAAGTCATAGATACCATCTTCAAGAACAATGTTACCTGCATCATCCCAATCGTTTTCATAGATAGCATCGCTGTATGTATCTACATTTCCACAGTATGCAGTTGCATTACCGTTGGTAAGGGTTACAACTTTGACTTTATCGGTGTTTCGAGTGATAGTTTGACCCAAGAGCATGTACTCTGTATCGCTATTCTTAGTAAGTTGAATACCAGTTGTCCAATCGCCATTTACACCCATAAGGACGTAAGTGATAACGTCTGCCCATTTTTCAACAACGTCATTTGCATTGTAGGTGCGGTTTGCTCTTGTAGAACCATCTGCATTAACCTCAGCATATTCCCAACCTTCGCCACGAGTATATTTGTATTCTTGAGCAGTTGTTGCGCCAACGATGTCAATAGTAAACTCATTTGCGTTAGCTGTTGGAGTCATCTCCATGAAGGTGTTCCAATCCCAAGCACCGCAGATGTAGCATTTTGCTGTACCAGCAGGAACGGTAACGGTGTAGGTAAGAGCAGCTACATTCTCTGTCAAAGCAGTGCTTGTGAGAGTAATTGCTTTGGTCTCACCGTTGAAAGTAATAGTAACTTCAGCGTTTGCTGCAAGAGTTAACTTGATATTGCTGTATTCACCTTCAGATAGTTCATTGTAGTTCTTTTTGGTGAGTTGAGCATATCCGTAAGTGTTGTCTTTAGTAGCATCAGACACTTTGAATTCGTGTGTACCTGCAGTCATGTTAGCAACTAATGAATACTCCTTGCTTCCAACTGATACAGGAACCAACTCGTTAGCTGGAACGATATCCCAATTTCCTGAAAGACCGATAACATAGTATTTATTGAGATCAACTTCCTCGCCTGCAGGATAGGTAACAGTTAATGTTTTGGTTTCGTATGTCCAAGTGAAGGTGTAGTCGCCCAAAACATTGGCTGTAAGTTTCATGTTGCCAGCGTTGGTTGTTACAACAGTAGAATTGTTTGCTTTATCAATAGTAGCACCACTTGCTTGGAAATTACCATCAACATCCAAACCAAACTCATAAATACCAGCTGTAGCAATGTTTACAGTAGCAGAAGCACTTGTGTTGTCGCCTGTCAGGGTTGTTGTAGCAGCCCATCCGTCCCATGCGCCTTTTACGCCAACGGTAGGAAGAACAACTGCAGCTTCTGTTAATTCAGCTGTAGCATTCACTGCTTTTGTGTTAGAGTCAAAAGTGAATGTAACGGTATATTTACCAGCTTCAGAGATATTGAGTATTGCGTTTTCACCAGGATATGCCTCGTCCCAAGCGTGGTTAACAGCCACTTTGTATTGGATTTCGCCTACTGTCAAGGATACATCAGTCTTAACGAGCTCATATTTTGTGCCCTCAACTAAGGTCATGTCATTCTCTACTTTTCCTGTTGCCCAAGCTTCACCAAACAATGGAGCAGAAGAACCTACAACAGTATATGTATTAACTACAGGAACGCTAAATTTCTCCTCCGCTTGTGCTTTTGTTCCACCAGCAAATTTATCCTCGTTCTTTATTGCACTATCATACCAATAGTAGTTGCCATCTGTCCAAACATAATCTGCTGTTTGTGCTGAGCCATCGTTGAAGATAACATTTTTGTAAGAACCTTGTATAACGGTGTATGAATAAACATCATACTCTCCGATCTTTTCTGCCAACTTGTTTGCAGTAATATCTACTCCTGCCCAACTTGCGTTTGTTCCATTATCACCCCATGCATATGCTTGAATTTTGCTCCAACCACCGTTGTTTACAAAGTAAATAGTAGCTTTTGGCAACTCTTCGAAATTAGCAACAACCTCTACATCTGCATCTGCTGTAAAAGTATATGGGTTAGCTGTAGAAACCTCTGCGCCTGCTACAGTCCAATTAACGAATTGGTAACCAGCGTCAGGAGTTGCAGTAAGAGTTACAGAAGTTCCTTCTTCAACAACGCCGCCACCAGTAACGGTACCGTTGGTTGCGGTTGCGGTAACAGTTACAGTAGATGTAGTTGCACGCCAAACTGGATTGATAGTTACATTGCTTTTAAGAGTGTGTGTTGTAGTTGCAAGATCTGCCGCTGCAATAGTAGTAGTGTTGGTACCATCGTTGATTTCAACTGCGTCCAACACATATCCATCTGCAGGAGTTGCGCTGAACTTAAGAACAGTCAAATAGATTTTGCTTGCACCAGTAGCAACAGCGTTGTTATCATAGTCCTTAACGGTCAATGTACCGCCTTCAACAGTGTTGATGGTGACAGTATAGTTTTTGTTGGAAACAGTTGTTGTTTTGTATGCAGTTATAGTATGGCTATCTGATGTAGTAGATGCTGTTCCATTTGTTTTATAAATATAAGAAGCAGACCAAGCACTTGTGCGTTTCTGTGTTACATTTTTGTCGCCATGCCAAGTGAATTTGTCGATAGACTCGCCTTTGCTGTCCCACCATTTTTCGTAGCAAAGAACCCAACCTGTTGCACTATTCCATGAACTACCGCCGTTGAAATCAGCTTTCGCCAATTTCCAAAGGTACTGCGTACCAGAAACACGAGTCAAAGGATAGCATGAAGTCCAAGTGCTATGACCTATGTAAACATAGCAACTGCTCCATTTAGCTTCGGAGTTGTCAAAATACAAATCCACCGCCGACTGGTTGTAGGCATTCGCTGTCATCGCACACAGGATGGCTGCGAAAAATAAGAAGATTGATTTTTTCATAAAAAATTAAATTTAATGTTATTTAATTGGTTAGTTAAATAGTTTCAAAGTTTCATGCAGCAAAGCTGCTTGTTTCACGCCCGTTGGCTGTTTCAATGCTGCGGCAAAGCCGCTTATATACAATGAAAATACCACCTATGCCAGCATAGATGGTATAATATTAGCTATATCGGCGCTATATGCGCAGTTGTATTTTGCGAATTGAGAATTACCCCCCCCCGTACGGTCTAATTCGCTACAAATTAGCGCATTAGACATATTCAAGTGGTTGGATACCATTTGATAAATAGGTGATATGTTAGAGGTGGTGTACATGTTGTTTTACGTTACATGCGCTTTCGCGCGTCATTTATGTTACATGTGGCTGTGCCACGTTGTTTCGATTGTTTGTATTATTAAGCAAATTTATTCTCTCTAACGGCTAATTACGCGAATTAAACGAATATTATTTATAGACAAAAATTAATCAAAATTAAACCGAAAATTATCAAATATTGTTTTTTTCTTTCCCAAAAATGTAGTTATCTCCTTAAATTCGTCAACAGGCTGTTGGCGAATTGCCTCTTCCACTTCTGCGACGGATTGTCGCAGTTTTATAAATTGCTCAGAGTAAAAGAGATTCCACTTTTTTATGTCCCATATATTGCGTGCAAATTAATGTGCTGCTTGGTTGATAACACTTTGGCGGCGTTGGAGGGCTCCTAAGATACTCTTGCTTGCCATGGGATTTAACCCCTTAAATGTCGTGCGTTTCTTCAATTCCTCAAGAGGCATCTGCAAAAGCAATTTGGCAATGCACTCATCCGCGAAAGAGTTAGTAACTACATCTACTCCCGAAAAATCTAAAACTACTTTTTCCTCTCCTTGCACTAATGGCAACAATTTAGCATGAGCCGCTTGTCCCATTTGTCGTGTGCCCAAATCTACCCCAAAATCTATAAATCGAAATGTTACCATAGTTCTTCTGGATTTTCTTCATTAAACATTATATTGTATTCGTCTTCTACGTCTGTTCGACGTTCTACTACATCATTTGGATCAATCTCTGCATCTGTACGAAGTTGCATGTACAGAATTGTTCCTTGCCAAAATTCGCATTGTTTTACTTTTATTTCTTCACCATTCATCGTCAGTTTATGATATCCTGACCGAAATTCAAATGCAGAGTTTGTGTGTTTAATAAGTAGGTTAGTTGCATATAACCCAAAACCTAATCCTTGACCATCTGTTACGCGGTCTTTGATAGCAGCATGCAACGCTTCTGGTTCTGTCAAATCTTGATACAAAGTATTTGTTGTTAGTGACTGATGAACACCTATGCCGTCATCAGCGACTAAGATTCGTAACGTATGTTGCTGCTCGTCGTAATTGGTTAAGATTATACCAGCGTGTTTATCTGCATGAATAATCACATTGTCTAGCACTTCATATAAACAGTAAGCCAACGCTTGAAGAACGCCCAATTCGATATTGAGATGTCCTTTGAGTAACTCAATAACCCTACGATACACAACATCAATAGTAGTTCTATCAAAGACGTCAATAGTAACCTGATCTGCAGATTGCTTATTGAAATATTGTTTTATTAATGTGGTTATATCCATAAAGTTACATTAGCTTTTTCTAAATTGCCAATAGCTTGTTGGCGGAAGTGTTTGTCCCCTCGAGTGCGCTGCGCGTAGGGGTGTGTGCACAATAAACAGCCTGCAAAGTTAGTGATTTTTTTTGAACTGAGCAAGAAATAGCAATAAAATTAGGCAGTTTTAGAGAAAAATATCCTAATTAGAAAGGAAATCGGTGTTTTTGAGAATAATTAGGAGGCTTTTTAGCTATGAACGATGAGTGATAAGTGATGAACTATGAGTTATGAGAATGCAGATCGCTGCATGAGGCATAAACATTGCTGAATCACCTATAAATAACCTAAGAATCACCTAAGAATAACTAACGATTTGTAAGGGGAGGGCACACAAAAAAACCGCACGGTAATGCGGTTTTTTGTAGTTCTAATCGCACCTGCGGTGCTGTTTCTGGGTTTCAATGTTTTAATTTTGAAATAGCGGCTTTGCCGCGTGGAACTATGAAACCTTTCAACTATAGCCTTTGGCTATTTCTCCCATCCGTCAAAGACTTCAGGACCGTAAACATTATCCTCGTTAGCGTCGTGCAATGGTGCCCACAACTGAGCGAAGAATGGATTCTTCTTGGCTACCCTATCCCATTGCCATGGACGAGCATTAGGCTCACCTTTATATGGGTAAGGCATAC
>JAFZEQ010000043.1 GCA_017560605.1 Paludibacteraceae bacterium
CCACGCGATAGTATAATCGGTCAGATTCTTGAGGTTCTTAATCGTCGCTTTGATCTTCTTCTCCAGATCTTTCATCAGCTCATCCGCTTTCTTGGCGTCAAAGCGAGTGATACGAATCATTCGAATCTCAAACAATCGCTCTATGTCCTCGCGACGCACCTCACGCACGAGTTTATCTTTCCAAGGTTCAAGAGCCTTATCTACGAAAGCAACAAGTTTATCTTTGTCGGGTGCATTTTCGTAGCCTTCCTCTTTGTATATACGATTTTCAATGAAGATCTTTTCGAGTGATGTAAAGAAGTATTGCTCCTCTAATTCGTTTTTCTGTATCTCTAGTTCCCATTTGAGTAGGGATTTTGTGTGTTCTACAGACAAACGGAGTAACTCACTAATGCTAGTGAAGACAGGTTTTTTGTTTTGTACAACGCAACAGTTAGGCGAAACATTCACTTCGCAATCAGTAAAGGCATATAAAGCATCAATAGTCTTGTCAGACGAACTACCGGGCATCAGTTGTACTTCAATGCGCGCTTCTTTTGCCGTAAAATCCTCTACTTTGCGAATTTTAATTTTTCCTTTTTGCGTGGCACGAGTGATAGTCTCAATGATTTTAGTTGTAGTTGTACCATAAGGAATCTCTGTGATTATCAACGTTTTATTATCATCGGACTTTTGGATTTTTGCACGTATACGAATAGCGCCACCTCTTTCTCCATCATTGTACCTGCTTACATCAATCTCTCCCCCAGTAGGGAAGTCTGGATACAGATGAAATTCTTGGTTACGCAAATGTGCTAATGCAGCATCGCAGATTTCACAGAAGTTATGAGGAAGGATTTTAGAATTAAGACCAACCGCAATACCTTCAACACCTTGAGCTAACAATAAGGGAAACTTGACAGGTAGGTTAATAGGTTCTTTCTTACGACCGTCATAAGACATCATCCAATGGGTCGTCTTTGCGTTAAAAACAGTTTCTAACGCAAATTTACTCAATCTTGCTTCAATGTAACGAGGAGCTGCGGCACCATCACCTGTTAGAATATTACCCCAGTTTCCTTGGCAATCTATCAATAGATTCTTTTGTCCTAATTGGACCAATGCATCACCAATGCTGGCGTCACCGTGTGGGTGATACTGCATGGTTTGACCAACCAGATTGGCTACCTTATTCAATTTACCGTCATCTACCGCTTTCATTGCGTGTAGAATACGTCGTTGTACAGGCTTTAGACCATCCTCTATCGCGGGGACGGCACGCTCTAATATAACATACGAGGCATAGTCCAAGAACCAGTCTTGGTACATGCCCGTCAAATGTTGTTTTACTGAGTCGTTAAATTCGGCCATTATTATTGACGGAAAATAGGTATAAGTTGATTTAGTAGTGAGTAGATTGCTCTACTAGTAGGTGTTTTTAGTCTACAAATCTATTTACAAGAACATACACGAGAATACCCAAAACCTCTAGACCTAGACTGGCAACAAGAAGGTAGTTCTCTGGCTTAGAGAAGTAATAATAAGCTAAGCAACCTACACCGGCTAGTACCAAAAGAGCACCTAAATTTTTAAGCAATGTTTTCATATTTTTAATTTTAATAAATTTATTCTAAAGTAAATCGCTGCAAAGGTAGCACTTTTTTTTGAAATATGCAAGCAAAACCTTATTTTTTCACTTTCCACATGCCTCCCGGCATTGATTTTACAACGTCTTGTAATTCCATCATTACTAATTCGGATACTACTATGTTATATCCTAATTGTATTTCCATAACCAATTGGTTGATATGTAATCCATCTTCAGCTTCTTTTAAAATATCGTACAAGCGTTGTTGTTGGGGAGTTAATTCAAATAATATTTCTGTTATTATTGTTTGTACACTTTTTGCTTGACACTCCCATTGCATATTTGCTATTAAATCACCTGCGTTTTCAATCATTTGAGCTTTGTGATGTTTGATGAGGTCATTACACCCTGCACTGCATTCATCATCTATGCGTCCAGGTATGGTAAATACATCTCTTCCGTAATCCATAGCCATATCGGCCGTAATGAGTGATCCTCCTTTCTTCTTGGATTCTACTACCACCAATGCGTCGGCCAAACCAGCTACAATTCTGTTTCGAGCTACAAAATTAAAGCGTTCAGGTTCAGTTCCGCAAGTATATTCCGTTACAATTCCACCCTTACCAAGCGCTTGAATAGCAACATTTCTGTGTGCTGCAGGATAGATTCTGTCTAATCCATGGGCAGGAACGATAATCGTTGGTATTTCTGCCTCAATAGCAGCTCTGTGGGCAACTACATCTATACCATATGCCAATCCACTTATGATAGTTAAATCTGTAATCTGATTGGCTAAATCTAAAATAAGCCGTCTACACCAGTCCTTACCTCGATCAGATGGAATGCGTGTTCCCACAATACTTACCATATGTTTGGCATTCATATTGACATTGCCCTTTGCGTACAGTATGAGTGGAGCATCAACACAATTAGCCAAACGATAAGGGTAATTGGTATCCTTGTAAAAATAAGTACTTATGTTGTGTCTCTCGATAAAATCAAGTTCTTTGCGTGCATGCTCCATGGCCTCATAATTGACCATTTCACCAAAACGGGCCACTACTTCTGTGGCACTTTCATAACGATCTAATAGGGCGCGAACTTGCCTTGGGCGAGTTTTGTTGGCCCAAGTTAATGCAATCCTATTCAACCATTCTTCACGCATGTTTACTATTGTATAATCGGTTGATAATCAGTGTTAGTATACTGCCAATAGCTGTTCCTATACAATCTGCAAGCCAGTCCATCCAATCGCCACTACGAGGAGCAAACCACTGTTCTTGTACTAGTTCAATTACTCCTCCGTATATAATAGGTAGTATCATAGTTATCGCGCATAATCTCCATTTGAGAAGCTTCATGCGTATACTATCCCAACAAAACACACCTCCTAGTATGGTATACATCAAACCATGTACCCATTTATCGGCTCCATCGATACTTGGCAAACTGATTCCGGGATCGCGTACTAAAC
The DNA here is from genome assembly GCA_017560605.1 of Paludibacteraceae bacterium. Next base: position 3,042 of record JAFZEQ010000043.1, read on the forward strand.
TGACATAGAGTATCCCTATGCTAACTACAATACTTTTCCAATATCCCCCAATCAATCGCATAAATAGTGCTTAGAGTTTTCCACCAAAGCACAAATCACCTGCGTCGCCTAGACCAGGAACAATGTATTTGTGAGGATTGAGTATAGGGTCTATCACGGCGCACCACAGTGTGCAACCCTCTGGCATAGTTGTTTGCAAATGCTCAATAGCCTGAGGGGTAGCAAAGGCGCATACCAAATGTGTGCTAGATGGCTGTCCGTGATTTAAGAGAGCTTTGTATGCAATTTCCATAGACATACCTGTTGCCAACATAGGATCAACTAATATCAGTGTCTTATTTTCTAGAGAAGGTGCGGCTAAGTACTCGGATACTATTTCTAGTCTCATTTCTCCATTTTCGTCGGCTTCCTCCTTTCGGTATGCACTTACGAAGGCGTTTTCCGCATGATCAAACATATTCAAAAAGCCCTGATGCAATGGCAATCCAGCACGCAATATGGTTCCTAATACCACCTTGTCCTGAGGCACTTCTACTTGAGCTACAGCCAATGGTGTCTGCACTTGCTCCACGGCATAAGTCAGTTTTTTGCTAATCTCAATAGCCATGATCTCTCCAATACGTTCGATGTTGCGACGAAAGCGCATACTATCTTTCTGAATATCTACAGAACGCATTTCCTTGAGGTACTGATTGAGCAAAGAAGGTTGCTCGGATAAATTGATAACTTTCATATGATATTAGTTTACTAAAATTATGCAAAAGTACTATTTTTTTTTGACACTCGCAAATATTCATTCTATTTTACCTGCATTTTTTCTCCCCTGACCTTTTGTCGTACTTTGAGTTATCATTTTTGCTGTTAATTTCTCGCTCCACTTGCGTATATGCTTTTTTTTTACTAATTTTGCAGCAAATTTAAATTCTTATGCAAAACTCTAACACTCACTTCGTCTATCAACAACCTGCCATTGAGTTTGTTACCGTGGCGGTGCAGCTATGCATATATTTAGAACAAGTAGCTGAATACGAGCGAGAGGAGTTTCTCGATAAGATCCTCAGTATCTTGCCTTTGTTGTACCTCAAAGCACGTCTAGTGCCTAAATCCGACCTCGAGTTGGATGGCTACACCCAGCAGTTTGTCACCGAGCAAGAGTACGAACAAGTACGCCAATCCATAGCTGCCATCTTAGGTTCTGACGATACCTATCTTGAGGTTTATATGGAAGACATGCGTTATTCCGACGAGCCAATCACCGCGTTCATTTCGGAGAATATCGCAGATATCTACCAAGAGATGAAGCACTTGGCATGCAACTACCAAACCCAAAACGAAAGTGTCATGAATGATGCCCTAGTGGCTTGCCTCGAGGCTTTTGAGCAACATTGGGGGCAGAAACTTCTTAATGTACTTCGTCCATTACATGCTTTATCTCTAAATATTGATGAGTAAGTTAAAGCCAAATACTTTTCCTCCACATATTGCAAAGACGGCAATTCAAGATCTTCCTCTTACGCATTTTGAAGGGGAGGTCGTTGTGGTGGACCGTCCTGAGCAGGTAGCTCAAGCTGCTGCATACCTCAATCAGTTTACTGTTTTGGGTGTGGATACTGAGGCAAGACCTTCTTTCAAAAAGGGTGTGCATTATCCTACTGCATTGGTTCAGATTTCTACTCAAGAACGCTGTTATCTATTTCGTCTAACTCATGTCGGATTACCCGTTGAAATCGCACAAATTTTAGCCAATCCAGCAATCTGTAAGGTAGGTTTAGCATTCAAGGATGACATCAACGGTCTTCGCCGTCGTCGCGATTTTAAGCCTGCTAATTGCATAGACCTACAGTCTATCGTGTGCAAGTATGGTATTATGGATATGGGGTTGCAAAAGATATTTGCCATTTTGTTTGGTAAAAAGATTAGTAAGTCGCAGCAGTTAACTAATTGGGAAAACTCTCATCTTACGCCAGAGCAAGCACGCTATGCTTCAACAGATGCTTGGGCTACATTATTAATATACTTAACACTTCAACAGACTAAACCTCTTTCTAAAAAAGAAGTTGAAGCTCTTAAGTTAGCAGAGAAGGAAGCTCAGTTTCAACGCCAACAGGAGGCTCTAGCGCGCAAGGCACAAGCTGCTACCAATGTATAGATTCATCTATATCATTTTTTTATTCATTATATTTTCTCTGCCCATAAGAGCGGAGAATACTGCACTGCGTGTTGTTTCCTACAATGTCGAGAATCTCTTTGATACCAAACACGATACATTGAAAAACGACTCTTCTTTTCTTCCAGATGGTATGCACTATTGGTCTTATCGTCGTTATCAAACCAAGATAGATCGTATAGCCCAAGTGATAGTCAATGTTGCAGGATGGGAAAGTATTCCTCTAGTGGGACTTTGCGAAGTGGAGAATGCTCGTTGTCTTCGCAACTTGTGCTATGCTCTCCGCCGGTTTCATTATAAATATGTGCACTATGATAGTCCAGACGAACGAGGCATAGATGTAGCTCTTTTGTTCGATTCCACCCAGATTACAATACTCCATAGTCAGGCTATTCCTATCATGTTAGACAATGATCCAACGCGGGATATATTGTATGTGTCTGCTTTGTATCTGCATAAGGATACTATTCATACCATGGTATGTCATTTGCCTTCTCAACTAGGTGGTGCTACCAGTACTGATTGGAAACGCCAACGCGCCAAGCAAATCATTCAAACCACGATTGACAGCATCCTCTTTCACCAACCTAGCGCCAAGATTGTCGTCATGGGCGATATGAATACCCATCCTCAAGACGACTTGCATGGTATGACTAATCTCATGCTTTCTATTCAAAAGGCTGGATATGGTACACACAAATATCAAGGAATATGGACTTGTCTAGACCAGTTTTATGTTTCGCCATCTATAGTGTCTAGGTCTGTTGCTAGTATCTTTTCACCCCAATGGTTATTGGAGGAAGATACGAAATATTTGGACTATAAACCGCGTCGTACGTATATTGGATATAGGTATAATGATGGTTATTCTGACCACTTGCCCATAGTCTTACATATTCAATTGGATAATAAAGAATGAGACTACCGTCTGGTAGCCTCATTCTTTATGTATGTATTCCAAGTAGGATTAGAGAATAATCTTAGCTTGGTTTTTGCCTTGTATAATGATGAATACGCCATGTTGATTGGTTGGCAATTCATTACCTACAAAGCGACCCATGATGTCGTAAACTTCAATTGTTCCGTTGAATTGGATATCCTCCACAGCAGATGAATTCTTCTTCCAGAATGCGTACAATGTACCTTCCCATCCAGCTGGAATCTCGGTGATCTTTTGTCCACGAGTAGTTTTTACACTACGCCAGCACTCAAAGTCATAACCTTGTTTATGAGGGATAGGCAATACATAACGCTCAGTTACGTAGGTAGGAAGATCTACATCCACTGTACCACCATCCAATTCCCAATAGATAGATACCTTAGGCTCGTATACCTCATTGCCCTCGTAGTATGCAGCAGCATGCTCTACACCAAAGCGGTCGTAGCTATAGATAGCAACGGTCAGTTTGCTGAGGTCACCCCATCCGTCCATACGGCAGCTCTTACCATATACAACTGCTTTGAGATATTGAGGAGCAGGAGTATTAGATGTAGTAGTACCGCTATTGCCGTTATCGCCACCAGTGTTACCACTATTATCGCCAGAACCGGTATCTTCGCCTAGGTATGCAGGTCCCCATGCAGATGGTTGACCAGCTGTCGAGAAGTCGGCTGTGTATGGCCAACCAGCATATTGTGTTTGGAGGAAGAATGCTGCCACAGCGTAACGCCATGATGCTTGTGTCAAGTCGTCGGTCAATTCTGGTACACTACCACTACCAATAGCAGTGCCCTTTTGAGCATTTTGTACTTTCACGATATAGTCCTTTAACCATTTCCAATCCGCTTTGCCAAAGACAGTAGTCAAGTGAGCTGAACCCAATGTACCACAAATCTTTTGGCATGGGGTAGTACCAGTAACTGCATTTATCTCGCTCAATGTACCTAGGCCACTCAAACCTGCAGCAGTCTTAAAGCTTGCCCACAACTCCTCTTGAGTAGGAACAGTAGCGGCTGCGGCATTGTTCTTAGCTGCCATACCTTTGCTGCCACGTGGGTATACATAGATAGTGAAACGCTCTGCAGTAGGGTGATTCCAACTGAGTACGGTATCCTTAACGGTTACGTTAGTAGGAGCTGCCAATTTGGTTTTAGATTTCCAATCCATAGCTGGTGGAAGAGCTTTGTATTGGAAGTGTGAGTCACGAATAGCGTTGCGCAAGATGATCGCGTCAGAGGTACTGAAGAATACAGAACCAGTATAACCAGATGATAGGTTAGCGCGGTTAGCATCAATCTGTGCTTGAATCTCTTTCACACCATCATCATATCCTGGCATCTCAGATGGATCTACTGCGTAGCAAGCACCTTGTGATGCAAAGAAATGCACTTTCTGACCGTTAGGCAATTTGTTTGAGAAGTTCTC
>JAFZEQ010000044.1 GCA_017560605.1 Paludibacteraceae bacterium
GACTAAGTTGATAAGCATTGCGTGGAGTACCCACTGTTGGGTTGGCTACTGCGCCAAGTACCATACATAATGACAAAGCAAGAGTGTAAAGTTTTTTCATAATACGTTAAATTTTAATTGATTATACCTTAATTTATTAGAATGCGACTAATATTTCGACCACCTTATGTAATCAAAAGACGGTGCAAAGGTACAACATTTTTTTGATATAACCAAATATTTTTGACAAAATGTTTGTAAAAAGTTAATTTTTTCTTACATTTTGTCATCTATACATTATATATATAGAGAGAGAAACAGACACCAAAAATTATCAATTCAATCTGGTATTATTTGTTTTTAGTCGTATTGTTTTGTAATGCTTATTGATCTACTTCTTACCGTTATGCAACAGCCCTATAAGGTTTATTTTTTATCATTTATACAAACAATTACCCGTTATAATGTGTTTTTATCAATAAGACTTGCATATTTAAGAAAAAAGTTGTACCTTAGCGGCAAAATTTAATTCACAAATTTATGCGGCGGTATTTTTTGATTATCATTAGCCTACTCTCACTAAGCATTATGGCAGATGACTGCGTGTTCGTAAAAGACGGTAAAACTATCCCTCTCAAGGGTAAAGTTAAGATCGTTGAGCATTTTCCTGATATCAAAGTGCAGATTGTCGAGCATTTTCCCGACATCGAGGTAGTTATTGTCCAATACTCGCCTGATGACTGCGGTGAAGTGCAGATCGTGGAGAGTTTTCCTGATATCAAGGTACAGATCGTCGAGCATTTTCCCGACATCAAAGTACGCATCGTGCAAGCCTTTCCTGGCGTAACAGCCGACTATAAACGAAAGGTCAAAAACAAAAAATAAGAATTATCATTCAACATATAACTTCTTAAATCCTTAAATTCCAAATCATATGAAAAGAGTATCATGGATTTTACTTGCAGTAACCGCGCTCGTATGTATGAGTTTTACCAGCAAGCAAGAAAAGAAAACCAACAAGGCTATTCAAGCCGTAATGCAAGAGTTTGATGTAGTAGGTTTGTCTGCTGTTGTAGTGCAAAACAACCAAATTGTCTACAACCAATCTTTCGGTTACAAAGACCTAGAGGCCAAAACAAAGCTAAATAACGGCGATATGATGCGAATAGCGTCTATATCTAAATCCTTTACTGCTACTTCGCTTATGCAACTAGTTGAGCGTCAAGTTATTTCACTAGACGATGATATCAGCGACTTGATAGGCTTTAAGATACGCAATCCACACCATCCTGAGGTGCCAATTACGCTCCGTATGGTACTTTCACACACATCTAGTATCCGTGATAAGGATGATTATTTCACCCTCGACCACCTCAATCCTGCAGTCTATGGCGACTGTGCCGAATCATTCTACGATTACAAACCAGGCGAGGGTTACAACTACTCTAATATGGGCATCAATCTAGCAGGATCTATCTTGGAGAAAGTGTCTGGTGTGCGTTTTGATTGCTATGTCAAAGACAGTGTCATCAACCGACTTGGTCTAGTAGGTGGACACAATACGGATGTTCTTGATCAAACCAAATTCACGCCATTATACAACCGTCGCGATGGTCAGTATGTCAAGTCTGACGCATATGCTAGCGTGGCACATCGTTTGCCTAACTATGTAATGGGTTATTCGGCTCCTATGTTCTCACCTACAGGTGGAGTTAAGATCTCTGCTCACGACTTGGCTGTATATATGATGATGCATATGAATTATGGCGAGTACCAAGGTGTGCGCATCATCAGCCCTGCATCTGCCAAATTGATGCAGACTCCTGTATGGATCAAGCAAAACAAAGGAGAAGATCAATACGGATTGTGTCTCAAGGAGTTTGTTGATTTTATAGACGATGACAAGTACAATCAGGCAGGTTCATATCCTGTAGGTCATACAGGTAGTGCATACGGCTTGCGCAGCATCATGATCTGGAGTCCAGCTGACGGCTGGGGTATCGTGGCTATGGTTAACGGTTATACATGGAACAAGGACAAAGATTTCCTCCATACTCTGGTCAATGCTATCTACAATGCTGCAGTAAAATAGATCCGCATAACAACTATATGTTTTATGTCAGCACAACGCAATTCATCCATTGAGCTGCTACGAATAGTATGTATGCTCATGGTTATGTTACTACATTTCAATAACCATTGTGCCAATCCTGGGCTACTAGGTTTTCCTACGCAGCTCACGGGCCAATATACAATGGGTTACCTTATCGAGTGTTTCTGCATTGTTGCTGTCAATTGTTTTGTTCTTATCTCTGGCTATTTTGGCATACGCCTTAAGATTAGTTCTGTACTGCGTTTTTACCTACAATGTATGCTTATCCAGGTGGTTGCGTACCTAATATACATAGGCCTATCTTCTGCTACCTTGCAGGCTCAACCACTGCTAGACGCTCTGTTGGTATTCTCCAAGGGCCAATGTTGGTTTATAGTGTCGTACTTATGCCTGATGCTCGTCTCGCCACTACTCAATGCCGCAGTAGATGCTTTATCTAAAAAACAGCTACTATCCTCTATTTTACTGATGGGTATTTGCGTGTTGTATTTTGGTTGGTATCACGATATCGAACCTACACGCGATGGATATAGTTTTGTATTCTTCGTCTTCTTGTACCTTATTGGTCGATATATGGGCCAACATATTTCTCACGACTGGATCAGACATCACCGTTGGCAAATGGGCATAGGCTACATAGTAGGTAGTTTGTTGCTGTTTGGCTTGCTGATGTTACGCTATCACCATGGTGTAGTTATACGCAATGTCTTTCACTACGACCACCCGCTAGTCGTAATCAACGCCTGTTTCCTTTTGCTTATGTTTTTGTCCTTTGATTTTAGCAATAAAACCGTTAATTGGATTGCAGGCTCTGTCTTTGCAGCATATTTATTTCAGGAGAACATCTATCTTGGCGATTTGTATATCTACCCTACTCTGGCAAACTTTTTCGAACAGTTGTCCTATGGTCGCGAACTAGCTCTGCTAGGTATCAGTATTGTTTTTGTTGGCATCTGCGTCCTGCTCGACAAATTGATTCAATGCATTATCCGAGCCTTACTCAAACTCTTATCACCGCTACTCTCCCACCTTGAACATTAGTCACTGACGGACATTGGCCAAGTTAAATAATATTACTCCACTTCGCCTTTCCAGCTATTAAATCCAGCATTTAGTTCCACCACTTTATATCCCTCTTTTGCTAGCAATTGTGCAGCAGTTTTACTGCGTCTGCCTGAACGGCAATACAGCGCTATCGTTTTCTCTTTAGGTAATTGTTGTTTTGCTTTATCTATAAATGCACTCTGTGTCACATCTATCAGTATAGCACCTGGTATATGTCCTTGTTGGTATTCGGCATCTGTTCTAACGTCCAGTCTAACAACGGTTGTATCTTCTATTATTTGTGCAAAATGTTCTGCATCAACCGACTGAAACATATCGCTTCCTTTGCATCCAACCAGCGCACATATACTTGTCAACAATGTTAATATTCGTTTCATACTTATATTTTCTTATCAATTTATATTCATTTCAACATCAACTCATCATAGTGTCCTTTACTCTACATTATAGTGTATCATATAGTTATACATGTTACCCTCTGATTTGACCAAAATATTTATACTACCAGGTTCAGTCATATTTAGATCAATCCAATATTTACTACCCGAATGTTTCCACACTGAAGTTTTGTACCATTTACCATTATATTCTAACGCAATATCTCTATGAGTCGGATTTTCTACTTCAAAATGGTAGTTTTGTCCTATACTCAAAATACCATATTTGGGTACATTCAACAGTTTAACTGCATCAGTACCTGCATCATATATCTCTGGTGGAACTTGGTTTTTCAGAGGGGTGCCATCATTACCATTCGAATGACTTACTGCATATTTCAACAGAGCTGTATATACACCGTCGCCTTCATATATACTTATCATCAGATCATCATCTTTAGATGGTTTTATATCTATCCAGTATCTATCACCTGTCTTATTCCATTCAGACGAGGAATATATTGTATTATTCGCCACAATACCAAATTTTAGCCCCTTGGGGTTCTCTACTTCAAATCTATATGTCTGATTGGCGTCTAGCACACGTTGCATCGGTATATTAACCAAATGCAATACTCTGTCCTTATGTATAGTATACATTTTAGGTATAGAAGTTATGGTTTTGTTCAGGTATTGTGTAAATATTTTTTTAGGGTCCCATCCCAGATATCTACATACTGGCCTCAAGCCAGGCAGCATTGCAAAGGTATTAAAGTCTATCTGTGTCTCTATACCTTGATATCTACTGTCGTCTGGCAGATGCGAAAAAATCATCCAATACGGATTCACATCAAACCAAGACGATGTATCATCATTTCTCGTAAACACACCATTATTAACGGATCCTGCACCCCATGTAGGATCTATCAGTATGCCACCTTTTTCAACCTCTACATATAGCCACGAGTGGTTACTTTTTTGCATATCACCAGATATTTGCTTGGCTGTTCCCACTACTATTATACATTCCACACCAACCTCACGACACATACATTGCATCAGTTCACAATATGCCTGACATACGCCTTTTCGCTGCCTGTAGCATTCATCAGCATGATATATCTCATAATCGGTATCGTATGCTATGTTTTTGCACAGCCAGTCGTATATAGCTTTCACTTTTTGCATCTTCGTAGATGCATTAGCCGTTATTTGTGTCGCTATAGGATAATAGTCTATGCTCTGAGCACTCATCATCTGAAGCCCCAGTACACTCACTAGCAATATGGTTAATAGTTTCTTCATAATTTATAGCATCTTTGTTACAACATTAATTGCGTCTGCAAAGATACAATAAAAAATTATGGCTTTAGCTAACAATTGTTCCATAGTCATCTTATTCTATTTAAATTACCCAGCATAATACTGCAATCTTCGGTAAAAAGACCTTTGATTTTTTGAATCCATCATCACTTCACCACGACCAGTGTTGCTCCTTCTTCGTACCTAGCAAAATCTGCATCATACATCTCCACTTGTTTGCCAAAATCACGTTTTATGATTTGTCGTATCTCGTTTCGTAGTACGCCATTGCCTTTGCCATGTATCACTACCACTCGTCGTCCACGATAACGTAGATGTTGTTGCATTTGCATTCTAAAAAATCGCAACTGGTATTGATGTTTCTCCACATCCGTCATGCCGTTTCCGCTAGTGGGCAGGGCTTCCAGGTGCAGATCGATGATCCATTCGTCTCGTTGTTTTTTGGGTCTTTTGGCAGGTGCTACGGGCGGTGCAACAGGCGCAGCAGTTTCTTCTTTGCGTTGCTGTGCAGTTGTTGCCATGCGAATGCGTTGATATTTGTCGGCCGACTCGCAAACAACGCACTTGTTGGCGGGTATAGGTCCCACATCAAATCCGTCGTCGGTCTCCACCCACACCAGCTGTTTGTCGGTATCGTATTGTACGATTACTCCACCTCCCACAGCATCTAAAAATCGTATTTTATCACCTTTTCGCATTATCTCTATCCAGTTCGTAACTGCTGCATTCGCCCAACTTCTACTTTGCCTTCGATTTACTTTTAAGTTTATTTTCGATATATACAATCAGTCTATTTGTAAACCCAAGTTCAACAAATAAAACAAACACTATATTTGCTATCCAGAAAATTGGTGTTCCAAAAATAAAAATTTCAAGATAGCATATCGGTATACGAATAAGCCAGAAAGCTATAAAATTCCCTACAAACTTCTTCCAAATATGTATTTTATCATCATCTGAAGAAATATAGACTCTTACTCCGCCAGCAATAAGGATATATAAAGTAAATAGTACATTAGAAGATAACAAACTTGCAGGATCTGATCGTAAGCAGTTTATTATAAAACCTATTCCTAGAAAGATTATCGTCATTCCTATTATAGACATCCATCTAGATTTTCCATGGTTCTGACCTAGTGGGTTATCAATTTGATTATGCATTGTTTTTATGTTTTTTTAGTTGGGATTTACAAAATTACAACATTTTTTTATATTGCAAAATAAAATGCTCTTTTCGACATATTTTTCTTCCTTTTCAATTAAATCGCCTCGATTGTCGTACAATCATATCCGATCTACACCCTACACTCTACACTAATTCAGTTGAGAGTTGAGTGTTGAGGGCAGCGATAAGTTATAAGTTGAGAGTATATTTGCTCATATGAAAATATTTTTGTAATTTTGCGCCCAAATAATCTTTACCTTGCGTAGGATCAATGGAAAAACCACAATAAAATGAAAAAACTTTTTCTCTTTTTAGCTTTCGTTTGCAGTATGCAAATGATGGCATTAAATCTGGTCGTTGAGAACCGTTCTGGTGCAGAAGCGGCGCAGGATCTAGCTGTGATTGGCAAATGGGTGTACGAAGGCGACAACCTGGTTTTACTCGACAAGGAAGGTAACCGCCTTGCTACAGAACGGCTCTCCGACATCAAGAAAATCACTTTCGCTGTTTCTGGCCCTGTTACTGATCTTGAGAACTCCAACAACCACACTATCCTTGTTTATCCTAACCCAACCAAGGGCTTGCTGTTGATTCAGGGCATTGAGTCACAAGCACTTCGCGTCTATGATTTGCAAGGTCGCTTGCTTATCCAAGAAGAGGGCACACAAGTAGATGTCAATCACTTGGCAAACGGTACGTACCTCCTACAAATCGGCACACAAGTAGTGCGCTTTATCAAGAAATAGTTAGACGAACTAAAACGATAGAATGTACAAAAATAAACACAACAGATAATACGAAAAAGAGTCCGCATTCGGACTCTTTTTTTTTATGTTATAATGTTATAATGTTATATGCTCTGCACCTTTCGCTAAACTGTTCGAAACGTGCTAAATTGTTCTTATTGTCTTCCGACATTAACCGTTTAATCCTTTAACCGATTAACCGAATTTTTTAATTCTTTTTTACAAATCCTCCATCGCAGCATCTTGCACTACGATATTATTAGCTTTGTCAATATACTTTAGCATCACACAACTGTGCCAGAGATCGTATTCTGCTATAAACAATTCTATGGTTCCAAACTCGGTTTTAAAGGTTGTGCTATACTTACATCTATCCATCCACACTTGTTGAATACGATCGTTATTACCGTCAGCAAAAGGACCTTGAAATCCTTCTACCATTTGCGTTGGTTGTCCGTATTTCGTGGTTAGCATATCTTTTATTGTGGCGTAGTTCTCGTATACAGAATCCCAGTTACTATATTTTGGAAAACAAACACCTACCGAAGTAACTAGATCTTTGTTTCGCAATGTGTTCACAAATACAAGGCAATTTTTGAAGCCAGCAAAATCACCTTTCAGGTATGTAGTTCCATTTTCTGTTCCCAAGATTGTGAATCTTTTTTGTTTCATTTTTTTGGTAAACTTACTCAATGTACCATCAATAGGCACACCGACAAACTCCAGGTGTTTCTTGGGCACAGTAGGTATTGGTAGAACAGTTATGTTAAGTGCATTGGAGGTATACAGGACACTATCTTTCACAATGGTTGCTGGCTGAATGGTATAGTTTCCTGCCTTCTTTGCATTGAGGGTATAGCTAAAGGTTGTCTCATTATTTTTCTTGCTATCCCCATTGATACATATATACTGTGTTGATTTCCATACGCCTCGTTGAACTACGGTATCAAAGCCTGTAAATTCGGGTACTTGTATCTCGTCAACGTCTTTATTGATTGTATATTTGAGTTTGAGTGGCATACCCACATACACTTGTTCGGGCGCTACGGCTTCGAACCTTACTGTATCCTCTGCCAATACTACACAAGCAGAGCTCAAAACCAACAGAAAAGCTAGCAATCGTTTCATCATTGTATTATTTATTTTGTTAATATTCTTTATCACTTATCACTTATAGTTTATAACTTGATACCCATAGCGCTGTACTCTACTCCGTCGCGAATGATGATGAGTTGACCATCGCGGAGGAGTTTTTGGGTATTAGGCATTGGTATAATCTGGTTCATTGGAGAACTGGTTGGCAATTCACTAATAGGTAAAATCGAATAGAAGTCTTTCCATTGTGGCGCATTCTGATAAAGTTCTAGGGATTCAAATGGTACATATAGCGTTGCACTATCGGTATGCACATCGTAGAACATATCGTCTCTCTTTAGTGCAGGCACCTCCTTTGCCTTACAGTACAATTCTGTCAGCCCACTGCATCTTTGCAAGGCCCATGCGCCTAGTGTCTCCACACCACTTCCTAAGACCAATGTGGTAAGATGCTTACAATCACAGAAAGTGTAGTCGGGCACCACTCGTACTTGATCGCCTATCTGAGCAAAGTTCAACGAATCGCACCCATTAAATACCCATGTGCCTAGCTTGGTTACACTATTTGGTACGGTCACAGATTTCAGCGCCTTGCAGCCCGAAAACGCAGAAGACCCTATACTGAGCACGCCATCAGGTATAACGATACTACCCAAGGCTCTGCAACCTTTGATGGCTGATTCTTCTATATGCAATAGCGTTTTAGGCAAACGCAATGTTTTAAGTGCGTAGCACCATTCGAAGCAGTTCTTTTCGATTATTGTTACGCCATCATGTATATGGAATGACTCTAGTTGCTCGCATTCGCTGAATGCATAACCGCCTATTCTCCTAATGCTTTTGGGCAGTGTAATGGACGTGAGATTGTTTTTTTGATAGAGGGCATACGACGAGATTGCTACAGTTCCATCTTTTACCTCTATGGATGTGTTAGCAGGCATACTGCCCTTGTATGTGTATAACACTTTATGGATGTACACCAAACCATTAGCTTGGTTGGTCAACCAGGATGTATTATTAAAGGCGTATCCGCCTATGTATGTTACACTCTCAGGAATAACCACACTTATGATGCTGGTGTTTGCAAAGGCATATTCACCTATGGTTTCTACACCATTATGCAAGTACAAGGATTTCAAATTGGCACATTGGTTAAAAGCTGATGCACCAATATGAACTATGCTATTGGGGAATGTCACATGCTTCATCGATTTACAACCATTGCAAGCGCTATAGCAAATGAGTCGTGTACCTTCTTTGATATTAAGAGTATCAGCTTTGCTGGTGTTAACCTTAACAAGACAGTCATCTATGTATAGTATATCGTTTTCCCAGTTGGTTTGATCGTTGAGTATACCTGACCTAATAAAAGCATCCCATTCTACATCGCTTACACTCTTAGGTATATTGACGTTTACCAGGCCTGTACATCCTTCAAATGTACGCTCGCCAATAGACCTAATTCCTTCTGGCAGTACGACAACATACAGATTAGTATTGGATGCAAAAGCAGACTTACCTATTCGCGTTACTTGATAAGTATTGCCTAGATGCTCTACCGTAGCAGGTACGACCACTGTATCAGAATACTCTTTGATACTACTACCTTTGGCCCCAGCGTATGTCACCTCCACTTCGTCTCCACCTAGGAAGTTGTAATAGATGCCATTGACTGAGAAATCCTCTGCCCACACACTAAGTGCACAAAGGGATGCGACTAAAAGTGTAAAAAGTTTTTTCATATAGCGTATTTTGATAGATTATTCTGAATTTTGCCTACAAAATTAGTCATTTTTTTTCACATACGCAAGTGAGCGAGAAAATATTGCACAAAATTACACTAGGGCTCCCGCAAAGCTAGTGGGTTTGTGGGAAGAGGAGTAATCGCGGTCATCCTCATTTGCGGTGCAAATTCTTTTGACAAGCGAATAACGACGATATTCCTCCCATATCGCGCCCCTACTCTCTACACTCTACTCCCTACGCTTATATCCCCCTAATTGCCATAAAAAATAGTTAGGTTTAGGTTTATACTTCCGCAGTCATCTTTTCATAGCGTCTACGGTTCCGCTATTTCTCCAGATTGTCCAGTTGTATCTAGAATCACTATCCATCTAGAGTCACTTCGTTCTCTTCAGTCTGTTATGCTATTGCCAGTGATCTGGCAATCTTCTCGTACGCGAGTAACGTTACATCTAATCCCGAAATCGACTGCAAAGATAGTCATAAAATTCCCTTTTTGTTGTTCAATTTGAACACTCTCACCTCTAACCTCTCCGTTTTCAGTTTTCTGTTTTCAGTTTTCACCTTTCACCTCCAGCCACCCTGCCTTCCTCGCGACCACTATAGGACATCCTTGGGACATCGTCGGCACATCCCCGACTCTTACTCCATTTGACTGGGACCGTTTACAGAACCTACTTAGTATTTATACATTCCCCCCTATTTAAGGGAATGATACTAAGGGGTTCACGGCCCCATGTCAAAACAGTTCATTTCATATCCTTCACTTTTTAAAATATTCTTCTTATTTTCACCGGCTTTAAGCCGGCACCTTGTAATACCGCCACCGGTCCTGCTCTGCGGGGTCCCCGATAACGCTCGTGGCGTTATGGGGTGCACTTTGAGCATCCTTGCTCAAGATACCATCTTCACCTCTAACCTCATCCCCTCTCAACTGTAGGAGGTACGGCCTCCGTCCTCTAAACTGCGCCATATCGCGCAGCACATGTTGCGCAGATGTTGCGCAGATGTTAGTAAAATGAATAGCACGGTTAATTCCCGTGCTATTCATTTACCTCCTCGTTCCTCTGCCTCTACACCATACACTCTACACCATACACTCTACACCATCCCTCCCGCAGTCGGTTCTGTGCCCGGCGGGGTCCCCGACAAAGTTCGAGACTTTTGTGGGGTGCACTTAAACAGTAGCGCCTCCGGCGCTTAACTCTTTATACGCCTTTAGATACTTACGCAATCGCTGCACAGCTTTGTCAGTAAGGTCAGATAGACGTCGTATATCCATATTGTCCGTCAGGTCGTTGATTTTGACGGCTACAGCCAGCGGATTGGTTTTGACACGCTTGATAAACTCCTCGTATGGTTCGTCTTCGCTGATTTTGGTAACGCATCGCAGCGCATCTACGATATGTGGAGGAAATCCCTCTTCTAATAGCATATCAAATGTCCAGTGTGTATCTTCCACTAGATCA
>JAFZEQ010000004.1 GCA_017560605.1 Paludibacteraceae bacterium
AATCGCACATGAGTGCGATTTTTCTGATAATGGATATTGCTTTTTCTAATTTTAGTAGGCAATAGCGAAAATAACACGCTGTGCACTTGGTTTGCCAGTATAGATACACTTACCAGGAGTCTTATCGCCCTCCAAAGGAATACAACGGATAGTTGCCTTGGTCTCAGCCTTGATCTTCTCCTCTGTTTCAGGAGTACCATCCCAGTGGCAAAGCAAGAAACCAGGTTTCTTAATCTCCTCTTTGAACTCCTCCCAAGTGTCCACCTCACGGGTGTTCTCAAGACGGAAGTTGAGCGCCTTTTGATAGATATTATCTTGAATCTCTTTGAGCAAGTTTTGGATTGTTTCAACAATACCATCAAAAGCAACAGTCTCCTTGGTCAAGGTATCACGACGAGCAAGCTCTACAGTACCATTCTCCAAGTCACGACCACCCATAGCCAAACGCAAAGGTACACCCTTCAACTCATATTCAGCAAACTTAAATCCAGGAGTAGCCTTATCGCTTGCGTCGATTTGTACGCGAATACCGAGCTTCTTCAACTCATCTGCCAATGGATTGAGTTTAGCCAATAGTTCGTCCAATTGCTCTTGCTTCTTGAAGATAGGTACGATAACCACTTGAGTAGGAGCAAGGTTTGGAGGAAGAACTAGACCGTTATCATCAGAGTGAGTCATGATAAGCGCACCCATCAAACGAGTAGAAACACCCCATGAAGTTGCCCAAACATACTCAAACTTATTCTCTTTATTGAGGAAAGTTACGTCAAATGACTTAGCAAAGTTTTGACCTAAGAAGTGGCTAGTACCAGCTTGCAACGCCTTACCATCTTGCATCATTGCCTCAATTGAATAGGTATTCAAAGCACCTGCAAAACGCTCGTTTGGAGACTTAACACCCTTCACAACAGGAATAGCCATCACTTTCTCAGCGAAATCTGCATATACATCAAGCATAGTTGCTGCGTAGTTCTCTGCCTCCTCCTCTGTAGCATGCGCAGTGTGCCCCTCTTGCCACAAGAACTCTGCTGTACGCAAGAAAAGACGAGTACGCATCTCCCAACGCATCACGTTGCACCATTGATTACAAAGGATAGGAAGGTCGCGGTAAGATGAGATCCAGTTCTTATAGGTTGACCAGATAATGGTCTCAGAAGTAGGACGAATAATAAGCTCCTCCTCTAAGCGTGCCTTAGGATCTACTACCACACCCTTACCCTCAGGATCGTTCATCAAACGGTGGTGAGTAACCACAGCACACTCTTTAGCAAAACCCTCTACGTGCTCTGCCTCGCGGCTGAGGAATGACTTAGGAATCAACAATGGGAAATAAGCATTCTTAACACCATTCTCCTTAAAACGACGATCCAATTCAGCTTGGATAGTCTCCCAGATAGCATAGCCATAAGGTTTGATAACCATACAACCACGAACTGCTGATTGCTCCGCCAAATCGGCCTTTACTACTAGTTCATTGTACCACTTCGAGTAATCAGTTGCTCGAGGGGTTAGTTTTTGAAAACTTGCCATTATCTTAATTTATATTGTTTACGTAATTGTTCAAAATGTTCGGGAGCGGCTTTCAACTGCTTTGTTAAGCGCAATAGCCAACCTTTTTCCGAATCACCCTGCAAAGGTACTGCTTTTTTGTTGATTGACAAAATTGGAAGTGAGAAAAATTCACAAAAAGCCTTCAAACACATCTCACTGGCGTTCATTTTACCTTGAATAGAGTATCCCGCAATATGAAATGATGCCAAATCGACTTTCTTGAGTAACTCTTGATTCAAGTCTGGCTCGTTTTCCCAACAGTCGATTGAGGCGATGAGGCGATGAGGCGATGAGGCGAGAGGCGAAAGGCATGAGAGGAGGGCTTGTTCGTCAATGACACCACCTCGAGCAGCGTTGATGAGAAGGGTATTGGATTTGCAGAGGCGCAGAATAGTTTCATCACAAAGGTGATAAGTTGGGTATTCTCCGTCGTATGTCAATGGAGTGTGAAATGTGAGTACATCACACAATGGCGCAAGTTGCTCTAGCGACATTCCAATACCCAATGGAGGGTCTGAAAGCAACACTTTATACCCTAATCTTTGAGCCATTTGACTTACCAGTTTGCCCACATGACCATAACCAACAATACCGACTGTCAAGCAGGTTGTATCCGTTTTAATCGTGGTAATAGCTTCTTCTACATAATCGCATACCGCCTGTGCATTGCAACCAGGACATGATACCCAATGTATACCCTTTTCTCGACAATAATCTTGATCAATGTGATCAAAACCAATGGTAGCAGTAGCCACAAAGCGGACACTGCTCCCATCCAACAATTCCTTGTTCACACGCGTGCGTGTCCGCACAAATAAAGCATCCGCACAGCGAACAGTCTCGGGGGTAATATCCTCGGGAGAAAGATAGCGGACGTCTATCTCAGGAGGAAAAACACCTTCGAGAAAAGGGATACCTTTGTCTATTATGACTTGCTTTACCATTGCTGAATCACCTATAAATCACCTATGAATAACCTAAGAATCACCTAAGATTTTATAGGAAAACATAGGATATACTGTATGTTATTGATAGCGTATGTTATCAATCAAGCGCACAGGACCGCAATACACGGTCACACAACCTACCGCATTATCCCAATTATCTGTGGGTTGAAGTGTATTTTTATCCACTATCTCATAGTACTCCACTTCAAGTCCATCAACGGCGTTAATAGTGTCAATTACTCGTTGTTGCACCTCCTTGACGCTAGCACTTTTAGCCCACTGTAGGGAAGCAAATAGCGTTTGGGAGATAGTCACTGCGGTTTGCTTCTCCTCACCAGATAGTCGCTCATTACGACTACTCATAGCCAAACCACTCGCCTCACGAACAATAGGACAATCCACTATTTTTAATTCGCCAAAACGTCCAGCCATAGATGATCGCTCAACCATATGATGAATAATGGCTAATTGCTGAAAATCCTTCTCACCAAAATAAGCTCTGCTTGGCTTTACCAAATCAAACAACCTACTAACAACCTGTACCACGCCATTAAAGTGACCAGGACGCATCTTTCCCTCCATGACTTGGTCTAATCCTGCAAAATCAAACACAAACTCCTGCTCCATTTCTTGCGGACTATACATCTCTTCAGGCGTAGGAGCAAACACAAAATGTACACCTAAATCAGCTAATAATTCTGCATCTTTAATTATATTACGAGGATACTTCAACAAATCTTCTTTATTGTTAAACTGAGTGGGATTAACAAATACGCTAACTACACAAACATCGTTTTCCTTTCGAGCGCGCTTAACTAGAGAAGCATGCCCTTGATGCAATGCACCCATCGTAGGTACAAATCCAATCGTCTTATTTTGGCGAATACAAGCCGCCATATGATTAGCCAATTCTTGTTTTGTCTTGATTATCTGCATATATAATAGTTTGATCGGTTTATTTTCACAAAAAAGTCTACAAAGGTACAATAATTATAGGAAAAATGAAAGTTTTTTGCCTAAAAATTATGTAATATCAGATTTTTTTAGTACCTTTGTAGCGGGAAATAATACCTTTTACAAAAATACACAACATGAAAGAGCCTAATCGTATATTGTTTGTCTCACAACAAATCTTTCCTTATTTAGATGAGGAGACTCCTATTCGTACCTTAAATAGGAAGTTACCAGAGTGGTTCCAATCCGCACGTTTCGAAACACGCACATTCATGCCTAAGTTTGGAGACATCAATGAACGACGCAATCAGTTGCACGAAGTCATTCGTTTGTCTGGTATCAACATCATCATTTCCGAGACAGATCACCCACTACTTATCAAAGTAGCTAGCATACAATCGGCTCGTATTCAAATATATTTTATTGATAACGATGATTATTTCCACCGTCGCAAAGGCCTAGCCGATGCTAATGGTGTTGAGTATAAAGATAATGATGAGCGATGCATATTCTTTGCTAGAGGTGTGCTTGAGACTGTTAAGAAACTGCGTTGGACTCCTAATATTGTTCATTGCTCTGGATGGATGTCTGCATTAACTCCATTGTTTATCAAAAAGTTATACAATGACACTCCATTCTTTGAGAACAGCAAAGTTATCCTCTCACTTGATAGCGAAGAGTTTGATACTCCTTTCAATAGTAAATTTGCAGAAAAGATTATAGGAGGTAGCATTCTTCAAAGCCATGTTCGTGGCATTGCTGGTCTGCCAGTGGCTTATGAAGATCTTATGCGCCTAGCTATAGACTACTGCGATGCTATCGTTTTATCATCCGAGAATGTTAACCAACGCCTACTCAACTACGCACAAAATAGCGGCAAACCTATTATGCCATATGTAGGTGAAGATAAAGAAGCACACCTAAAATTCTATAACGAGTTACTAGGTAAAAATGAAGAAGACGAAGAATAATATTATAAGCATATTATTGCTGCTTGCTATAGCTATAGTAAGTTGTAACGAAAATAATTCAATTAATGGTGCAGGCGCTTCTACGCTACCGAATGACGACATTAAGGTAATGTCGGATACATTTGCTGTTTCATCACATTTAGATTCATGTATTGCAATCAGTTTAACACCTGACTCATTTTTGCTAGGTGAATGTGATACACATTTTGGTACAATAAAAGCTGATATTCTTACTCAATTAGCATGCCCTGAAGGATTCAAATATCCTAATGAAACAGCCGAAATAGACTCTGTGTGTCTATATCTATACTACAACAGTTGGCATGGAGATGGTAATAGTCCGTTAGGCATTACCGTTTATGAGATGGACAAAAAGACTCTTAAAGATAACGAATTGTACAAAAGTACATTACAGATATCTGACTACTGCAGTTTAAACAAAAGTACTAACATTGCCACAGAGTCAAAGATCATCATTCCTGCTAATTATACTGACTCCTCATACTCATCAAAGACCGAATCATACACACCTACCATTCGCATCAAACTTTCTGATGAGTTTGCACAACGTTTCTTCAAGATTAAAGATTTTTCTTCACAAAAAGCTTTCAACGAATTATTCAAGGGACTATATATCAAAACTGATTTTGGTGCAAGTAACTTGCTATATGTTTCTGATATAACAATGACTGTGTTCTATCATTTCACAATGCAACGCCCTCAGATGAATGACACTGTTATTAATGATACACGTGCATTCTACGCTAACGAAGAAGTTAGACAAGTCAATAGATATACCTATCCTAATAGACAAACAATACTGAATAAATACTCACAAATCAAGGATACTAATTATATCGTATCTCCAGCCAATATTTATACTGAACTATCTGTTCGTATTGATTCAATACACAACAAAATCAACTCAAAAGTAGGCGACGATGACTATAGAGTGTATGTTAACAAAGCAGATTTAACTGTAGATGTTCTATATTCTGACTCTGTTACCGGAAGACCAAGAGACAGTTGGGATAAGCCTGCATCATATATGATGTTGATTCAAAAAGATAACATGAGCACATTCTTTAGCAAGAATGAGATGCCTTCTGATTCTGTTGCAATCATAGCAGCTTTAACCGCTTCAGCAGATAGTCTAGACAATGTCTCATACAAATACACATACGATCTTTCAACACTTCTAACTCATCATATACGCAATAACAATCAAGTGGAAACAATAAGCTTTGTGCTAGTGCCTGTAGCTGTTCAAACCAATTCAAGTACAGGCGCTGTTCAAGCGGTTAAACCACTTCAAACTATATCTGCTACTCGAATTCGCTCTTCTAACAATCCTGATATACCTATGGATATTGAAATGGTATATTCTGGATTCAGCAAGACACGACAAGGACAATAAGATTTACAACAAAGACGATCACACAACTTATCATCTACGTCAAGAAATAAAATATAAAAACGGCCACTCGTATGAGTAGCCGTTTTTCGTATTTAATATATATTCGTGTCGATTATCCGATCAATGCTTGATATGCTTCTGCGTCAAGCAATGTATCTAACTCTGCTGGGTTAGCTATAGAGATCTTGATCATCCAACCATCACCATAAGGATCGTTGTTTACCAACTCTGGTTGATCATTGATTGTCTCATTTACCTCAAGTACCTCACCTTCAACAGGCATATTCAAATCGCTAACTGTTTTCACAGCCTCTACTGATCCAAATACATCGCCTTGAGCTACAGTTTCGCCCTCAGTAGCAATATCAACAAATACTATTTCACCTAATTCAGATTGTGCATAATCAGTAATACCTACATATGCTACATCTCCTTCTACACGAATCCACTCGTGTTCTTGCGTATAACGCAAATTTGATGGTATATTCATATGATTAAATTTAAAGAATTTTATTGTTTACCCAATGCACTCATAGCACAACGGAATCCGATAGTACTAGAAGACTCGTTTTGTTGTTTGAAACGACGAGTAGTAGGATTCAACCAATAGATACGATCATTCCAAGAACCACCTTTATATACGCGTGTCTCATCGTTGATACGAGGAATAAGAATATCAGATGGATCTTTCTTAGCTGCTCCAATTTTTTGAGCATCCTCGTCTGTGAAAGTGCTTGGATTCAATGGATAGTTGGTCAACAGAAGAGAAGAAGCATCACCATCGCGATAGTTACGCTTGTCATCTTTAGGACCAAACTCTACTGCTAGAGTTCCATAATCTGTCAAGACAAATTTACCATTATCATCAGTTACCAATTTCTTATAGATATTTCCACGGAATGAGTTATACTCGGTCATGTCCTCAAAAGTTGTCTCACGATATACATCCAAAACCCACTCGTTAACATTACCTGCCATGTTATACAAACCAAAGTCATTTGGCTGATAAGCATCAACTGGAGCTGTTAATACATAACCATCATTATGATCACCAGCAACACCCATCATATCACCTTTGCCGCGAACGAAATTAGCCATCAACTTACCCTTGTTTCTTTGGGATAAGTCACGTGGATAATGGCCAGACCATGGGTAAACTTTTCCTTCAATAGGAAGACCATCGCTACCAGCAACAGGTGCAAACGCAGCATACTCCCACTCAGCCTCTGTAGGCAAGCGGTATCCAATTAACAAAAGACCATCTTCACTTTTTAACTTACGAGGAACATTATGCGCATCTGTACGAGCAGCTTTTCCCAAAACAGGATTATATTCATTACTCTTTAGATACTTTTCTGTATTAAATACGAAATTATCTCTAATCCACTCATATGACAAGTGATACATTTCCACCACAGCTTCTTGTGCACCAGTGTATCCGTATTGAACCGCTTTATTGTAAGGCAATTTGATTGCGGTAACATACTCATCGGTGTTAGTATAACCAGCACCTGTCAATAGCGAGTCAATCTCAGTACGATTCATTGGACGCAACATGCCATAAGGAGCCAAATCAATATACTTATTAGATACCAAGAAGTGCTCATTAACACGGTCAGTACGCCATTGGCAATATGCCATTGCTTGCTCCCATGAAACACCTACTACAGGATAATTGCTATACGCAGGGTGACGGAAGTAGTTTTGCTCAAATGGCTCGTTATAAGCCATTTCATCGCGCCATACAGTAGTATCTGGTAACAAAGCCTTAATCAATTCAGGCTTGGTTGCTCCAAAGACATGTTGATTCCATTGCAAATACTCACGCCATGCTATGTTAGTAACCTCATATTTATCCATATAGAAAGAGCTTACCGTGATAGATCTGCGCTCACTGTTACGAGGAGCAGTAATAAACTCATCCATCTGCCCAATGGTAAATGTACCACCTGGGATAGGTAGCATACCTTTAGGGGTTTGGGCCACATTACCTTCATACGCTTCAAAATTAGTAGTTTTAGGATCAAAATTATCCCAACCTGTCCAAAATGAAGTCTTGGTATTAAGGTCCTTCTTTGTAAAAATGCTACAAGCACCCAAAAAGAGCACTGAAGTCAAAATCAAAGTCTTTGATACAATTTTAATATTCATAATTTTGTGATTTTGTGTCTAGTATGAATTTTTCAGCCTGCAAAATTACAAAAAAAAACTGATTCTTGCTAATTTTTCACAAAAAAAAACAAATAAATACTACTTTTTCTAAAAAAATGCTTTGTTTTTTTGGGTTTTTTACCAAAAAATTCGTGTAATCAGCAGATTTTTTGTAACTTTGCACGGAAAATGCATAACTTTGTTCGCACACATAATCAGCTACTAGATTTGTCATCTCCCAAGGTGATGGCTATTGTTAATATTACGCCTGATAGCTTCTACACATCATGCAGAACTCTATCAGAAAAAGAAATACTTTCGTGCGCTGACAAAGCTATTGCAGAAGGTGCTAACATACTGGATATCGGAGCTTGTTCTACTCGTCCAAACTCTTCACCAGTAGAGGCAAAAGAGGAATGGGCTCGACTCGAACCCGCACTACAAATCATTCGACATCATTGGAAGGATATTACCATTTCAGTCGATACATTTCGAGCTGACATAGCTGAAAGAGCATTGGCCAATGGGGCAGATATTATTAATGATGTATATGGTGGTGAAGCAGGCCCTAAAATATGGGAAATAGTTGCTAAACATCATGCACCATATATATTAACTCACGCTAGCACCATTCCCGAAGATGCACATGTGCTATCGCAGTTGATAGATAAACTACAACGACAACTAGATACATTACATAGAATAGGTGTTGCCGATGTCATTGTTGACCCAGGATTTGGATTTGGTAAAACAGAAACACAAAATTACTATATACTACAACAACTCAATGTGTTACAATGCTTGCAGGCACCTATTCTTGTAGGCATTTCACGAAAATCAATGTTGTACAAACCGCTCGATACAACACCCGAACAAGTGTTACCTGCGACCATTGCGGCGCAAACATTAGCTCTGGAACGTGGCGCAAATATCTTGCGTGTACACGATGTAGCAGCTGCTAAACAAGCTATTTATATCCATCAACTAACTCATAACTCATAACTCACTACTAACTATGATACTCGGTATTAAGGACATTATTGATATTCTATTGGTTGCTGCATTGCTTTTTGCTATGTATCGTGTATTGAGACGATCAGGAGCTAGCAATCTTTTTTGGGGTATTATGGCATTTATTTTTGCCTGGTTACTAGTTAGTTATGTATTTAACCTAGAATTAACAGGAGCTCTATTCGAGCGTTTTGTTAGTGTTGGAGCACTCGCCCTTATCGTTATATTTCAAGAAGAGATTCGTGCATTTTTTTACAAAGTAGGATCACGTGTTAATGTTGAACGATTCAAAGGTAAATGGTCACGAGTTAATCAAATGAAAAATACTGATAATCAGGCAAATGCAATCATAACAGCTTGTAAAAACATGTCTGCATCCAAGACTGGAGCACTTATCATCATCCAACAGCAGCAAGAGCTAACCGCATACGAAGAAACTGGAGAAATTATAGATGCTATTCTTTCTACACGTCTTATCGAAAATATATTTTTCAAAAATACTCCGCTCCATGATGGTGCTTTAATAATCAGCAATGGAAGAATCACTTCTGCTGGTTGTATCCTACCTGTTTCTAAACGAACCGATCTGCCTAAATCCTATGGTCTTCGACATAGAGCTGCACTTGGATTATCCGAAAAATCGGATGCCCTCATCATTGTCATTTCAGAAGAGACAGGAAATATCTCCGTAGCACATTCTGAAAATATAAACCATGTCACATTAGAGGAGCTAGAAACCAAGTATATTCGCCCTCTATTGGGACTTACTACAAACACCGATAATAATAAACATTAATATATATGAAATCATTTCAACGTACTCTTGTAACAGCAGCCCTACCATATGCCAACGGTCCTGTACATATCGGACACTTGGCAGGTGTGTATGTGCCTGCTGATATCTATGTTCGCTACCTTCGCCTCAAAGGTGAACCAGTACTCTACGTAGGAGGTAGCGATGAGCATGGCGTGCCAGTGACCATTCGTGCACGCAAAGAAGGTATCACTACTCAACAAGTAGTAGACCGCTACCACCAAATCATCAAGGACTCATTCGAGGGCTTCGGTATCTCCTTTGATGTCTATTCACGTACTACCAGCAAGACTCACCACAAGCTTGCATCGGATTTCTTCCGCCATTTGTACGACAACAATAAGTTCGTAGAGCAAACCTCTGAGCAGTTCTATGATCCTGAGACTCAGGAGTTTCTCACCGACCGTAACATCCGCGGCGAGTGCCCTCGTTGCCACGCAGCTGGTGCCTACGGCGACCAATGTGAGAAGTGTGGCGCTACCCTCTCTCCAGACGAGCTTATCAACCCATACAACGCCATCAACGGCAACGCACTCACCAAGAAGGAGACCAAGCACTGGTACCTCCCACTTGACCAATATCAACAATGGCTCGAAGAGTGGATCCTCCAAGAGCACAAAGAGTGGCGTCCTAATGTCTATGGTCAATGTAAGTCATGGCTCGACAGCGGTCTACGTCCACGCGCCGTGACTCGCGACCTCGATTGGGGTATACCAGTGCCTGTTGAGGGTGCTGAAGGCAAAGTGCTCTATGTATGGTTCGATGCACCTATCGGCTATATCTCCAACACCAAAGAGCTCTGCGACGCTAAACCAGAACTCGGTCCTTGGGAGACATGGTGGAAAGACCCATCTACCCGCCTACTCCACTTTATCGGTAAGGATAATATCGTCTTCCACTGCATCGTTTTCCCAACTATGCTCAAGGCTGAAGGCAGCTATATCCTCCCTGATAATGTACCTTCTAACGAGTTCCTCAACCTCGAGGGCGACAAGATCTCAACCTCTCGCAACTGGGCAGTATGGCTCAACGAGTACCTCGTGGATTTCCCTGGCAAACAAGATGTCTTGCGCTATGTGCTGACTGCCAATGCGCCTGAAACCAAAGAT
>JAFZEQ010000045.1 GCA_017560605.1 Paludibacteraceae bacterium
TGTTGATACCAGATGCCCACTTGAGCTCAACGACAGGAGTCACATTGTATTGCTTACAAATCTCCAAGTAACGTTCTACGGTACAAATCTTACCGGTGTACTTCACACTCTTACGAGTTTGAGTAAGGGTCTTTGATTGAATAGTAGCCAACGTGTTGGTGTAGATTGTACAGTTGCTACTTAATCCAAAAGAAGTAGTGATGACATCGTCGTGCCAGCAGACATATTTCTTGTCGCTAGTCACTTTCACGTCACACTCAAGAGCTTGGCAACCATGTTTGGTAACACCATTGATGAAAGCTTGCTCTGTGTTTTCCACGCCAGTACGGCTTCCACGGTGACCAATCAAGATTGGTTTCCATGCCAATGCTTCAGAGGCAAATGCCAACATTAGAAGCATCAAAAGAAAGTTAATTTTTTTCATAAATTTAGAATTTATTGGTTAATATATTTGTTTGTTTACAAAAATTGTTTCAAATTTGAAACAGCAGCGTAGCTGCATGAAATAGCGACTTTGTCGCGTGAAACTTCTCAACTCGCACTCGTGCGCATGTGCGCTTGCTATATATTTGTCTTTTTTATTAAAACTTAGTTGTTTTTTACATGATCTATAATCGTTTGTGCCGAAAAACACTTGTTCTACAGGCATTTGGTTGGTGCTAACAAAGAAGTCTACTTTCTGTTGCAATTCATGAATTTGGCTTGTATGCTCTTGTAATCTACGATCAATACGGTCTTCTATCGCCATGATACGATGGTTAATAGCATATCCACGAAGCATGTAGTCTTTTAAAACAGAGTTTGCCCAACGACGAAATGAAGTAGCATTTTTACTATTAACACGATATCCGACAGAAAGTATAGCGTCCAAATTGTAAAATTGCGTACTATAGTTTTTACCATCAGCGGCAGTATATTCCATAATGGAATGAACTGAATCCTTTTCAAGTTCTCCTTCCTTAAATATATTAGAAAGATGCTTAGATATAGCTGGTTGCTTTACACCAAATAACTCCGCTATCTGTTGCTGAGTCAACCATACTGTATCCCCTTTTACTTGAACATCTAATTGCAGTGTATTGTCTTCTGTACGATAAACTACTACACTTTCATTAGAAGGATTATATAATGCTAATTCGTTTTCCATCATTACCCATGTATTCCAAAATAGAACGTGTGCTCTCGCAACTTAATTCCCTACTTGTGAAGGTATTATTAAGATGCAATATAAAATTACTTATAAGTTCCTCTTTTTTTTATTTCCCCCTGTCGCGGCAGGTTGTTGATTGCCGCGAAAGTTGTTGGTCACAGTTGTTTATGTTGTTGTTTACAAAAATTGTTTCAAATTTGAAACAGCAGCGTAGCTGCGTGAAATAGCGACTTTGTCGCGTGAAACTTCTTAACTCACACTCGTGCGCATGCGTGTGCGTACCTTATGTATTGTTAGTCTTCTACGGGTTTATTACGGGTTTTTACCGAACCTTTACCGAACCTTGCCTTGGGCAGTTTCAAAGTTTCAATGTTTTAAGTTCTAAGGTTTGAAACAGCAGCGTATCTGCGTGAAATAGCGCTTTGCGCGTGAAACTCTTTAACCTCCATTAGGAGCTTCCCTACTTCACTAAAGCACCATTCATGTTGTACACTTGTTCGCCTTGTTGGATATATAGTTGTCCGTTTTGCATATACTTAGTTGGTTGTTGTGTTTCTTCTATGCCTACGAATGGAGTAGAAGTCACTACTTTGTCAGGCAAGTTGAGTACAAACTCAGCGTTCTTAGACATACCTCCACTTACAGTGAAGTATCCACGAAGACCGTTGATGCTAACACTATTTTGACCATACAATGTCACAAGACGGTTATCCGCAGTAAGGAAGAGCATATTTTTAAGATCTTCTGCTGTAAATGTAGTTGGATTTAACAACGCATGGAATGTAACGCCATTGTCACAATCCACATCCAAACCTCCGCAAGCATTTTTATTATTTAATACTGGGCAAGTTACTTCTGTAAAGATTTCCTCTGCTTGTAGTTTTTTACCTTTAGGAAGTTGGATCAAATATGGCATACCAGCTTCAATAGATGTCACTTCTTCAAAGTTTAAGAAAATTTGATTGCCATCTACAGAAGAAGGGGTTCCTGTCTTAATCTGCAATACAGTCGCATCCTCGTAAGGAGTGCCTTCTAGGGTGGTCAAGTCAAATGGCAAACAGATAGTGCTGTAAGACACATCATCCAACTCACGTTGTACAAATGCCGCAGGGAAAGTAGTCTCTGCTTGAACCGCCAACGGAGCCACTTCTTCATAAACACAAATACCGATTTGAGCAGTAATATTTTGCGCACTAGTTAGATTTTGAATGACCAATCTGTTTGCATTGGTGGTATATGTTCCTGTTTGCCCTGTCCACTGATAGAATTTGCAACCTTCCAACACATCTGCTCTCAAGTTCATCAAAGCATTGTGTAGATAATTAGGATAAGGAGCCTTACCAATGCGCTCGTGTACAACAGAAGCATATGTATCCGCACCTGCTACTGTAGGATTGACAGCGACGTTAAATGCGTAAACAGGGGAAAGAGTGAAGTTATAGTCTGTTTTACATGGGGTTGATACAGTTTTTCCTCCATTAGGCAATGCAAATGCACAGAGTCTATGTTTATCATACGATGCTACATACAAATTATTTGCAAAGTCAAATGCAAAATCACGTACACCCGTTTCGCCGAGGGCACCTATATCTATATACATAGGATCAGAAAGGGTCGCTTTGCCATTATTGTCATATGACACAGAGTACATTGTAAACTGCTTTCTATTAGCTACCTGATTAGCAAAGAACCTCGAACCATTGTAAGGATCTTGATTAGAAGTTGAATTCTTTGCACTATTTTGTAAAGTACTAAAGGTGTATGTTGTTCCTACAGTTGCTTTAGCATAATATTTATCGTCAAGGTTAGTTCCAGTTACATTTAATTTGTGCATAATAGTATCTGTTAAGATTCCACCAGATACAATCAACTTGGTATTATTATGATTGTGACGTACAGCCCCTTTATTTCTATTCATTACATGTTCTTCATAATCTATCACACCGTTTTTAGTTACGTGAAGTAATGTTATTGCAAGCGCTCCTGCAGGATTAGCACGATATTGTGAAATCCAATATCCCCCTTGTGGGTCATATTCAATACCTGTAGCATCACGTCCTACTAACGAAGAAATAGCATCATGATGAACTCTCACCGTTACTTTTCCATCATTAGGTAGTGTTGACGATGTGGCTGCTTTGTTTGACCAAGTATTATCAGTTTTTAAGTCATATTTGTCTATGTGATAATATTCTCTTGTTGATTGATTGATAGCACCCAACTCAGCGCTTAATGTTAGTAATTGCAAAGAAGCGTCACTCCCTCTTACATCTAGAGCCATACTAGGAGATGCGATATACGCACTTCCTGTCGTTTGATATTGAGATGTACTTGATCCATCAGTTGCCCACTTACCACCAGTAAACACTGCTCTCCAACTACCACCAGATGTTGGACATTCATAAAAATTATTACTTGATGTTGCCGTTTTTGTTAGTGGCGCAGTTACTTCATAAAGAATTCGATTCTCACTATTAACAGCATTGGATAGTGCTGAAATAAAAATACGATTATCGTCTGTTATGCGAACTCTACCTGGTGCGACTGCTTTATATGATCCAAACATTCCATTTGCATGATCCCAACCTGGACCAGAATATAAGTTATAAGAGTTCTCTCCATAGTGTGATTGTAAAAGTTCCATACCTGCGCCAAAAACATACATTCCGGGAGACAATCCTTGAGAAGGACCTCCATAAGTGTCACTACTTACATCAGATTTTCTATACGACTCAACACAGAATACTGCACCAAAATTATAGTTATAAGGGTCATTGCAAATATCTACACCACCAGGATATCTAAAACCGATATAATTCGTAACTAAATCTGCGTTAATGAATTTATATGTTTTTGTTTCAGTCTGTTTCGTTAACTGATCTTTTGCCATTTCTGTTGCCAACGACGTCTTTAACGCATCATCAGATCCTGCTCCCCTACTAGTTGAACCAGCTTTTACTTGTGTTATATTAGTAACTGTGACATTTTTACTAGAATATTCTGTTTTAGTATTACCACCTACAACATCAACCGTCCATCTAACTTTTTTGCCATGGAGCGATGTTCCTTGTCCAATTACATCGGTAAAATCTATTCTATATGTATGAGCACCCTTTTGTAAATAGTTCCCAGTTAAAGGAAACTCTGCTAAACATGTTCCTGTATTACCACCATCTCTAGTCCATGTACTTGCAGTTGCATCCCACAGACGAACTACAACACTAGTAGCAGGGCCACTAAGCGAATATTTCACTTCAAAATAGTCGTTACTTAAGTTTGCTCCAGATTTCGCTGTCATGTCATCCAAACGATACGCAAACGGATTCAGATAAGTTTCTGCCAAAGCAGATGTACAAACGAAGAAAGCGCAGAATGCTACGAATAGTGAACGGGTAAAGAACTGGTATTTCATCGTATTTATGGTTTTGTAATTTAACTTCGTGTTATTTTTTATATCCCAAAATTATAAAAATTATGCGAGCGCAATGTTGTTAATTTCGTTGTTTATGTTGTTAAAAACAATTGTTGTCTAGCGTTACATCCTAACTTACTTCACGCGTGCGCCAGTGACGTTATATACTTTATTGTCTTTGCTAATCAACACTTGACCATCTTGCAAGTATTTGCTAGCCTCTTTAGAAGCATCCACATCCTCTACACTGGTAACAGCCTTATCCATCACCTTGATTTGAATCATATTAGGATTGAAATTGTCAGGGATAGTAAAGTATCCGCGCAAACCATTGATATCAGCTGCCTCGTACAAGGTAGCTAAACGGTTATCAGCTACCAAGAAAAGATTAGTTTTGCTAGGCTCAAAGTGTGCAGGATTCATTACTCCGTGGAAGGCAAAACCATCATATTCTGCACCAGACACCTCGAAACCTCCATGCTCGTTGGTTCCAATCAAACTAGGACAAGTTACATTCTTAAAGAGTGCCTCGTAGTTCAGTGTTCCTGGTAGAATGTTCTCTGTTACCTTAATCAAGTAAGGCACACCTGCCTTCATATAGTCACTTCCATTAAAAGCAACTTCTTCAAACTTCAAATCAGCTTTCACTACGCCATCCTCTATATGTTTGTCCACTCCCACAAATCTCAATACACTTGCACCTTGATATGGAGTACCTGCTAGACTTGTCAAGTCAAATGGCAAACAGATAGTGCTATATGACTCATTGTCCAACTCACGACGAACAAATGCACCAGGGAAAGTAACATCGGTAGGCAAAGTTGCCACATCCTTCATCTCGTTGACATCAATACCAAACTTAGCAGTACGCTCTACACCAGCTGCCTTCATCTCTGATTGGCTAGAAACGGTCACACCTACTTCGCCATCTGTACCATCTTCGTTTACCCAGCAGTAGAAACGATAACCATCTGCAGGTTGACCCAATAGTTGGAACTTAGCCGAATTTCTATAGTAGAAGTTGAACCCATCAAGCGACTCGTTGTACTTATCCATATTCTGATAATCATTGTCGCAAGCTGTACCTACCGCAATGGTATTAGGATGGAACTTCACGGTCAACATACCCACATTGGTGTTCTCAATATACGATGTGTCACGACATGGTGTTGTCACAGGTTTACCTCCATTAGGCAAAGCATAAGCACACACACGCTCCTTGTTGGTAGAAACCGCATACAAGTTACCCGCATAGTCCCAAGCAAAGTCCGCTGGCTGGATATCCAAATAGATATATACTGAATCAGTAAAGACTGGTTTGCTGTTTGCACTAGTGTGTTTTACGGTGTAAAGTGTTGCCCACAAATCTTCTACTTTTGGCAGGGTGATCATACTCTTATCTGCATTAAATGTAGCATCGTGGTGATCTTGGTGTTTGATAGTGTGGTTGGTTGCTATCGTCTTATAACCACGTTGCCCACCTACCACAATCAGTTTGGAGAAATCCTTGTTGTATCTCACACCACCACGCTTACGATCTGTCACGTGCTCCATAAAGTCCACTGTACCGCTTGCATTGATATGCGCCAATGAGGTTGCCTCAGTTTGATTCTCACGGAATTGGCACATCCACACACCACCATACTGATCGTATTCAAAATTCACATAATCATAGAATACTACCGCATTGATAGGTGTACCATCGTAAATACCATCACCGTTTTTATCTCCCACCTTTGTAGCTGTACTAGCAGTACGCTCCCACTGAGAAAAACCTATACAGTTGGTCCAAGTTCTCTGATTGCCTGTTGAAGGATCTTTCTTGGTAAAGTTAAAATAATTGGTATTAGATGGTTTTTGACTCCAAGTTTTAGCTGTACCCAAATTAAACTCAGCAAAGTGGCAAGACTCACGATCAGCGTTACCCGCCAAACCCTTGTCGCCAGAAACGGCAAATAGTTTCAGGTTCGCACCCGAACCGCGTACGTCCAAACCAACGTTAGGCGCAATAATCACGTTACCACTAGCGTCTTGCCAACGATATTGAGATGTGTTCCATGTCGCACCACTAAAGACATTCCAGAACCAACCGGAGTTATTAAGATTGCCATCCGCCTTGCGATAGTCATATCTCAAACGGGCTGTATTCAACTCCTTTACGATGGAATTAGTACCCGAGTTGAGCGAAACAAACAAACGTCCATCGTCTGACAAACGCACACGACGAGGAGCCAAAGGCGCATAAGTATCCCATTTGGCTTGTTCGCCGGAATTATATGTTTGTGACAAACCGAGGTTGTAGTTACGCGCAAAAGTGCGGTTGGTATTTGGACTAACAAAGTCATATCTAATATCCGTTGGATTGCTCTCGTCTTTATCAAACGGAGGCATATTTTGGAAAGCTGCATCAAATACATACAAACCTGCAGAAGCGGTCAAAACGCCATCTTTGTAATAACTACTATAATATTTCGAATTAGGAGTTTCAGGAATCTTAGCCTCGGTACAATAGATCATACCGAAGTTCTCACTCATTGGATCGGTATCAATATCTATACCCGCAGGAGCAAAGAAAGCGTACTCCGTATCTACCAATACACTATGAAAACTTGCACCACCCGTTGGCATGGCAGCCGTGTTACCACCTATCACCTCTACTCGCCAATGAAGATTGGTTTTGTTGCGGAAATAGTCAGTTGCTTGGTTGTTCAATGCATTACGCAAACTGATAGGCACATGATAAATACCTTTAACCAATTTATTACCCTGGGTGTTCTTGGCATCGCTGCAATCATAGGTCACAGTCTGTGAACCTACCTCAATCACCACTTTTACATTGTCTGCTGGAGCATTCAGGTAGTAGGTCACGGTAAACACGTCACCTTCCAATTTCTCAGACAACTTAAATGCAAAAGGATTGAGTTCCCTTGCAAACATAGGAACACACACAAACAAAGCTGCGATAACTACGAATAATGAACGGGTAAAATTGTGTTGTTTCATCACGATTGGTATTTTGATGATTATTAATGTGTTAATCAGTTTTTCAAAGCGCGTATACGCATACTTGTATGTGCATACATGCGAAATAGTTTGCAAAGATACGGTTTTTTTTTGAATCTAGCAAACGTTTGAAGAAAAATATACATTTTTATTTGATTTGCTATAGTTTTTTTAAAACCATTGTCTTCATTGTCGAATATAATTGTCGCTAATTGTCGTTGTTTTGTGTCCCTTTGTCGTTAAAAAATCCAATTTTGTGTTGCTCACCTGGCAACGAGTTACCCTTATGAGCAAATCAAAATACACCATTGATTCTCATATATTTTTGTAGGGCTTCAGCCCGTATTTTTGTTTCTAAAAAAAGTAATTGTCAATCATTGTCGAATATAATTGTCGCTAATTGTCGTAATAAAAATTGTCTTTCCAATAATCCAATGATATTTTGTCTGATTTTTTGTATAGAAATGATATTTTACGACCTCTCACATGCCGTCTATCTCCATCGGAATCTCATAAGAACTTGATAGGAACCTCGCTGATACTTTATCTAGCTTTCCTCCTGTTATCTACGGACAATACACGGACAATACACGCACAATCTACGCACTATTCACGGACAATAAGCGCACAATTAGGATGATTTTGTTAGGAGATGACGGAGTGATGCGTGAGGTGTTAACCTGCGTTAAAATACTTGCAATTTATCCCTTCGGTATCCTTTCGGTATCCCTTCGGTAGGGTTAATAGATGGCTGTTCGAAAATAGCATTTTTGTTTTAATAAAAATTAACAAGCCGGGTAGTGCAGTGACACAGGTGTACAGCTATTTATTAAAATTCACGTACGTACACGGGTGAAGTTTATAAAATAGCCGTTCATCTGTTACATCTGTTCTACCTGTGTTACGTGTGTGATTCTGGTGTAATATCTAGAAAATCAGTATGTTATTGATTTTGTTAGTTAGAGCGGTTGTTTTTCTACTGTTCCATCTTGTGACACTCTTTGCTTTTTTTAGGTGGTACAGCTGTACACGGATGGAGGTGATGTGTATATTAAAATATGTTAAAATAATGTTGTATTTTTAATATAAAATCACTATATTGTCTGAGGTTTCTCTGCGACGTGTCGCTCTTTAACCTCAAACAATATTTCCGTTGAATGGACAATAATTCTTATCTCGCATGGCTCGAACGATCGGCATAGCCGTACGACGATTATAGTTGACACTCATTGTCTTTAAAATATTTTCCTTGATTTTGTATATTTTTAAAGCGTAGCATATTTTTGTTTAATTTTCTATAATTTTGTACAATTTTGGTAGTGTATGCATTTTTTACAGAGTTTTTGTTTTAAATATTTGCGTATGTCAAATAAAAACACTAATTTTGCGGCAAAATAGATATAATAGTATTTGAAAATATATAAAATGGCAGAAAATAGATACGATAGCAGTAATTTGCTGTACACTTTTGATCTTGAGTCAGTAGACGATATTATGCGCGTTTTGGCCTCTCAACTCAGAGCCCGTCGCCTGGAGCGTGGCCTGTCGCGTGAGGCGCTCTCGATGATGAGTGGAGTGCCTGTGCCTACTATTGCTAAGTTCGAACAACAAGCCGCTTTGTCGCTCAAGCAATACGTGGCGTTATGTAAGGCTTTAGGCTATAAGCAACATATTAAATCCGTTATGCATGAGCCTATTTACCGCACGATGGAAGAGTTAGAAACCATCCAAAAAAACAAGCAACGCAAACATGGACGCAATACGTTTGATAAATAAGTTACAAGTATATTATCGAGATCAATTGGTAGGCGTGTTAGGGCGTACGCCTGACAATACGCGCTGTACATTTGAGTATGACAAAGAGTGGCTGGTAAAGGGGTTTTCGATATCTCCTCTGGAGTTACCTTTGCAGACGGGTATCTTTGTGGCAGAACCCACTCCGTTCTATGGTAACTTTGGCATTTTTGAGGATAGTTTACCCGATGGATACGGACGTTTTTTGCTAAATCGCCTGTTGCAAAAACGTGGTATAGACGAGTTGTCGCTTACTCCACTTCAGCGTCTGGCTATCGTTGGTTCGTCTGGAATGGGAGCTCTGCGCTATGAGCCTCAAGTGTTAGAAATGGAGGCGTATGTGCTGCCAGAACTGCACACCATGCAGCAGATGGCTCTAGAGGTGTTAGCGGAAAAGACAACCGAAGGAGCGGATACGCTCTATATGAGTAGCGGAAATAGTGGTGGTTGTCGTCCCAAATGTTTGTATCGTGATGACGAAGGGCAGTGGTTGGTGAAGTTTAGACACACCTATGATCCTATTGATATGGGGCGAGAAGAGTTTCGCTATAATCAGTTGGCTAAGGCTTGTGGGATAGAGATAGCTGAGTGTAAGTTGTTGGAAAACACATATTTTGCTTCCAAGCGGTTTGATATATCGGGCGATGGACAACCTTTGCATGTAGCGACAGCCGCTGCTTTGCTTAACGAGAATATCAATCCTCCAAAAACGGATTATAAGGTGCTGCTTGCTTTGACGGGTTTCCTGACGCAAAGTCCGTCGGCTGTAGAGCAGATGTTTCGTCGTATGGTATTTAATGTGCTGATTGAGAATAAGGATGATCATGCTAAGAACTTCTCGTTTGTTCATTTGGAGGAGGGTTGGTGTTTGGCTCCAGCTTATGACTTGACGCGTTGTGCGCAGGGTTATAATGGCGAACATGCAACATCGGTCATGGGTAATGGTAGTCCGTCAAAGGAGGATATGCTGGCGGCCGCGGAGAGTATTCGCATTCCTCGTGCAATAGCGGTGGAGATCATCAAGGAGATAGAAAATATCCTCTCAACATCTGCTCAACATCTGCCTAACCTCTGCTGTATGTCATAACTCATCGCATATAGCTATTTCACGGATTAGTTCAGATTGCCCTATGCTCTACGCTGTGTAGCAGTGGACTAGGAGGGAGTCGTGTGGTCAATCCTATGATTCTTAATATTTGCTATGTTTTTGGGGTAGTTGTAAAAAAAACACATTCGAATGTGGAAATTGAATCCTTAATTTTCGTACTATTTTGTGTCTACCTCACAAACATAAGCCTTTTATCAAAAAGGTAAGCCTTTCTAGGCGGATGCCGCTCTTTCCAATCCGATGGAAAGACGCTCCGTCCTAAAATAGGTTGACAGTTTTTAAGCTATTTTCCTAAGAAAGTTGACACTTTCCTGAAAAAGGTTGACACGCTTCCTAAATAAGTTTACTTGATAAATGTGTCATTTTTTAAGATTCTTCTCTCTAAACATTCCGTTTTGTGCCTTAAACTTTTTTCGGGTAGATGTCGGGTAGATACCGAGTAGATATGCGTATTTTTTTTGTCGTTAAAATTAACTACTACTATCACGAATTTAAGAATTGTTCTATTTAAGGATTATACGCTTTTGTCTCTGTTTAATAGATAAAATCTATTGTTCTCAAAATTTTTTGCTCATATTGCTTGCATGATTCATTTCTTTTTTGTACCTTTGCAGGCTGATGAATAACACGAGGCACTAATTGTTGCCTAAAACATTAAAACATTGAAACTTTGAAACGTGGCTTTGCCACCTGAAACCTTTTTAACGTCGCCCTGCGACACCCTACATACCATGAAGAAATATTTACTTCTCATTTTATTAGTCTCTTTTTCTTTCTCTAGCGTCTTTGCTATAGAAGGACTCAATCCATATGCGTATAACTTGAGTTGGCAACAAACCAATGATAATCGTACTTTGCAGGTAAGTTATTGCCTGAATGCTCCTGCTAAATCGGTTACTATTGAGATTTTGAATGAGCAGGGCAATGTGGCAGCTTCTTTTAGTGGTCCTACCACGGAAACCAAATATGATCGCACCAAAACTCCAACCGTCACCCCTAATGTGGTTAATATCAATATGGCGGAATTGGTAAACAAAGTACCAATGGGGACTGATTTGCAATGGCGTGTTAAGGTGACAGGTACTTCGCCTAGTGTTCCGACGAAGGTTAGTCAAAATTATAATATCTATTGCCCACAAGGCGTAGCGGTAGATAATAATCCTATGTCCGAGAATTTTGGACGAATACTGTTTACCGAAACCTTGGATGGTGCTTCTGTTACTACCAAGAACTATTACACCAAATCGCCATATGCAGCCAATACTGCAGGTAAGATCCAAGCTGGTGTTTATGCCTTGAGTCCAGACTTCAGAAAGATAACCGAAAACTCTACTCCAGAAAAGGGTGGTAATACTTTTACGCAGGTGCTGAAGTCTTTTTCTTCGGGCTACGGATCGTTTGATGGTGGACACCAGCCATGGCAAGTCTGTATATCGGAAGATAGCCGTATCTTTGTTTCTTCTGGCGACAAACGTGCGGATGGTGTGATTGTTTGGGAGTTGTCGCAAGATCTCAAGACTTGGACACCTGTGATCAAAGGTACTTGGGATGCCAACTGGCAAATGATGAACGGCGGAAACTTCTATGCAGGTTTCAACTGTAGTATGGACGTCAAAGGTAGTGGAGAGAACCTCACCTTGCTGCTATATTCAGCTACCCAATCTGCGGTAAAGGATCATACGTTTGCAGGTTTTGTGTTGGCAGAATATCCTCTTGGTAATGCTAAAACATTCACTGGTACTCCTACGATAGTAAATAGTTTTAAGAATCAACGTTATGGTTTGGTTTTTGATAAAGCAAATGTTGTTTATGACGGCGAAGGAGGTTACTGGTTTGGTGCGAGTCGTGGTACAGGCGAGAGTAATCAACTTAACTTAGTGCATGTTAACAAAAACGGAAAACAAGCAACTTCTTCATACGATGCTGCATTGTATGGTGGTGCAGGAATCAAGGTGCACTCCCCTAGTAAGTACCCTAGTGAGAAATGGTTGATTAAAGGTATTAGTCGTAACTCTTCTACAGAAGGTCGTTTCCGTATTTGGAGTGTAAATTATGATTATGCCAATAACAAAACTACTCGAACTACTAAATATACGGTTGCTACTACAGGTCTAGGTAGAAATCATAATGCTTTTGCCATTGACTATGCCGAGAATCTCTTTGTAGTTGGTAATAGTGGCGAGAAGATTCAAGCCTACGCATTGCCTTATGTCGGACATAAAACGACTCCTGCAAAGCAAGCAATGAATCTTAAAGCGCCTGAATATAATCGTATTTGCAAAGTAACGATTAACATAGAGGGTGATGCCATGGCAACAGTTACCGGTGCTGGACAATACATAGAGCAAGATCAAGTGACCCTAACAGCCACACCTTCCGACCCAAATCGTTATGAGTTTGTAAAATGGACAGCAAGCCAAGAGCATAAAGAAAATCCTTTTACTTTCACAATTACGGGTGATGTTACTATTACCGCTAAATTCCAGGAGAAGAAGTATAAGGTGGAGTATTTTAATTTGTTCAAGGAATATCAGGATATTACGGATTATTATAAAACATATGCAAATGCAAATGATAAGATGGATGATGAGCGAAATGCAAGATTGTGGAGATATTTCCAAGTGGCATATAACGAATTATATTTAGATCATATTGATTTAGGAGAAGCCTCTAAAGGGGGAAGAAGTTTATATAAAGTGCTTGGTTTTGTTCAGACAGCAGGAAGAAGCCAAGATGCGATAGATAAGAGTGAAACTGCCACACAAATTCGAGCAAATGTAGAGGATTTTTTAGACAATGAAACTGAAAAGACAGCATTTTATTGGTTGGGACAATATATAGAGCATGTAGTGAAAGCACAGACAACAAATAATGATATCCAAGAAACTAAAAATATTAATATTTGGGGTTTTTACTTACAGGCCTTTTTTAATAGAACAGTTAATTGTTATAATCAAGCATTTAACGATGATTTTAGTGAAGGAGAATATATTGCAGGACAAAGTACTTATAAGGGAAAAGATTTTTCTTCTGCAGGTCACCCCGACAATTGGCGCAAGTA
This sequence comes from Paludibacteraceae bacterium, assembly GCA_017560605.1. The sequence goes on from JAFZEQ010000045.1 coordinate 13,529, forward strand.
TTGGCAGGAGAAGGAATTGGGTTTGCCATTAGAAACTACATATGACACTCCAATGGAGATAACTTGGAAGAATAGAAGGGATGCTCCTGATGGATGGATTGTACAATCGAGTTGGGCCCCAAAGAATTGGTTCCAGTGGAATTACTATGATGATAAACTCCTAGGTTGGTGTTACGGTTCGAAAGATCCTTCGAAATGGGAAAATGAAATTGCAACAGAAAAGATTGTGCACAATGTTTACAAAGATGGCAATCTTCTTGCTGTTTGGTTAGACAAAGAACTTCGTGAGGAAAAGGATAATTATGATGTAACAAAACTCCTCAAGACAAACACCAACAATGCTCACGCTGTTTCTGTATATCGTCCTTTGCAAGCAGGTATGTATAATACCATCTGTCTGCCATTTAGTCTATCAACTCTAGATGGCACTCCATACGACGGTGCTACTGTGCTTAAACTCAACGCGGCTGAAGTCATTGAGGCAGAGGGTAACGATGATGTCGAAACAGAGCAGACACTCAATATCTACTTCACTCAGGTAACCTTCGAAAATGGGGATATCATGGAAGCAGGTGTACCTTACTTGATTCAACCGCTGAGCGATATCCCTAACGAAGTAACCTTCACTGTTAGTTCGTCAGATATGTATGACATACCAGAGAGTGGTTTGGGCGAGGTAGTATGCGATCTAGTGGGAGAAGGACAATCGCCTCATATCGCATTCCATGGTGTGATTAGCCCTACACACTTGCCTAACAGCCCACACACATTGATATTGGTTGCAGACAACCGCTTGGCTGTGCCTGAAATAGTAGTGGATGATAGCGAGGACGAGAATGTGGCTGTGCTAACAGGTGATCAAATTTTAGGTTTGCGTGGTTATTTCACGCTCCAAGGCGCCGCCGCAGCACAAAGCTTGGCGCAACAGTCTGCTATGCATATTGGCAAGAAAGTGACTACCGACACGCCAGATGCACCTGAAGTAGAAGAAGAGGTAGAGACCGTACAGCCTGCAGCTCCAAAAACGAGCAAAATAATGTATAGAGGCAATATCTACATCCTCCGTGGCAACGAGGTCTACACCCTCTCTGGCCATCGTGTGAAATAAAACGTGTAGAAAGACTGAAACTTTTGAAACATTGAAACATTGAAACTTTGAAACGTGGCTTTGCCACCTGAAACCTTTTAACGTCGCCCTGCGACACCCCACACCATGAAAAAACTTTTACTCTCTGTCGTATTTGCAATGGTTGCTCTAACAACCACCTTCGCTGCAGATCTTAATCCATTTGCATATGGGCTGAAAAGTGAGTATAATCCTAATACGCTCACTTTGACTATCAACTTCTCGCTTAATGCTCCTGCTGATTATGTGAAATTAGCTATCAGCGATGGCACAAACGATGTTTGGACGAAGGAATATTTCGCAGCAAGTTATCAATCAGGCAAGGTCCCTAAAACTACATATACTGAAGTGATTGATGCATTATCTCTACCTCAAGGAGTGTCTCTGACTTGGCGTGTGGATGTAAAAGGAGCGGCGGTGAATACTCCTACTTTTGTTAGAAATGATGTGAGACTATATGCTCCAACTTCCGTGGATATTGACAATAATCCAGAAAATCCAAACTTTGGAACAGTCTTCTGTGTAGATGGCTTGAATGGCGCCTATCAAAAAAGTGGTTATACTAGCTATTTAAGTTATACTGATGGTGCGGGTTTGTATGTGCTTAATGCCGATGGTTCTGCTCGTAAAATGCCATATAGAGAAAACAGATATGGTTATAATGGTAGTGTGGTTGATAAACCAGGTAGAGATAGACCTATCTTTGGTAATAATGGAACGAATGATTTGAAGGGTTACAATGCCTTTCGTGTGAGGGTTTCGGATGATGGTCGTATTTTTATTACTTCGTTTTCTACTAGTGGTCATGTATTGTGGGAAGCAAAAAAGGAGTGTTTTAGTGCGACAACAGAAGCGGAATGGAGCGCAAATACGGGATGGCACAAGGTTATGACTGTGGCTGATGATAATACCTATATGGCGACTACTAAGCGAAACTGTTCGCATGATGATTGTGGTATTTATAGCCTTTATCAAGGAAATGCCAGTACAGGTTCATTTATTGCGGGACCAAATTTGGGCTTTGATGTGAGAGGTTCGGGTGATAATTTGAAGTTGTTGATGTTAGCTGGATGTAAACAAGCTATTGTTTGGTCAACACCGGGTCACTATTATTGTGATGAATATGATTTGGGTCGGGCTACATTATGGAATACTCCTCCAAGTAGGCGTATTTTTGCAGGACATTCTGATGGCGTAGATATTGTAAATCCACAAGGAGTACAGGTGCAATACGATAAGAATGGTAATGTGTGGATGTGTCAGCACCGTGGAGTAAAAACAAATACCACTTTGGCAAGAGTAAATCGTTCGTTAGCTTCAACTAAGAAGAATAATGTAGAGATAGGACAAGTTGATCATAATGAGTCATCACACACATATCGCCGTTGTGGTGCTATTCGTTTTAATGAAGATTTTACTCAAGTGGCAATTGCAAGTAATGCCAATGGTAATGGTGGTGGTTTTACGGTTTATCCGGTAGACGCTACTACGGGTATGCCTATTTGGACACAAGGAACAGAGGTTAATACTTACAGCAAGACGGGTGTTTCGTTGATGGACTTCGCTTGGGATTATGCTGGAAATTTGTATATAGCTGCGGATAATGCAACCAACGGAGAGCGTATTGCCGTGTACGCAATGCCTCATTCTGCAGATAGAGTCGTTTCTACACCTGCAGCTTCGAAATATGGCTTTACCGTAGATTGCCAACAAGGAAAAACTTATACTGTAACAACTATTTGTGACCCAGAAGAGGGTGGTACTATTACCTGCCAATTAGGAGGCAATACTCGAGCAATTGGTTTGCTGACAGATATTCCTTCTTGTACGCAACTTACCGTAACTGCTACTCCAGAACCTGGATATCAGTTCTTAGGTTGGGAAGATGATGAGGACAATATTGTGTCTACCAATCCTGAATACACTTTCTTTGTAACAAGAGATATCAGACTGACTGCCAAATTCAAGTATGCTACCTATTCGGGTATCGTTTGGAAGAATTTGTTTATGAATGGGGAGGATATAGCGGATGTTGAGAGTGCAGAGTGTTCCGATAGAAATGAGAGATTAGGAGATTTTTCCAAGTAGAGTATAATGCTTATTTTTCTAAACACGTAGATGTTGGAATGGTGGATGATAAATTCAAGGTTTTTTATTTCCTTCATACAGCAGGAAGAACCGATAGTAACGAAGAAAATTCTACGATTAGATCAAATACAGAAAAATTAGTAGACAATTCTTCGTACTCTTTGTATTGGATGGGACAATATATTGAAAAATATGTTGGAACGGATGTTGGTGCGTATACTGTAGGCAATAGTGTGTATCATATGTGGGGTTATTATTTACAAGCATTTTTCAATAGAATGGGAATATATAATGCGGATATAACTTCATCAACTGATCTTAAATCGCTGACTAGTAAATATCCTAATACAAGTTTTTCTGACTATGGAAAGCCTGAATATTGGCGTCCATATTGGGCGGAGGCAGAGTGTGGGCTGAAGCCAACGATGACTTACGATGAATACATGCCAACTGTTACCACATGGAAACGACCTAGTTGCAAGAGCAATCCTACAGATTATATAACACCTAAAGGGTCGTCTACGAAATGTTATGGCAGTTCTTGGTACAAATGGAATATACCAGCTAATGATCCATCAATCGTAGATGTTCCTTATCAAAAATACTTTATCCTAGCTTGGCGCAAAGGTAGTCCTACTGCTAATGAAATTGTACATCATGTGTATGAACCTAATATGGAGCTTCATGCTAGTTATGTTATAAAGAATATAGATGAGAATGATCATGTTGATCCAACTAAGAACGACGCAAGCAATGACGATGTAATCAAATTAATGCAAAACAGACATTGGGTAAATCTTAATCCTGATACAACCGTACAACCTACGCATACACTTACGGTTACACGCAAACTCCGTGCGGGTATGTACAATACCATCTGTTTGCCATTTGGTGTAGATTTAACTGGCTTACAAGATAACAACGAATATCATCATCCTCTAAAAGATGCGGAGGCATGGGAACTTGATACCCAAAATCCAACTTCTTCGCTCTATGATGAGTCTGGTGATCCTGTGATAGTGTTGAACTTTAATAAAGTGACATTGTTGGCGGCTGGTAAACCATATCTGATCAAACTCAAAGGGAATGAGGATGTGACCACAGATATGACATTCTCTACTGTAAGTAGCAAACCATACGTATATCCTCAATCTGGCGGAGGTATCATCTTCCAACCTACCATTAATCCTACTAATGTACCTGAAGGTTCTTTGATTTTAGTTGAAAATGAGCGTCTAGCACTCACGACTCAAGACGGTGAAATGTTAGGTATGCGTGCATATTTCCAAATTGATGAATCAAATCCTCTCGCTGCTAGTGAAATTCGAGAACGCGCAGCAGAAGGTCGTGTTTACCTGTCTTTCAAGAAACCTGTCACCACCTCTATCCCTGTCGCACCAGAGGCAGAGCAACAGGTTAAACCTGAAGTGTGTAAAGTGATGTACGACGGCAATATCTACATCCTACGCGACAACGAGGTTTACACCATCACAGGAAATAGAGTACGATAGCCGGTTGAGTAGTATGGAGTAGATGACTTTTGGATGTATAGTCAAATTCTTCCCGCATAGACTCAAAAATAAATTGATTTAATTGATTACTCATTGATTTTAATTATCTTCAACTTGTTTTTCCTCGAGCGTCCCGGAGTGTTGATCGGGACGCAAGTTGTGGGATTAAGTTGTTGTAGTTGTTGTTAATATAAATTTTGTTTTGCTCACCTGGCAACGAGTTGACCTTCTGAGCAAACCAAAATATATCAATTGATTTATTGTAATTTTTATAGCGTAGCGTATTTTTGTTACCTAAAAATAATTTTGAATAATTTTCTATAATTTTCTATAATTTTTGGATAGAAAGAATGTTTTATCCGTGTTTTGTTGCTATCGAAAAAGTAGACACTTAAGGTAGAAAAAAACAGAAATATGGAACAAAAATGGCGTAAAATTTGGAGTGAAAATCCAAAAAAAAGCGTAATATTTGGAATTGTTCTATAAAAAAACTTGCACAAATAAAAAAAAAGCACTATCTTTGCACTCGAAATAATAGCATTATTTATGAGTAAGAATAGGCAAATAGAACAAATGGTTAGCTCTGTCAAAGACAAACGCCATGCAAGAATTATTGTTTTTACGGGGGCAAGACAAGTGGGTAAAACCACTATGGTTAAACAGGTTTTGCCGGAGTACGAATATCTAAGTATAGAGGATCCGATTTTGCGAAATTCATATTCAAGATTAACGGCTTCGCAGTGGCATTCGCAATTTCCTAAAGCCATTTTGGACGAGGTTCAGAAAGAGCCGAAACTCATTGAGAGTATCAAGGCTGCGTATGACTCCTATGATGATGTTCGTTATGTTTTGTTAGGGTCAAGTCAATTGCTCTTGCTGGAAAAAGTGCGAGAATCCTTGGCAGGTCGATGCCTAATCTATGAACTTTATCCGCTTACGCTTCCTGAAATTGCCACGACAGATTGGACTGATACTATCCATTTGTCGATTTGGCAAAATATCATCACTAAGATAATAGAGCCCAAAGATGTGTTACCCTCTTTCTTAATGGACAAAAGACTATCGCAAAAGACTCAAGCTTGGCAACACTATCAGCGTTTGGGAGGTTATCCTGCCTTAGTGGCAGAAGATTTGACGGAGGATGATTGTTATATGTGGTTGAAAAATTATGTGCAGACATATTTGGAACGAGATGTGCGCGACTTGGCTTCTTTTAGAGATTTGGAACCATTTATCAAACTTCAACGCGCAGTGGCGTTATATACAGGAGCTCTGTTTAACGCATCTAACTTTGCAAGAGATATTGGAGTTACAAGCAAAACGGTTCAGCGATATTTGGAGTATTTGCGCTTAAGCTATCAGGTCATTATACTCCCCGCTTGGGAACGCGATTCTGTTAAACGATTAGTAAAGGCACCGAAGATACATTTTATGGACAATGGTGTGCTACAAGCCGTTTTACAAAAACGCGGAGGACTGACAGGCAATGAGTTCGAAAGTCTAATTGTGGCTGAGATTTATAAGCAGGTAAAGAATATGTTTGTTGATGCTTCGTTTCATCATCTTCGCACACAAGATGGCAAAGAAATAGACTTATTAGTTGAAGTGCAAGATGGATACTATGCTTTCGAAATCAAAATGGCTGAACATGTGCAACAAATAGATGCTCGACATCTAATGAATATAGAGCAAATTTTGGATAAACCTTTACTTCATGGATTTGTTATCTCAAATGACACAGAAACCCAGCATTTTTCAGATAAGGTTACTGCGTTACATGCAGCTATGTTTCTAGGTTAAGTACTACTTTTTTGCGCAAAATGTAGAATATTATTAGTTTATTGATACCATATTAGAGCATCTGCCTTACAAGCAGATGCTCTTTTCTACCTTATATACTATCTCGCGTGTGATAAATAGCAAGATATAAATAGTGTCTACTTTTGAAAACGAAAAATAGAATTAATTATTAAAACTAACAAAAAAAACATTTTTTTGTCTACTTTTAAGATCCGGTACAAGTCAATTACACAAATTACCGAATAAAATAGTCTCAACTTACCGAACGAAAACGCCACAAGTTACCGAATAATATCATGATTTCGCCAAACTCGGTAGTGAAAAACCGCCAAATTCGGTAATAAAATTCCGCCAAATTCGGTAAAAATGCACGTAAGTGCTTGCAAATGTGAAAAATAAGTTATTCTATAATTTGTCTTTTTTGGGGCAGAATAATCCCTAATGTGTCATTGTGTAATACTTATTTCATCAAGTTCACACGCGCGTACGTGGATTTTAAATGCTACTGTTACACTCTGTATACTGTTACACCCGATCTATCCAAAATTCCCAGATATTTTAGACTGCTTATCCCTGTGATTTGTGGGCGACGGGTATGTATTAAGATATGTTAAAATTATCTTCTTTTTTTGTGCTGCAAGGCTTGCTTATCCCTTCGGCAAGGGTAGCGTAAGGGTTAATAAATGACAGGTCGAAGATAGGGTGAGCTTTGTTAAATAATTTTAACACTTCTGTCACAGTAGTTGCTGCGTTGTTAAAATGCTTTTCTTTCTCTTTTCCTTTCCAAACTTATATGTTTAATAACATATAATAGGGTAATTGTTTGCATATACGAAAAAAAAGTATTAACTTCGAACATCTGCCTTGGTTTTTGATGCCACCCATTAACCTCTCTAAACCAATTCCCTCGTAGCTACATTCGCTCAATGCAGCCCATACTTCAGTTTGCTCGCAATTTTATAAGAAAATCGGCTTTGCCTTATTGTATTTTCTTTCCTCGCATTATTATGAACAAGCTCCTATTGTGCGAAGAAAACAATACAAATAGATTAAAATCTATTTTTTCTTATAAAATTTCTCGCTTTACTTGCGTATGTGCATTTTTTGTTGTACCTTTGCCGCGATTATGCGCGCGAGCGTGGCATACACACATACATGCACGTAAACAAAATAACTAACCCACAATAATCGAACAACAAACCCCACCATAATCATGAAGAAACTTCTACTATCTATTGTCTTCGCATTGATTAGTTCAGTAACAGCATTTGCTACGGATTTGAATCCATATGCATATGGGTTGTCGTCTGAATTATCTGATGATCAAACAATGTTAACGATAACATATTCTCTCAATGCTCCAGCTACATCAGTAAAAGTAGTAATTACTGACGGCGCTGATTTTATTAAAGAGTATGATTGTTCTTCGCTTGGGTTAGCGAAAGGAGAGGACTATGTATTGTCTATATCAACATCAGATTTTCCTCGCTCTACTACGCTTACTTGGCGAGTGGATGTGAAAGGTGCTGAGGTAGATGATCCAACAAAAATAAACAAAGAGTATTCTTTTTATCATCCATCGTCAGTTGATATAGATAATAATCCTGAAAATGAAAACTTTGGTACAATATATACTCTTGAAGGTTTGGATACGATTCGAACTTTAAGTAAAGCAAAATATGGTAGCTATAAAAGTTATGTATCGGGGGCGGGTGTTTACGTCTTTAATGCTGCTTTTGAACATCAAAAAACGCCGAGTGGAACTGATGGCTATAATGGAGGAGTTGATTTTGCTTCAAGATTGGCACGACGAAAAAATCCAAATGGAGGAAAACATCTAGGACGTGCATATTCTCCAAGACGAGTTCGCGTTTCTAGAGATGGTCGCGTTTTTATTTCGTCTCAATGTTTGGGTAATCAAACGCTTGGAGATAACACATATGATAATACTGTTTTATGGGAATTTGCTGACTTAAAAACGGGAGGAGATTGGACAAAAGTAATTCAAGGTGCGGTGGAGAATAAAACTGATGCGCAGTTTTATGCAGCTCCTAATGTGGCTTTTGACACATATGGTTCTGGAGAAAATTTAGAGTTAGCGATGATATCAAGTACTTTGGATGGTTGGGATTTTACTGGTAACGCATATAGATTATCAACATATTTATTGGGAGAAAATAAATCTAATCCTGAATTAACAACCATTGATATGTTTGATAATCTAGGTGGTACAGTAGTTATGATTTACGATAATGCTCAGGTGACATATGATGACCAAGGAGGAGTATGGGTAACTCAAGGTCGAGGGGCAACGCCAACAGATAAGGACAAAAATCCTTTGCCTAATTATCCTTCAATAGTGCATTTTAATGCTAATGGCGAAGCTGATTTAGTAGAGAGACGATTGTATAGATATGGTGCAGGATTTTGTTTCAATCCAAACTATACTAAAGTAATCATTTCTGGTAAGTACGAGAATAATATTAGCGGAATAAGTGCATCTTCTCAGGATGCTGTTTCGCAGGGACAAGCTAGTATTTATAGCGTATCATATGACAAAATTACGAATGCACCTACTTTGGAATATGAGAGTACGATTGACTTTAATATAGGTAGTTACCTAAATGATTTTGCGTGGGATTATGCAGATAATATTTATGCCGTAAGTCATAATGATGAGAAGATAGTAGCTTTTGCGCTACCTCATAATGCGGATAAAGTGGTATCTACTCCTGCGGCAACGAGATATTCATTTGAATTATCCAAAGATGCTCAACTCAACCCATTTGCATATGCCTTGTCTTCTACATTATCAAATGACCAAAAGACCTTAACTGTAAACTATTCTCTCAATGCTAATGCCACTTCTGTAAACATACAGATTGTGGATGGCGAAGAAGTTGTAAGAACCATCAGTTCTGCTGGAACAACCAAGGGTGCACACACTCTCAATGTTTCTACAGAAGGTCTCCCTGCATATACCTATCTTTCTTGGCAGGTGGAAGTAAATGGTAATAGTGTAGCAGAGCCAACAGAATTGGTTACAAGTTATAGCTTCTATCATCCATCTTCTGTGGATATTGATAACAACCCAGAAAACGAAAATTTCGGATTGATTCTTACCAATGAGGCAATGCAGAAAGTGAAAGGTTTGAGCGGATATAGTTCATACATGAGCTACACTACCGGTGCTGGTATTTATGCATTTACTCCATCGTTTGAACCGATTAAGAATGGTAGTAACTATGGATTTAATGGTGGAAAGGATTTTGTGATACCTAATGATTACGGCATAACTAATGAAAATGGAACTATAGCTGCTTATACCCCTCGTCGTATCCGTATCTCCGAAGATGGACGCATTTTTATAACATCACTAAACCCTCTTAAGGTTGTTAATAATGCAAATAATGCGTATTTGTGGGAGGTTAATCCACAAAATCTCAATAGTTGGACTCCTGTATTCCAAGGTACGGGTATTAATAGTGATGCTGAACTGACCGTTGGTGGCGAGTTTATGGCGGGTGCTAATACTGGCTTTGATGTAATGGGAAGTGGAGATGATTTGAAATTGTTGATGCTGTCAGCAAAGAAAGAAGGAATTGAAACCACTTTAGGTAAATTTGAATGCTCTGAGTATAATTTAGGTAGTGCCACAAGTTGGAGTACAACACCTTCTCGTAAAATCGATAATTTGAGTAAGTATGTGGTGAATTTTAGAGGAGCACAAGTGCAATATGATGAGGTTGGTGGTGTTTGGTTATGTCAATATCGCAATACAGCTTCTGATGCTCAACCTTCATTGGTGTATTTTGACAACAATGGCGAGGAGAGATTCAAGGAAGTTCTCAATAATAGGGCAAGTGGAGCAATTCGATTTAATGAAGATTATAGTAAAGTAATTATTGCTGGTGATGGTAGTGGTGGTACGAAGGCTGCTGCAATATATACCATTACCAAAGATGCTAATGGTGTGCCTACGGGATTAGTTAAAGAGCGGGTAATCGATATGACTTCTATGGGGGTTGAGATTTGTGATTTCGCATTTGACTATGCAGGTAATCTCTATGTCTGTGGTAACTCAGGAGAGAAACTCGCCGTTTGGGCTATGCCATACGATGGTCAGGTAATAACTCCTGCAGCGTCTAAAAATGTATTCCAACTTACTCCTGCTATTGATAACGCAAATCTATTGAATCCTTATGCCTATAATCTGTATCGGACAGAGGAAAATGGACACACAAAGCTGCATTTCTTCTTGAATACCCATGCAAAACGTGTTCGCGTAATACTCATGGATCAGAACAAGAATGAATATGTATTGCGTGATTATCCAACAGATAATAGTACAAGTGTTCCATATCATCAAAATGGTTATGCTACAGTTATTACTGACGATGATATAGCTCGTCTAAAAGATCTTGGACTACCAGAAGGTGAACCTATTATGTGGAAAGTCGAGGTGGAGGGTCTTGTTGAGCGAACTAAGCCAATCCTAACTACTAATGCAGTACCATTCAATACTCCTAATAGTGTTGCGATAGATAAGGATCCAGAATCGCCTTATTTTGGTCGTGTACTGATGGTAGAAGCTGGACACGGAAATTCATCAAGTAGTTACTATTCTAGCAAAAACGGAGTTATTCAAGGTGGTGTGTATGCATTTAAACCAGAATTGGTAAATGTGAACGCAAAAATCGCATCTTATATGCCATGGGATGTTAATTATGAGAACATTCCTTATACTGGAAGCAAGGACTTTACTCGTGTAGCAAGCCATGGTGCGTACAACTTGAATGGTCATCAACCATGGATGATTCGAATATCAGACGATGGTCGAATATTTGTCTCTTCAGGAGATGCACGTGCTGATGGTTGCATGGTTTGGGAAGTTGATCCTGCTAATTTGAATAGCTGGTCTAATTTAATTCAAGGTGACATCGTCAAATACACGAATCAATCAGAATCTACAAATGGAGTTTATCATGTAAAAAATTCTAGTGGAAACTTCCTTGCTGGTGTTAACTGTAGCATGGATGTCAAAGGTAGCGGAGAAGATCTCAATCTGTTGTTGTATTCTACGGATAGACGTGGTATGAAGTATTCTGTTGTAGCCAACTACCGTCTTGATGAGTATGAGATTGGACAACAAGCAAGATTTACAGGTACTCCTACACGAATAACGCACTTTGGTACGACTCGTTATGGACATATTCCATATCACGCGAAAGTGACATATGATGAAGATCGAGGTTTTTGGTTTGGCGGTTTCAACTCAAATGGAGATAATGACATTATTTTTGCACATGCGCGCAAAACAAATCGTGGTTATACCCGCAAATCTTACGGTGATAACAAAGATACATACTCAGGAGGAAGTGGTGTGTTAACCCACATGGTCAATGGTGAAAAGATATTATTCAAAGGTGTAGAAAATAACACATTGATATTTTATAAAGTAACCTACGATGCCACAACTGGTGAACCATACTTAAGTTCTAAATCTTGGGGAATAAAACTTTCATCCAATGCGACTTGTCGTTGCAACGACTTTGCGGTGGACTATGCGAACAACCTCTATATAACAGATGGGCATAACTATAAACTTATGACAGTGGCACTGCCATATTCTGGTTCAGTCACTACCCCTGCTGCGGAGAGGTATTCGTTTACCGTGGGCGATCCTGTACCATGTATCATAGCATACAATCTATCTTGTACACCAAACTTAAATAGCAGAACTTATAACTTCGCCTTCTGCGCAAATATGCCAGCTACCGAAGGAAAGATATCATTCCATAAGAATGACGGCAGCGAAACTTTCCTTGCTGAGTATGCTATTAACCAACAAATCAACCAGGGTAATAACACCGTGTCTATTCCAATGGGTGATATTAATGTTATGGTTAATGGTGAGATGGATATTATTTGGAAATTACACTTGCGTGCTGAATCCAGCGTGTTTGGCGAAATATACAAGTCTGAACAACTCAATACTGCTTACGCAACCATTGACGCAAGTCCAACCTCTGACTTCTTTGGACAAATCTATGCTGCTAATCAACAGAACCATACATTCTCCAATCAAACAAAAACTGGCGAAGTCAAAGTTTGGACTCCAAACGGAGCAGCAGGAAATATCTATACCACTAAACCTACTATCACTAACCCAGGTTTAGAGTTGCCATATCGCCCAGGTGTGGCGCCAGATGGTACTGTCTATTTTACTGATGGTGGTAAAAACGGTAACGTATATATGATGAATCCTAATGACAATACTGTGAAGTCATTCTATACAAATTATACTCAGAAGGTTGGGCAAGACGAAGGTAATAGGAGTTTGTTCTATGACGGAAACGAAGTAGTGGGAGCTCCTTCATCTAGTGCGCACGTCTATTCGGATAATAATGGTGTGAAACTGTTTACAACTCGCAGTGAGATCTACACCGCGACTGTGGGTGAGAATAGTACAGAATTGCTTCGTCATAACAATGGATACTTTATCTATAACCTTGACCAAACTGCAGGTGTAGGACAACACACTTGGACTGGACAACCTACGGCTGTAACAGTGAATGAGGATAATATCTATTCAACCTTGTTTACAGTGGTTGGTACTAGCCACGGTGCATGGTTATGCCAACACCGTCGCAAGGGTAAAGATATGAGAGAATCTCGCTCGTTGATGTTCTATGGCAACGATGGTACTCGCAAATATGTTTCTACCAATGTGGACATGATTAATGGTACACCAGGTTCAGGTCTTGCTATGAGCAAAGATGAGAAGACGTTGGCTATAACAAGTGGCGACGCAGGTATCATGCTCTTTGATGTGACCTGGAATAGCGATGTTCCTACACTAACTCATATACAAACATATAGCATCCTGAATAATGGTTTTATTACCTCACTCAATTTTGACTACGCTGGTAACTTGGTTGCAACCATTGGTGAGACATACAACGACACTTCAGATGAACACCGCATGGTGGTTTATGCTCTACCGAAAGCAGATAATAGCATCGTTATTCCAACACGCTATAGTCAACGTATGCCAGCTTTGTTCGCTGACGAAAGAGAAAATGTAGTGTTGGAAGATAATCTGCAAAACAACTACCAAACAGTAGATGTCTATCGTCCATTGGTAGCTGGTATGTGCAATACTATCTGTTTGCCATTTGCTATCGAAAACAAGGTGGGTACACCATATGAGAATACTAGAATCTTTGCCTTTACAGGAGTGAAAGAAGGTAATGATCAAGTGGAACTTCAGTTTACAGAAGTAAATGCAATGCAAGCAGGTATACCATATCTTATCCAACCAGAGAGTGACATCACTGATCTTGTACGCTTCACCAATGTGGCTCCAATGGCAGGTACAACTCCTGGTTCTGTTACTCAAGGTAGCGGTACAAATGCCATTACCTTCCATGGTGCGATAAATCCTACCACATTGTCTGTAAATCAGAACTATCTCTTCTTGGTTGCTAACAACCGTCTCGCCACCGCTAGCGAGGGTGGTGATATGCTCGGTATGCGTGGTTACTTCACAGTTAATGGAGCACTTCCTACTAAGGCTATCATCTCATTTAAAGAAGGTGTTGCTACGGGTGTAACATCTACTATCGGAGAAACAACCGATGGCGTGCAAAAGATCCTACAAGATCAACAAATACTTATCATCAAGAACGGTAAGACTTATAATGTTTTAGGCACACGCGTGAAATAGCCTATGGCTGTTCTAAAGTTCTAATAGTGAAATGATAAAAAAATCAATATAAAATGAAAAAAACACTACTTATTCTTGTAGCCCTATTGGCTACAAACATGATGTTCGCCATCAAGGTCTATATCAATGCTGGACACGGTAGTTGGGGAAGTGAAGACCGCAACATGGCAACCATCACACATGCACTAGGCGATACTACTGGATTCTATGAGTCCAACACTAACTTATGGAAAGCTCTCCAAATGGAAGCTAAACTCAAACAAGCGGGATTCACCGTGATGATGTCTCGTCGCACCAATGGCGAATCTAGAGCATTATCTTCCATCAAGAGCGAAGCCAACAACTCAGGTTCGGACTACTTTATCTCAATCCACTCTAATGCGGGTCCTGAAGGCGAGATAGGCGGTAGTTCAGGTAAGTTTGCCAACTACCCTGTAATGCTCTTCCGTGGTACCAACGGCAATCCTTACGTCAGCAATAGCGACAAGATGGCCAAAGCATCCGTACTACGATTGTACGAGATATTCTGGACAACACCTGCCAACAAAAACGGAACTGGCGCTGATGGTGGACCAGAGTTTACCTCTTACTATTCTCCTAGCAACCCTGACATCTTGGGTGACTACTCCTTCTATGGTTATCACCTAGGCGTTCTGCCAACGGGTGTGCCTGGTTTCTTGGCAGAGGGTTACTTCCACACCTATAGCCCAGCTCGTCACCGTGCACTCAACCCTGACTGGTGCCGCCAAGAGGGTATACGTTATGCACGTGGTGTGAAAGACTACTTTGGCAAATCAGGCGAGTCTGTAGGATATATCATGGGATATGTTCGCTCACAAACCGAGCAATATACCCATACCTATTATATCCCATACAAGAACTCTAACGATATCTACAAACCTATCAATGGTGCCAAAATCTATCTATACAACGCCAATGGCGATATCGTGAAAACCAACTGCTACAAGTATGTTAAGCGCGAGCTGAAGAACCAAGATTACTATACCACCGACAACAACTACAACGGTGTCTTCGTATATGACGACCTAACCCCAGGTACTTATACACTGGTGGTCAAAGCATCTGGTTACAAGACCCATACACAAACCGTAGTAGTAACTGCAGATAAGACCATCTATCCAGAGATCTTCCTCACTCCTGGTAAAGATCCAGAGCCTGTGAAAGAATCTCGACTTAATCCATATGCCTACAAACTATCCTCTGAACTAGCTGCGGATAGTTCTACCATCAAGGTACATTTCTACCTCAATGGTTTGGCATCTACCGTCAAAGTGATCTTCAACGATGGCGAGAAAGACTATGTTGCCCGCAGTTACACCAATGTTAAGGCCGGTGGTTATAGTTCTGTGATCGCTATTGACACCATGCCTAAAGGAAAACCACTCTCATGGCGCGTAGATATTACGGGTCCTGGATTAGTGGCTCCACTCAAGAGTGGCAAAGAGTACTACTTCCTCCACCCAACATCCGTGGATGTAGATGATAACCCACAGAGTCCTAACTTTGGTCGTCTACTCTGCAACGAGGGATACCACAGCATCAAGTCTAAAGCTGCAGCTTCGTTAGGTGCATCAGGAGCAACCTTCGATACCTACAAGAGTTACACTCTCGGCGCTGGTTTGTACGAGTTTAATGCCGAGTTTGACTATGTAACAGGTTACAATGGTGGTCATTCGTTCACCGCTAATCGATTGGATGTTACCAGTCAAGCGGCCGTGGCACCACACCGTATTCGTATAGCTGACGATGGACGTATCTTTGTGACATCCTTCAACGGTGGCTCTACTTGGAGCGGAAAGATCATGTGGACCATCAAACCTGAAAGTATGAACACCTGGGTGCCTGCCTTCTGGTACAACCAAGTGGCCAGCAACTCCGAGTTGCAAACCACTAGTGGCGAGTATATAGCTGCTCCTAACGTTGGTCTCGATGTGCAAGGTAGCGGTGAGGACCTCAAAGTGGTGATGCTATCTGCTACTAACGAGTGTTTTGACAACAAGGATGTAGCCTATAGCTGCTATGAATACAACTGGGGCACCATACCTGCATGGAATGTGGCTGCACCTAAGAAATGGTTCGACGGCAACAGCGAGCACAAAGTCATCAACCACCTCGGTGCTCAAGTACAATACGATAACCAAGGTGGTATATGGGTATGCCAACATCGTGCTAGTGCAACCAACGAATATCCATCGCTAGTATATTATGACAAGGATGGCGTTTGCCGCTATCACGAGGCAATGAACAACCGTGGCGGTGGTGGCTTCCGCTTCAACAAGGACTTCACCCGCGTCATCATCTCTGGTGGCAACGGTATCGTAGGCGAAGCTACAGTATATACAGTAAACAAAGATGCTAATGGTTATCCTACCAATCTGACCAAGGAGTTTACTATCCCTATGGATCTTGGTACTGGAGTTTGTGACTTTGCATGGGACTATGCAGACAACGTTTATGCAGTTAGCTACACCGAGGAGAAACTGGTGGCATACGCCTTGCCATACTCTGCTAAAAGAGTATTGAGCACACCAGCTGCTGATCAATATACCTTTACGCTAAATGGCACTCCAGAACCTAGTCAAGATCCTGAGAAACCAACTGAGACAGCCCTTGGTATGAACCCATTTGCATACGCATTGTCTTCTGCACTTAGCGCAGACAGCACCACACTGACGGTCAACTATTCGCTCAACGCTGCGGCTAAAGCGGTGAATGTGGTTATCTGCAGTGGCGACAGCGTACTCAAGACCGTAGCATGCGAGGGAATAGGCAAGGGTACTCACAGCACTGATATCTCTGTAGAAGGATTGACATCCGATACGCTTATTACTTGGCGTGTGGATGTGACAGGTGCTGAGTCAAATGAAGTACGATTTGTGGATAACTCGGTTAAGATGTTCTGTCCTACATCTATTGATATCGACAACAATCCAGAGAATGAAAACTTTGGTACCATCTTCTGCGTAGAAGGAAGACCAGATGCCAAGGATAATATCAACTATGCCAACTATATCAGTTACACCGATGGAGCTGGTTTGTATGTACTGAATGCAGATGGCACACCTCGTAGAATACCTAACCAATCTAAAGTGAGATATGGTTACAACGGTGGTTCTGGTCGTGTCAACCAAACCAAGATGTACTTCCACGAGAGTTCCTTCGGAGCCTTCTCACCATACCGTGTTCGCGTATCAGATGATGGACGTATCTTCATCTCTTCATTGGCGCCTAATGGACAAGTACTATGGGAGACTGACCCACTTGTGTTCAGTCGTCCTAATGCAGCAGATTGGGGATCAAGAACAGGTTGGAGCCGCGTAATGTCAGACAACAACGAGAATACCTATATGGCTACCGAGAAGAGAAACTGCTCGCATACCTACTGCGGTATCTACAGCCTCTTTACCGATGATACCAAGAAGTTCTTAGCTGGACCAAACGTTGGTTTTGACGTGCAAGGTTCTGGCAAAGACCTCAAACTGTTGATGCTTTCTGGTTGCAAGGACGCTATCGTTAGCGCTACCGCGCACCACTTCTACTGCAGCGAGTATGACCTAGGTGAAGCAAAAACATGGACTACTGTTCCTAGTCGTGAGATCTTCCGCGGACATGTAGTCAACTATGCTGGTACACAAGTACAATACGACAAGGACGGCAACGTATGGATGTGCCAACAACGCAATAGTGCAGATGCTGAGACACTGATGAAGTTCAATCCAGATGGCACAATCGCATACAACGAAGATCCTAAACAACCACACCACCGCTGCGGTGCTATTCGTTTCAATAACGACTTTACCCAAGTAGCTATTGCTACTATTGGTGGTGGCGAAGGCGGTGCTGTGACTATCTACCCTGTGTTGAGCGATGGTATGCCAGATTGGGCTAATGGTAAAGAGATTGACACCAAAGCCATTACCCACTATTCATTAATGGATATGGCTTGGGATTATGCCAACAACCTCTATCTGGCTGCCGATGTGGCTAGCGGCACAGCTGGTCAATGTATAGCAGTATACGCAATACCTCATCCATCAGAAAAAGTGGTTTCAACTCCTGCTGCGGCTGCATATGCCTTTACTTTGCCAAAAGTAGAGTTACCAACCTATACCGTGTCTGTTCTAGTCAATGACTCTACCATGGGTACTGTAGAAGGTGCTGGAATATACGAGCAAGGTGCTACCGCTACCTTGACCGCTATCCCATATGCTGGTTATGAGTTTGTGAACTGGGAACACGATGGCGTGGTGTTCTCGATCAATCCGCTTAACTTGGAGGTTAATGGCGATATGACAGTCCAATTGACCTTCAAATCTACAGTTGTTACTGGCGTAGATAATGTGGAGAATGAAAGCGAGAAAGCAGAGAAGCTAATCAAAGATGGATATTTCTATATCCGCCGCAATAACACCTTATATACACCTACAGGCGCACGCGCGAAGTAAAATATAAGGGACTAAGATACGAGGAGATGGTAACAGCCATCTCCTTTTTTGTCTAAAATAGTAAGTGGGTAGGGTGGTCTGGTGCTGTAATCGTTATCATATACTTATCCTATAGTAAAAACCCGTAACGAACCCGTATTAATCCCGTAGGATACAGCTTTATGATAAGGATGGGTCGGTATGCAGAATAATTGCTAGAAAAAAACATACAGTCTTTTGCTAGAAACATACAGTTTTTTATTCAAACGTTTGCATATTCCATATTTTTTTCATATCTTTGTCGCCTGTTTTGTTAATAAAATCACCTTTTTTATTAATAAACGAATTTTATAACTTTTTAGAAATACACACAACGACATTATACCATGAAGAAACTTCTACTACTGTTATCCCTTTTGACAATTTCGTTTACGTATGCGGTGGCGGCAAATACGATGAATCCATTTGCATATGATTTGAGTGCGAGCCTTAATCAGGAGACCATGACACTTACTGTTAAGTACACACTTAATGCTCCTGCATCGTCAATAAAAGTGCGTATCTTTAATGGTAATACTGAAGAGAAATCATATATATCTACTCGTGTTGAAGATAGAACAAAAGGACCGCATGCAATTGATATTGACGTTTCAGACTGTCCTAGTAATGTAAATCTAACTTGGTGTGTGGATGTAGAAGGAATTAGTCATAATGATGCGTTACTTATTAGCAATTCGAATAAATTATACTATCCAACATCTATTGATATTGATAACAATCCACAAAATGCAAACTTCGGTACCGTATTTTGTATAGAAGGTCGAGATAATGCCATCAATGAATCAGGATATATTAGTAGCGTCAATAAGGATGGTGCTGGATTATATATCTTCAATGCAGATGGTACAAAGCGAGCACTTCCGCATGTTAGCAAAGAGGGATTTGGAGTAGATGTTGAACGATATGGATGGAATGGTGGAAAGTCTCTTAGCTCAAAAGCAGAAACTAACCAAGAGAATATAAACTATAATCAAAATAACTTCTATTTTGGAGCAAATAGAACAAAGCGAGGATTTGCACCATATCGTGTTCGAGTATCAAAGGATGGTCGTATTTTCATTACAATGATGACTCCCAATGGAGATGTCCTATACGAAGCAAACAAAAATGTTTTTAGCGACGAAACAGGAGAATATTGGAATAGTAGAACTTGGAGTCGAGTTATTTCTAGCCAAAATGGTCCTACACTGACTGACAATAAAATTTTAACGACAGGTGGTAATTTTGTTGCAGGTCCGAATGTGGGATTTGACGTGCGTAACTCGGGAAACAATTTACAATTACTAATGCTTTCATGCACAAAGAAAGCGATAATAGGCGAAGATTATAGTTTTAGATGCGATGAATATAATTTGAATCAAGCAACAACTTGGAATAGCACTCCTAGCAAGTCTGTTTTTACAGGTGAAGTGGTTATTCATAATGCATCACAGGTTTTGTATGACAAAAACGGAAATGTTTATATGTCGCAACTTAACTACCCTAAAGCAGTTCCTACTTTAAAGAAATATTGTACTAATGGACAAACAGAAGAGATAAATAGAACTCTTCACCGTTGTGGTGCAATGCGTTTCAATAAGGACTTTACAAAATTTGCCGTTACAACTGAAGGACCGAACCAAATAGGAGGTGAGATTACTATCTACGATGTAAATGCAAATGGTGATGTAAATTGGAATAGTTTTGTTAAACTGAATGTGTCTTCAACTGTAGGACTTTCCATGATGGATTTTGCCTGGGACTATGCTGATAATTTATACATCGCAGCAGATAAAGTCGATGGCGAGAGTGCAGGACAATGCATCGCTATTTACGCAATGCCAAACAAAAACAAAAACATTGTTTCTACTCCTGCAAGAACAGGATTTGAAATTGAATGTGTGCGAGGTGCGACTTATTCAATCAATGCCACCAGTAACAATTCCGAATGGGGTATAGTTACACTGAATTGTTCTGAAGAATTAGTGAGTGGTAAAGTGCCTTCTTGCGCCATAGTGACTGTTACTGCAACTCCAAAAGAACATTATAGATTTGTAGAATGGAAAGTTGGAGATCAAACAGTTTCTACAGATCCTATCTATTCTTTTTATGCAAAAAACAATCTTACTGTCACAGCGCATTTTGAACATGCAATTCACAATGTTACATGGAACAATCTGTTTATGAATGGTAAGGATATTGGTACTGAGAATCCGCATTATCCGAATATAAACGAACGCTTATGGAGAATGTTCCAGGCAAGATATAAAAATTCTCATCCTGGTGATGCAGGATATACGTACTCTTACTTAAATGATGTTTTTAACTTAGATAGTAGGAAATATGTGCGTACAGATAACTTACTCCTTGTTGACATTAATAATGAAGAGGCTGTTAAGAACTCAAAAGATGTGGGTAATTTTATAACTAGTGACCCTACTTTTGAATGGTTAGGAACTTACCTAAAATCACATTCTACTGCGTCTTGGAATACAGATAAAGCATGGGTGTACCACCTATTTGCTTTCTTCAATAAAAGTAATAAAATTTACTATAACACAGAAACTGCTGTAACCACATACGATTTAAAATGTGATTATAGCAAATGGGGACAACCCGAAAATTGGGCACCAGTATGGACAGAAGCAGTTCTTGGTTTACCTCAAACGATGGAGTATGGCGAATACACACCAATAGACTGGAATTGGGAATCAGAGGATCAACTCCTCTTTAGAGGAAAGTGGGTAAATGGTTGGAAGGACACTAGCACAGATCCAGAGACAGGAGAAGCTTATGTACAGAGACCTGATGCGTGGTATGCATTTAATACACTAATTAATAGAGCTTCTAATCGTACAGATGTTTGGGGATTAGGACATACCTTTTTGAGCAATACCACCCATATTCTAGCTTGGCGAAAAGATGGTATTGAAGGGGATATCGTAACTATCATAGATGGCAACATGGCGTTGTATGCAACTTACGTCGAAAAAAATATTGATGAATATGATGTTGTACCTGCTAATCCTGCAAACTACGATGCCACAAACAATGATGTAATTAAGTTATTGCTTAATCCTAAATATTCAGATGGCTCTCACGATGTAACCATTTCACGCCAACTCCAAGGCGGAATGTATAATACCATTTGTTTGCCATTTGATGTAGATCTTACGTCTTTAGCAAATAATCACCCATTTAAAGGGGCAAAAGCGATGGAGTTCACAGGAGTAAGTTCGCTTTACAATGAATCTAATGAACCAGTGACAGTATTGCAATTCACAGAAGTAACGAGCTTAGAGAAAGGTGTTCCATATTTGATTCAAACACAAAGCGATGTGGTAGGTAAAACAAGTTTCTCAGGAATTACTTATAACACTATAACACCGAACGTGCAACAAGTAACGCCTAATGAAAGTCCATTTACTTTCCATGGCTCCGTCAACCCAACCGAAGTACCTGAGGGATCGCTCATTGTGGTAGCTAATAACCGTTTGGCATTGACAACGGAAGGTGGCGAGATGGCTGGTATGCGTGGATATTTCAGCATTGATCCTGTTTATGCTTCAGAAATCGCAGAGCAAGCAGCGGCTGGACGTGTATATTTGAAATTCCAAAAGCCAACAACCACTTCTATACCCGGAGCACCAGAAGCAGAACAACAATCACAACCTCAAGTATATAAACTCCTACAAGACGGAAATATCTATATTATTCGAGGCAACGAGAAGTATACTATTACCGGCAATCGAGTGAGATAGCTAGTTTAGATCGGCACAAAGTGCCTGTAGATCGGGCGGAGCCCTGTAGATCACTCCTACAGTCGTTGTAGATCGCTTACGCTGGAGGGTGACATAGGTTCTAAGCGCCTACAGCTGTTCTAAAGTTCTTATCTCGCCTAAAGGCTCGAACGATTAATTTGCAAGCAAATTTTACTAACGGTTCTAACGGTTCTAACGGTTCTAAAAGTAAACAATTAAACTAGAATATAACAACAACAATTTTAAATTAATTCTATGAGAAAAACCATTCTACTAGTTGCAATCGCTCTCGTAAGCATGATTGCACAAGCACAGGTACTTAAGGTCGTATCTATGCAAAAGGTGACTACCTCAAATACCGAGGGGGGAACTATTGTAGGTATTAGCCCAAAAGGAGACTACCTACTAATAACTGATGCAAATGAGCGAGGCCTTCAACGCTACGACCTAGCTACTAAAAAACTAACTACCATCACCAAAGAAGATGGCGCTGGTGCATATGCAAAAATTAGCCAAGATGGTAGCACTATTACCTATCGTAAAAGAATCTATGATTCTAGTAAACTAGTTAGATTTGACGTCATGCAGTACAATGCACAAACTCGCAAAGCGAGCGTGGTAGCGAAACAACAAGCTGGTACTGAAATGATGGTAGATGTGAAATCTCAACTAACCGTATCTGTAAACACAGATTTGTATTTGGTACTCAACCGCAATGGCAAACGTGTAGTAATGGCTCCTAATGGCAATGAATACCGTTATAACTGGCCAAGCATATCTCCAGATGGCAGCAAGATCTTGTATTATGTATCAGGAAAAGGTTGTTATGTTTGCGATATCAACGGAAAGAACGTGAAGTTTATCGCACGCAACTGCCGCGCAGCACAATGGTATAACAACAATACTATCGTAGGTATGGCAGACGAAGATGATGGTCACGACTTTACAGCTTCTGCACTTGTGGTATATACACTAGATGGTAAGAGCCAAACATTGGTTACTAAAGATAAATTAGCTATGTACCCACACGTAGCTAAAGGTAAAGTGGCATTCTCAACCCCTAAAGGTGAGATGTATTTGTTGACTGTGAAGTAAATAACAGACCGCCTATAGCTGTTAGAAGTCAGACCGGCTTCGCCTGTTAGATCGCCGCTCAGCGGCTGTTGGACTCAAAGATCTAACATCTAACAACAAAGTGATCTAACATCTAACAACAAAGTGGTCTAAGTTAATAGTTTAA
>JAFZEQ010000005.1 GCA_017560605.1 Paludibacteraceae bacterium
AATGAGGTAACGCAACTTGCCGCCAAAAGCTTGCATCAAACTACCCCTAACCTTCTTATGCAAGAGTTTCTTGATACCAGGAGTTTTCCAGAGCACTTTCATCAATGGTTTATTAATAACAGGCAATACTTTACCCTTGATAATCTTCTCAATAACCAATGGAACAGTCAAGATCATAAAAGGATTTACCTGTGCAAAAGCTTTCATCA
This sequence comes from Paludibacteraceae bacterium, assembly GCA_017560605.1. The sequence continues at coordinate 210 of JAFZEQ010000005.1, forward strand.
AAGTGCTTGGAGTTGGAGCCTTAGTTAGGAAGTAGAGTTCAGCTCCATCACACACTTGATAGAGGAATTCAAATGCCAAACCGAACATATGAGCGATTGGCAACATAGACATCATCTTGTCTCCAGGATGGTGTGGGATCTCCTTACAAGCAAAATCAACGTTACCGCTCAAGTTCTTGTGGGTCAACATTACGCCTTTAGGGTTACCGGTTGATCCAGAAGTATAGTTGATGAGTGCCAACTCATCTTGATTGTCAGTAGGATAAACCACATCATCTACAGTCAAACCATTAGGCCATTCTTTCTTGAACTCCTCATCGATAGTAGCGTATACTTTCTCAACGTCTTCATTAGCTGCGTGTTTGAGGCTGAAATCATCCATAAAGATCATAGCTGTCAAACCTGGCATCTCTTTAGCATCTACTTTCTTGAGTACATTAGGACCTACATATAGCAATTTTGCATCTGAGTGAGCAACCAAAGAATGTACACCTTCTGCAGTAAAATCTGGTAGAATACTTACGACCACAGCTTTATATGTCTCCACAGCCAAGAATAATACACCCCAATTCGCACAGTTGCGACCACAAAGCGCTATCTTATCACCAGGTTTCACCCCCATTAAACGGAAAGTGGTATGCAAACGAGCAATCTCGTTAGCCAACTCGCCGTATGTATAAGATGTGTTACCATCTAAATCCTTCATGGCCAAGTCTGACCATTTTCTTTTTGTTGTGTTTTGGAAATACTCCAAATAATGTGTTAATTGCATAATATATTTGTTTTATATTAAATTCAAAAATTCAAAAATTTAAAAGATTCAAAAAATTAAATAGTGCTTCGTGCGTTGAATTATTAAATCCTTTAAATCGTGCTTTGCGCAATATCGTTACAAAGATACAACTTATTTTTCGAACGCACGTTCAAAAATACTATAAAAATGCATTTTTTTTGTAAAATTAGTTATTTTTTTATAAAAACAACCTTTTTTTTAAGAATAATCGGTTAATATCGGTTATTCCGTCTAACCGCCTAACCGCATCACCGAACCATATGCATTACTCTTTCTTAATCAACTCGTACAAATAATTGTATTGGTCATACAATATTTCGTAGTTCATTGGTCCACTAGTGCGTCCAGGGTCCCATCCATCTTTGATATGTAGGAACATATGTGCGATGGTTTCGATATGTACATCACCGCGTACTTGACCTAAGCGCATGCTATTTTTGATAGCTTGTATCCAAAGGTTTAATTCGCGTTCGTACAATTTGCGAGCTCTCTTGTATAGCTCAGGAAACTTGCTATAAGCAGTAAACATAACATTGACTACATTAGAAGTATTGATATTCTTATTATCTACCTGCTCATGTACATCTCTCAATTGTCCTAGATAATATACCATTGCTTCTATCATCTCTGGAATGGTCGTTCCCTCCTTAACACGATCTAACGCTCTTTGCTTAGGTTGAATCAGAAATGTGCTGACAGCTTCTTGAAACAACTCATCTTTATCCTTGAAATAATAATACAAGGTTCCTCTACCCATGTTCAATGCTGCTTGTAGATCTGTGATAGATACATTTGAGTACCCCTCAATCATATACAACTCAATAGCCTTGAGTAGTATCTTTTCTCTGCGATCTTCTTCCATAGTGCTAAAATTAGTTTTTCATAATTCACATGCAAACGACCTGTTTTGACACAAATCGCTTGCAAAGGTACAACTTTTTTTTCGAACGGTCGTTCAAAAAACGCCTATATTAAAAAAAGTACAATAATTATGCCATATAACTATCATAAAATTATGTTGTTGAACATGCGTTCGAAAATATAGCAGTAATTTTGCGCCGATTTTGGTATACAATTTGTTAATTAACATGTAACTAACCCAAAAATCTTATGTAATATGAAAATTAAAGGAAACACTGTGCTGATTACAGGTGGAGCATCTGGTATTGGCAAAATCATGGGACGAATATCGTTGGAGAAAGGAGCTAAATCGTTGATTATATGGGATGTGAATCAAGATGCATTAGATGCAACAGCAGCCGAATTTGCTTCGCGCGGACGCGTGTATACTTATAAGGTAGACATCACAGATAGCCTGTTGGTGGCTAGCACTTATCAACAAGTCAAGGATGATTGTGGTCAAGTGGATATTTTGATCAACTGTGCTGGTATTGTACGTGGAAACAAGACGTTCGACCAACAGACAGAGCAAGATATCCGTCTAACTATGGAAGTTAATACGATTGCTCCGATGATGATTACCCGTGAGATTTTGCCGGATATGCTTCGTCGCAATAGTGGTCATATCTGCAATATCGCTTCAGCGGGTGGTATGTTGTCCAACCCAAAAATGTCAGTCTATGCGGCTAGTAAGTGGGCTGCTATTGGCTGGAGCGACTCCGTGCGTATCGAACTACAGGAGATGAAATCCAATGTGCGTATTACAACTATTGCACCATACTTCATCAACACGGGTATGTTTGATGGAGTTAAGTCTCCATTGTTGCCAATACAGAAGCCCGAGCCAACTGCCAAGAAGATTATTCGTGCCATAGAGCGCAACCGAACTTTCCGTGGAATACCCTTTGGGTTCCATTTTATTCGTTTTTGGCAAGCTATTCTGCCAATTCGTGTCTTTGACTTCGTCTTTGGCACAGTTTTTGGCGTATATCACGCAATGGATAATTTCACAGGACGCACTAAATAATCCCTTTACTTGCTACCTATCTGCCACCTGTCTCCATAGGGACTTCATAGGAACCTCATAGGAACTTCATAGGAACCTCACCGAAGGAATACTAAGAGAAAACAGGCAGATTTGTGACAGAAAAACTTGATAATATGAAAGAATATATTTCCACCACCCGTCAAAAACAAAAGGCATACTTCCATTCTGGCGCTACCCTTGCGCTACCTTTCCGCAAGCAAATGCTTCGCAAGTTAGCCTCCGCCATGCACCAATATGAGAAGGCACTCGCAGATGCCCTTTGGCAGGACCTACACAAGTCTTACGAAGAGGCATACCTCACCGAACTCAGCATCGTTTATGGCGAGATTAGTCATCACCTCAAGGGCATGCGCCGTTGGGCACGTCCCGAACGCAAATGTTCGCCCTTGGCGATCATGCCTGCAACAAGTAAAATTGTCAAACAACCATTGGGCAACACCCTCATCATCGCCCCATGGAACTACCCTGTTCAATTGCTTCTCAATCCACTAGTAGGTGCTATATCTTCGGGTTGTACAGCTATGCTAAAACCCTCGCCATATGTGCCAAACGTATCTCGTGTACTCACCGAGATGATCCGTGCCACTTTCTCCGAGGAGTATATCGCTATTGTAGAAGGCAACCGAGATGTCAACCAGATGCTGCTAGCTGAGCGATGGGACTTGATTTTCTTCACTGGTAGCCCTTCGCTAGGTAAGATGGTCATGGAGGCTGCTTCTAAGCACTTGACTCCAGTGGTATTGGAGTTAGGCGGTAAGAGTCCTTGTATCATCGATGGCGATGCAAATCTAGAGGTAGCGGCTAAGCGTGTAGCTTGGGGCAAGGCCTTGAATGCTGGTCAGACATGTATTGCGCCAGACTATTTGATGTTGCACGAAGATATTAAAGATAAGTTCCTCAAACTGCTTGTTAAAGAATGGGAGAACCTGTTAGGCAAAGATCCTAAACAATCGAAGCACTTTGTGCGTATTGTCAACGACAAAGCACTTGATCGTCTAATAAGTTACCTACCAACTTCTGAACCTCTGAACAGCGAAGCATCTGAACCTTCTGAACTCCTGAACAGCGAAGCATCCATCTACCATGGCGGCAAGTATGACAAAGCAGAGCGTTACCTCTCTCCTACTATCCTCACTGATGTAAGTCCAGAGGCACCAGTCATGCAAGAGGAAATTTTCGGTCCTATCTTCCCGGTGCTTACTTTTGAGCATTTGAACGAAGCTTTGGCGTTTGTATCAGAGCGTGAGCGTCCATTGGCATTCTATTACTTTGGCAAACAGGGCGACTATGTATTGCGTCATAGTATCTCGGGTGGTGCTTGTATCAACGATGTAATCATGCATATTGTTAATGGTAATATGCCATTTGGTGGTGTTGGCAACTCGGGTATGGGTGGTTACCATGGCAAAGAGAGTTTCATGACTTTCTCTCATCGCCGTGCGGTAGTCAGCACGCCTACCTTTGTGGATATGCCGTTTAGATATATGCCGTATAAGCTTTTTAAGTGGATTAAAAAGCTAGTTTAGAGGACGCTGAAGCTACAGTTTAGAGGACGCTGAAGCTACTGATATGATTACAAAAAAAGAAGGCACTTTATTGTAGCCTTCTTTTTTTATTTTATGAATAATCTGTAGGCGCTTTGCGCCGTTCACTAAACAGTAGGCACTACGTGCCGTCCACTAAACAGTAGCGAAGCGATCTAAAACCACCCCATTCTGCGGATTAGTCTAAGCAGACAGGTTGGCACTAATGCTACCAGTGCTAGCAGTATGGTGTTCCATACGCCAGGAATAGAAACCTTTGCTCTACCGCGCATCATAGCTCTTACGGCACGGCGGGCGAGGTAATCAGGTTCTACGATATATCCGAGTATCTTTCCCATCTTGGTGAGCCATGGACGGATGTTATATAGTCCGGTGTTGATGGCTCCTGGTGTTACGTCGGTAATATATACGCCTTTGCCTTTTAGTTCTACATGCAACGAGCGTGTGAGGTTTCTCAAAAAAGCTTTGGTAGCGCTGTAGCTGCCTAATCGTTGCACAGCAATATCGGCAGTGATGGAGCACATATTGAGTATGTATCCTTTGCCACGTTTAACCATGTCTTGTGCAAAATAGTACATGAGCATGGCTGGTGTGTGCATATGTAGATAAAAGATCAGTTGGTTGAAGCCTTCTGAGTCGTCCAGAAAATCACAATCGTGGTATACGCCAGCGTTGTTGATGAGCACTTCTACTTCTAGGTTGTTTGTTTGGCAGTAGTCGTATAGCTCTTTGGCTGCTGTTTGTGTACCTAGGTTTTGTACTAGTGAAAGCACATTGACTGTGTAGTCTTGGCGAAGAAGCGCCGCTTTGTCGTGTATAGCCTCTTCGTTGCTTACGATAAGCAGGTCATAGCCCTTTTGGGCCATGACACGTGCGTATTCATAACCGCATCCCGAACTAGCTCCTGTGATTAGTGCGTACATATATTCTTTTACTTTTTACTAATAGACTACAAAAGTACTACTTTTTTTTAAAATACACAAGTAATAACAAAAAAAGCCTACCCTTCCCCTACCTATTACACGATACTCATCACTCCTATAAGTTTGTTTGAAGTGAGGTGATAACACAATAGAGGACGCATTTCTGCGTCCTCTATTGTGTTGTGTAGGGAGGGGGATTATCCTCCACCAAATCCTGAATTTCCACCACCATATGAGATATCTGGATTTAAGAATCCAGGACTTGCACATAGGATGGATTGTGGACAAACCTCAATAGAGGTTGTCATTGGTTGTTGATATGTCTTTTTCATAAGTTCTATTTTTTGAAAGTTTCAATATTTCAATGTTTTACACCTGCGGCTGTGTCAATATTCCAAAAGGGCTGAAACAAGCGGCACAGCCGCGTGAAACGTTTTTACTTTTTAACTCGTTTATTGCAAGCGCATACCTTGTGCATTATACTTCACACCATCGCGGATGATGACTAGTTGTCCATTCTCAATGATCTTGGTCACTTGCACTTGAGGTGTAACTGCATTCTCCGTACCGGTAGCAGTATTCTCGCCAGTTGTGCCCATGTATACGCGGCGACGACCAGGAATCTTAGATTTTGGTGTTGTGTTAGCGTGAATAGTTGTGTAGTCAATATATGCACGATTTGCATTCAACCAGCAACCAGTACCGCAGAGCCACATTTGGTTTTGAGCAATCATATAATTGCCTTCGAGAGTATTAGAAGGATCACTGGTATTCAAGTCAACAATCTTTGTGAATGTACCTGTCAAACCAGCTACGCCTTCTACGGGATTAAGAACCTCATCGCCTTCGTAGTAAACGGTTAGCAATGTGCTTGTACCCTTGAAGATATATGGTTTACCTGCCTCTAGTGTAGCGTCATCTGCTACTTGATCCAGCCATATACCTCTTGGAGTAACGTCATCAGCCTCAAGTTCCATGTATGAGATCTCGTAGAACTCAGCACCAGTATAGTTGCTAGATGCATATGGCAAGCAGATGGTACCATATTCGCCGTTAGTTACCTCGCGAGTATAGAAGTGCTCAATCCATTTTGCGTAGAATGTACCAACGGTATTTTGGTCAACGGTTGTCACTGGAGTACCAGAGAAGTCTGCCTCAGCGTACCAACCATCGAAGCGATAGTTCTCTTTGTATGGATTACCAAGC
>JAFZEQ010000046.1 GCA_017560605.1 Paludibacteraceae bacterium
GGATAACCCTTGCCATTAACCTCGTTCGATAGACCGAGCGTCTTAGTAGGACATGATGCTACACATACACCACAACCCTTGCAATGCTCTGTATCGACGACAACTGTTCCTTTGATTTTTGCCATACGACAGTAGTTTTATAGATTGTTAAATGTTTGGTTTACTCAAAATACGGAATTAACCAAACAAATGTACACATAATTTTGCAAACTACCTACACTTTTACGAAATATTTTTTCTTAAAATTAACTCCTGATGCGTTAAATCGCTGTATTGTGCTGTGCTACTGCTTGTAACCCTATGTTAGCCATAACCTAAGTATATAAAAAAAGTCTGCGACTGTAAATCGCAGACTTAAAGTGGAGGTGGCGGGGGTCGAACGATAGAATATCGTCGCCGAACTTTTCTGCGTGCATGACGCGCAGAAATTCGGCAACCCCGAATAAAACCACCACCACCGGAACGATTTTATAAGCAAAGTAAAGGCGAGACTTTAGTCTGGAGCGTTTAGTTTTGATGTAGAGAACATGTTTGCGTAAAGCAAAACTAAATGCTCCATAAACAACTTAGTTGTTCGCCTTTACTCATTAAAGTACAAGACAACAAAAAAGCCTGCGACATAAATCGCAGACTTAAAGTGGAGGTGGCGGGGGTCGAACCCGCGTCCAAACAAGGAACCCCAGAGCTTTCTACATGTTTAGCTGACCGTTTAATCCTTCTACTTGAGCCAGGCAGGCAGCAGCCAAACCCAAGTCCCAGCCTCTAAATCTCGCATGATAACCGAGGCACATATCACGCTATCTCTAAATTGATGATACCCCATAATGATTAGCCGTTAAAGAGCGGAACGGCCTCTCGGGATACTCGTCATGCGACCTCCTTGGGTCACGCGATTAAGCTAATTATCCCAGATAATTAAGCAGCGAGTGCATAGTTGTTATTGCCATTTATAGCTTGAGCGTTCAGTTTAACGAGACCCCACACAAGGCTCGACATGCTTACAATCGAATTCTACCTGCTGTCAAAACCGGTCACCCCCGTTTGAAGATGGCGCAGATATCCTTTGTTGGCTTCTCCGAGTCTCTTTTTGGCATATTATTGTTTTGACTTCTTGACAATAGCTCGCTATTGCCTGCGAAGCCAAAAGCACAATCTGCTCAAAAATAGCCTTCATATAATCTCAACAAAGGACATCCGCGACATCTTCTTTATTGAGAGTGCTAATAAAACTTTAAGCCGAAACAAAGAACTACACAGCGATAAACTATCGAAGAGGCATCTGTGGCAATTCAAATGCGACTGCAAAAATAGTGAAAATTTTGCTAACACAAAAATATTTTCTACATTTGCTAAATATTAATGAAATAGTCAATACTCAGGTCAGATGGATATCAGCAGAGTTATAGATCTTAAGAATGTATCGGTATATTTGGGCGATGGTCGCCGTGGTGATGACAATGAGAATGATCTCATTTTGTCGGGAATAAACCTTGAGGTAAACGAGGGAGAACTTGTATATCTGATAGGCCGCGTGGGCTCTGGTAAGAGTACCTTGCTTAAGACTCTATATGCTGAGGTGGATCTGGCTGCAGGCGAGGGATGGGTTGTTGGTTATAATCTCCACGATCTAAAACGTCGTCATATTCCATATTTGCGACGCGCCATGGGTATTGTTTTTCAGGATTTTCAGCTATTAACAGATCGCAATGTCTTCTATAACTTATACGATGTGATGCGTGCCACTGGCTGGGATAGCGAGGAGGATATAAGATGTCGTATTGCGGAGGTGTTGCAGCTTGTGGGTTTGGAGTCTAAAAGCTACAAGATGCCATTCGAGCTGTCTGGTGGTGAACAGCAGCGTCTTGCTATAGCTAGAGCCTTGGTTAATCGTCCTCGATTGATCCTTGCTGATGAGCCAATAGGTAACCTCGATCCTAAAACAGCTGAAGATATAATGGAGATATTTCATCGAATCACAAAAACAGGGTGTGCTGTTGTGATGTCAACGCATAATATATCATTGATTGAGCAGTTTCCATCGCGCACAATATTGTTCGCTAAAGGTAGTATTGCAGAGGTTGATCTTCAGTCGGTAATTGCAGAGTAATACCTATATAATATATACTATAGCACAACCACTCTTTTGATATGGTTGTGCTGGTAAGTTATCCTCTCTATTTTTTGATATCCTCGTGTAGTATCATGCGATAGCCTATGGGGAATGTTTGTGGGTGTGCTTCTGGCTTGTCTAGGGGTGTGCCAAACGGCATCTGAGCTATTAGGCGCCACCTGTTATTGATGTTCCATTGTCTATTTACGGCATCGTCAATAAGTGGATTGTAGTGTTGTAGAGATGCTCCAAGTCCCATATCCTCTAATGCTGTCCATATTGCAAATTGTAACATTCCAGAGCTTTGCTCCGACCATCTGCCAACGTTCATTGCGTATGTTGGTATCTTCTCTTGTAGCTTGTCTAGACTCTCTTCATCTTCATAGAATAGAATGGTGCCTATGCCAGAGCGGAAGGCTTGGTTGATCTTTTGTTGTGTATTGAGGAATCTGTCTTGTGGTGTTAGGGGTTGTAGGGTCTGTTCTACTATGTCCCATAAGCCGGTGTGATGGTGGTCCAGTAGTACCACAAGACGAGCTGATTGAACATTGAAAGGCGAAGGAACTACGGCTAATATGGTTCCTATGGTGTCAAGGAGTTCTGTTCTTGATATCGATGTGTTGTTGCTTAGGTGATAATTGCTGCGTCGATGGCTTATAGCCTCAATAAAAGAGCGTCTCATAAGTATCTGTTTTTAATTGATTTACCTATGAGACGCGTGTCAATTATAATGCCATTTTAGTATAGCTTTATATACTCGTAAGTGTTCCCTACTAAATCTAGGTATCGCTCAAACTCCTCACGAGAGATAACCACAGTGAAGCGGTTGTCGTTCGGGTGGAAGCTTAGTGACGGCTGTTCGCGTAGGCTCTCATCAAGAAATAAGTGTACGTGGTTCTCTGTGTCGTTGATAAGACCAAATGGAGATACAGAGCCTGGACACAGTCCTAGCCATTTATCCATGCGCTCTGGTGAGGCAAATGATAGCTTGCCTTGATGTAGAATATGTTCTAAATCGTGTATGGCCATTGACTGCTCAGAGTCAAAGACTACGAGGTAGTGACGATTGCCTTTATGATTGCGAAAGAATAGATTCTTGCAATGCTTAGAACCATCTTTGTGCCAATATTGGCGTGCTATTTCAATTGTCGGAGCTTCTGGGTGTTCGTACCATGAAAACTCAATCTTGTGGCTCGTGAGCCACTCAAATACTTTGTTGCGTCTTTCCATACTACAAAGATAGTAAAATTATCGAATGATTGTTGTTAAACTAAATATTATTGTCTATATTTGTGGATATTTGTTAATAGATGACTATTAAACGTAAAACATATAATAAGTTATGGATTTGAGAGTTATTCGCGATAGCTTTGCTCAGAGATTTGGTGAGGCTGGTACGTTGTTTACATCGCCTGGACGTATTAATCTTATTGGTGAGCATACCGACTATAATGGCGGTTTTGTATTCCCTGGAGCGATTGATAAGGGTATGGTCGCAGAAATTCGTCTGAACGGCACGGATAAAGTGCGTGCTTATGCCGTAGATTTAGATGACTATGCAGAGTTCGGCCTTAATGAGGAGGGTGCTCCATCGGCTAGTTGGGCGCGTTATATCTTTGGAGTGTGTAGAGAGATTCAGAAGCGTGGTGGTAAGATCGCAGGATTTGATACTGCATTCTCTGGAAATGTACCTCTTGGTGCTGGTATGAGTTCATCAGCAGCCCTTGAGTCAACCTTTGCGAATGCTCTTAATGATCTCTTTGATTTGGGTATCGATCGTTTTGAGTTGGCGCGTATAGGTCAATCAACAGAGCATAATTACTGCGGTGTGAAGTGTGGTATTATGGATCAGTTTGCATCTGTATTTGGTAAGGCTGGACATCTTATGCGTCTTGATTGTCGCTCTATGGAGTTTGAATACTTCCCATTCGATCCTGAGAAGCATGGATATAAGATGGTATTGCTTGATTCTGTTGTTAAGCATGAGCTTGTTGGCTCTCCTTATAATGATCGCCGTGCGTCGTGTGAGCGCGTTGCAGCAGAACTTGGTCAGGAGTTTTTGCGTGGCGCTACCATGGAGCAGCTTGAGGCAATTAAGGATAGAATTTCAGAGGAGGATTATATGCGTGCTCGTTATGTTATTGGTGAGGAGCAGCGCGTGTTGGATGTGTGCGAGGCGTTGAAACGTGATGACTATGAAACTGTCGGTGCGCGTATGTATGAGACGCATTGGGGAATGTCGAAGGATTATGAGGTTTCGTGCGAAGAACTTGATTTCTTGGCTACGGTGGCTAAGGAGTGTGGTGTGACAGGATCTAGAATTATGGGTGGCGGCTTTGGTGGCTGTACTATCAACCTTGTTAAGGCGGAGTTGTATGATGAGTTTATTGCGGTAGCAAAGGCTAAGTTTGCCCAGAAGTATGGTCATGAACCTAAGGTTTACTCAGTTGTAATATCTGATGGTGCACGCCGTTTGATATAGTGTGCTAACGGTATAGTTATGTAGGGTCGCTCTATATTTGTATGGCGATCCTACATTTTTTTTGCCTGTTTTTACTGGGTAAATCTGTGGATGTGTGTATAAATGTTGGTTGAACTAAAAAAAGAGGTGTTTTATTTTGGCAAATGCTAAAAAATGATTATCTTTGTGTGACTATAAATTTTGAATACTTTTTGAGTGAAAAGAAGTCGTAGAAAATAAACTGAATACACAATTTATTTACCAATACAAAACTTAAAAAACAATTAAAACCTATGAAACACAATTTTAACGCAGGTCCTTGCGTACTTCCAAGACAGGCTGTTGAGGCAGCTATCGAGGCTATTCGCGATTTCGACGGTACAGGTATCGGTATTCTTGAGATCTCTCACCGTACTCCAGGTTGGGAGCGTGTAATGGCTGAGGTTGAGCAGCTTTGGCGTGACCTTTTGAACATTCCAGATGACTACGCAGTATTCTTCGTAGGTGGTGGTGCTTCAACTCAGTTCTTCCAGGTTCCTGCAAACCTTCTTAAGACTAAGGCTGCTTACTTGCAGACTGGTGTTTGGGCTAAGAAGGCAGTTAAGGAGGCTAAGTTCTATGGCGAGGTTGAGGTTGTTGCTTCTTCAGAGGACAA
>JAFZEQ010000047.1 GCA_017560605.1 Paludibacteraceae bacterium
CGGTTGCTAGCCAAATAAGCAGCATTATCTGCTATGGCATTAGGTGTACGATAACCCAATCCCACTGAACCACGAATAGTCCACCACTCAAATGGTGCATAGCGCACATTCATACGAGGAGTAGTAAAGAAGCCATATCTAGTAGAGTAATCCTCACGAATACCCGCTAGCAAAGTCAATTTATCTTTGTAAGTATAAGTATATTCAGCAAACATACCAGGTGTCACTTCCCAAGTATTCAAATAGGTAACAGCTGGATCCAAAATAGAGAATAGTTGCTCATCATACTTATCGAAATTCACGCTCACACCTGTTGATAATTTGTGTTGATGGTTATCATTAGGATCAGAAGCTGAATCATCAAATGATGTTTGGAAAATAGCATTCAAATATGCATTCGTCTGTGCAGCATTCCATTGACGAGAACCATAGCTATTCTGCTGATTGTGATAGGATGCAGAAGTAATAATACCAATAGAAGTACCTAGATCAGGATCAAAGACAAAGCCATTCTTGATGAATCCATCGATGCGATAAGTCTTTAGGTCGATATGATAAGGCGAAGCAGCAAAGGCTGGCAAAGCGATAGCATCTTTGGTTTGACCGCCTTGACGACGATCGTAGATACCACGCACTAGGAATTGTCCAGTATAATCACCCGTTTTAACATACCAACGATTGAGCAGATTGATATTGGTATTCTTTGGCATATCAAGGAATCCATCATGGTTATGGTCCAATTCCAAAGACATATTCTGTGCATGGAAAAGAATTCCCGTTGATACTTTATCATTCAAATCCCAACCGCCGGTTGCATTCACCTCGGCATGAGTCTCAGTACTAATCATTGCATTGAGCGAGATAGGATCCTGCGTTTGTGGTTTGAGATATTCCACATTAATTTGTCCCGCAATAGCTTCATATCCGTTCAACACAGACGAAGTTCCTTTGCTCACTTGGATAGCCTCCATCCAAGGTCCAGGTATATACTCCATACCAAAAGCCTGTGCCAATCCGCGAATATTTGGTGTATTTTCTGTTAACATCTGCACATAGGTTCCATTGAGACCCAAAAGACGAATCTGCTTCGCTCCAGTTGCTGCATCCGAATATGCCACATCGACAGAAGCACTCGTCTCAAAACTCTCACTCAAATTACAACAAGCGGCCATACAGAGTGCTTCCCCAGTGAGAGTCTCTGTTTGCAAAGGAGTTACACGCGAGCGAAGCACCGACATCTTACGCTCAACAATTTTAAGTTCGTCTAGTTCAAGATTGCTAACCAAAACAATTGTCAATTCACCATGCGATGTGACTTGAGTCGTATCATTGTGATAGCCCATAAAGCTAGAAACAAGCATATCAGTTGATTTGACCTTATTCAACTTAAATCGCCCATCCAAATCCGTTGCAACTCCTACAGTAGTGCCTGCCCAATATACATTGGCACCTACCAACGGATAGCCTTTGTCATCTAGCACCACGCCTGAAACCTGTGCATAAGACAAAACGCTAAAAAACAACATCAACGCCACAATCAGTGATTTATTCATATTTTGTATTATTAAGACTTGAAAGTTATTATACAATTAAACATCCTACTTGATATATTACGAAACTCACTATCCAAGCTAGTAGCATGGATTGAACAAGACTAAACCACGCCCATTTAGCACCTAACTCCTTACCTAGAGTAGTGATAGTAGCTACACATGGGAAATACAACAACACAAAAGCCATAAACGCATATGCCGTTACTGGCGTAAAAGCAACTAAGGCCATATCGGATGGATACAAGATACCCATCGTTGAAACAATGGCCTCTTTGGCTGGTAATCCTGTCAGCAAACATACTGACATTTTCCAATCGAAACCCAGTGGTTTCATCACGGGTTCCATCCACTGTCCGATACTAGCCAAGTAACTATGCTCCATATCATTCATACTACCCGTTGGGAAATAGGTCAACGCCCAAATAATAACACTTGCCCAGATGATAACAGCAGGAATCTTTTGCAAATAATCAGCCACACGCTCCCAGATATGCATACCTGTATTGCGCCAAGTAGGTCGACGATAAGCAGGCAACTCACTTACATAATCGTGCTTTGGTTGTCGGAATGCAGATGTGCGCTGCATAATAAAAGCGAACAATATACTCAACAGCACACCCAAAACATATAACGAAAGCATCACAATAGCCTTCTGATCAGCAAAGAATGCACCTATAAAAAGCATATAGACCGGTAAACGAGCCGAGCAACTCATAAATGGAACCATAAGCATCGTTAGCGCACGATCTTTTTTGTTGGTAATATCACGCGCCGCCATAATGGCCGGAACATTACATCCAAATCCCATCAACATTGGTATAAACGAACTACCATGCAAGCCTATACGGTGCATTATCTTGTCCAACACATAAGCTGCACGGGCCATATAACCCGTATCCTCCATCAAACTCAAGAAGAAGAACATGATTATAATATTAGGCAAGAAAGCCAAAACTGCACCTATACCCATCAGCACACCATCCAACAGCAAACTAGTCCACCATGTGCTAGGCATAAGTCCATGCAACCAATCAACCAATAATTGTATACCATTACTGATCCATTCTTGAGGATACGCCCCCAAGGTAAATGTACACTCAAACACCAACCACAAAATCAACATCAACAATGGCAGACCTACCCACCTGTTAGTAAGCATCTTGTCTAGACGATCCGCCCAAGAGTGACCAGTATCATTCTGCGCGTGAGTAAGCGTTTCCTCCAACGCACCGTGCACAAAACCACGACGAGCCTGTGCGAGCACCTCGCGCGAGGATACTTGATAGCGATTCTCCAACCGTTTGCGTTGCTCATCAGCCACACGAACCAAGATATCAGAATGCGGCAGAAGAGCCAACATCTCATCAGGACGTTCCAAAAGACGAATCGCTATGTAGCGCTTGGAATATTTATCACGTATATCTGGTAAGGTAACGATAACATTGATAATCTGATCTATAGAAAACTCAACATCCTTACCATAGGTAACATGAATATGTCGAAAATCTACTTCACCCTGCAAAATTTGCAGCTTATCCTCTGCAAGACCAATGGGCACACCAAACAATTTGCTCAACAGAGGATAATCCAATATATGCTGTGTCGAAAGCAAATCATCATAGTGAGTAAGAAGCACAACGAAAGGCTGGTGACGATCTATTAGTTCTGCAGTTCGAACCAAATCACTCTCCAAACAACGCGCATCTACTTCCTGCACTTGAATGCCATCTAATATGTACTCTTTTTCATTCACTATAAACGCGATACTACTTCACGCTGCAAAATTACTGCTTTTTTCACAACCTCACAATACCTAATTGTAGGTATTTTTTGTAAAAAACAAAAAAAGGAGGGAGCCCCTTCTTAAAGGAAGAAAGATTAGTAACAATCCTCTTGACTTTTATTAGCGCGCTGATAGGTGATAGAATAATACTCATCTGATATTCCCAATGAATCTGCAGCAGCACGATACTGTTCTATAAAAATGTCTATTTCATTAGAACTGGACCACACATATTTTTCATTGGTTACAGTTGTCTCAACAAAAGGAATCTTATACTTCTCGGTTATTAAATAGCAGTAATTCGTATCGCCACAACCACTTAACAATATCACCAAAAAAAGAGCTGATAGTAATAAATATTTTTTCATATTAATATTATTTAAAGTTTTACAATAAGCTTGCAAAATCTATGCCAGTAAACAAAGTAGCAAGAAAATTGCATAAAATGTGAACTTTTCGCTTTTTTTCTTGCAAATGTGCTTTTTTTGTTGTACCTTTGTGCCCGATTTCGAGCCGCGATGGTGGAATCGGTAGACACGAAGGACTTAAAATCCTTTGGCCAGTGATGGCTGTGCGGGTTCAAGTCCCGCTCGCGGTACTGAAAGAAAAAAGAGTGCTTAACATGGAAATGTTAGGCACTTTTTGTTAATAGAAAAATCACTACACTATGCAAGGCACTCAAAAGACAAAGTATCCATTCTTATTACTCTTCGCTAGCTTCTGGTTATGCATGATTCCTGTTTTTCGCTCAGAGGATCTAAATGAGCTTAGAAACATTGATGTCAATGGCGTTAATCTTGTTTATCAGATTAAGGGCAATAGCAAAGATCCTGCAGTTATACTTTTACATGGGAATAGCGGTGAACACGATCATTTATCTATAATGGTTGACCAACTAGATTCAGCTGGATACCTCGTGTACGCATTAGACTCACGAGGACAGGGTGCTAATGCACCTGTGAAGGAATATCATTATATTGATATGGCTAATGATTTATACGAATTCATCGAGGAATTAGATCTAGACAAACCAGCAATATTCGGCTGGAGCGATGGCGGCAATGTAGCATTGCAGATGGAAGTACTTCACCCTAACACCGCAGGAGCAATCATCACTGCAGGAGCAACCTTGTTTCCCGAAGGTGTAGTTGCTAGTTTCTGGGAGGAATTTAAAAAAGAATTAGAAAAAGACTCGATTCCACCGCTTACCAAAATGATGCTTTTAGAGCCACAAATGACGGCCAAAGACATGCAAAGCATTCAATGTCCAGCATTAATTACAGCAGGCGAGAAAGACCTAATAGACCCAGAACACACAAAACTGATCGCAAACAATATAACTAAAGGCGAAATGTATATAGTCCCCAATGAGGATCATGGCTCATTCGTATACAAGAGCCCAATCATTGGTAAAATTGTGCTAGATTATCTCAAGAAGATACATTACTAAGGTATCAACCACTCGTTGAGTTTGCTGCGCAAATCACCCAAACTATGTTCATCCTTAGGGTGTACTCGATTGGTGAGGAGTATGACTGCTCTACCCAACTGAGGCATGATTGTAACACTGGTACCAGTATAACCTGTATGACGACATCGTTGCTGTTCGCCGTATGATGTAGATACAGTATCTGTCCACAAGCCAGCCTGACATCCATTCTCACGAACTTCAGGCGGCAACTGCATAAACCATATAGACCATTTGGCTACATCTTCTGCGGTAGCAAAAAGACCAGCATTGCCCGAAATACCATTCATTATCATACGTGCAAGCGGATCGTGCACCTCACCATGTAAACACACACTATCTAGGCATTCTGTAGGAGCTATATATCCCTGCAATATAGTATCCGGCAACCATCCCATGTTCACACCTAATTCAGAATACAAGGTGGAGCGCAAATAACGATTTATATCCATTCCTACAATAGACTCCACCACGCGCTGCAAACTAATAAAATTAAGACAGGAATACCTGTATTTTTCACCGACCGCAGATGGACGCTTGCACCTAGCTATGGTATCGATCATATAACTAGGATAATCCTGATGATGAATATTACGACTAGAGAATATACTATCAAGGCGATTAGCATTCATATACGCAGGTAAGCCAGAGTAATGTGTCATTAAATGACGAATCTGTACATCGGTATGATAATTAGGAATATATTGAGATACTAAATTATTGACATTTGCTTTTCCATCTGCACAGAGCAATAACATTGCCGTACCTGCACCTAATGGCTTACTCACCGAAGCCAAATCAAATATCGTGTTGGTTGTCATAGCTTCTACAATAGGAACAACACGGCGATTGCCATAAGCTTGAAGATACACAATCTCTTGATTATCAACGACACACAACACAGCACCAGGAATAATACTATCAGCAATAGATGCATTGATGATACTATCTGCTGTCGCAAAATTAAGATTAGATTTGACCTCTACACAAGAAAACAAACCTAGCACGATGGATAATAGCGAAATTACTCTTTTCATGTTGATTAATACTATTTTCCGCAAAAGTACTACTTTTTTTGCATATTTCAAAATAAAGCAGTACCTTTGTACTCCTAATTTATCATATTTAAACAAATTACTTTATGAACAAGTTTTATTCCTTACTTATTGCCGTATTTTTTAGTGCAATATTCACCACACTTTGCGTAGCTAACGACACAATTAGAGTTTTGTGCATCGGTAACAGCTTTTCATGGGATGCCGTTGAACAAGAATTAGCACCATTGTGTAAAGAGGGCAAGCAACCTATCATCATTGGTAATCTATACTATGGTGGATGTTCATTAGAGCAACACTATACATTCCTACATCAAAACAAGTCTTATTATAGTTTCCGCTACATAGAAAACGGAGTTAGAACGTTAAATGACGGTTACTCATTGCGACGCGCACTCAAATTAATGAAATGGGATTATATCTCTTTTCAACAAGCCAGCCATGACAGCGGTATTCAAAGTAGTTATGAGCCATTTTTGAGCGATTTAATCGACACTGTGCGTCATTACCAGCCTAAAGCAAAATTATGCTGGATGCAAACCTGGTCATACTCAAAAGATGCAAAACACCCTAAATACCCACGCTACAACAAGAATCAACAGATTATGGATGACAGCATCCACAACGCAACCGTAGCACTGCTCAAAAAACATCCTGAACTTACGCTGATACCTTGTGGTAAAGCCATCACACTAGCACGCCAGACAAAACTAGGCGACACACTATGCCGAGACGGATACCATCTAAATTATGTATACGGTCGTTATACAGCAGCTTGTGTATGGTATGAATTTCTAACTGGAAAAAGCTGCTGCACAAACAAATACAAAAACGAGAAAATGACTCAAGAGCAGCAAGTCCTCACGCAAAAAGCCGCACACAAAGCTATGTTGTGGAAAAAAACACTGAATAAATAATGGCATCACTTTTGTGATAAGCAAATTTAGAACCTAAACAATTAACTATTAAAACCCTACATCAATGAGAACGAAAGACCTCATAGCTAAACGTATGCGCAGAGAAAAAGCGCATCAACGAAAACAACAAAACAAGCGAGCTGAAGCAAATAACACTCCGCATTCTAGTAAAGAGGATCAACACATATTACCCGAAGGTTTTGCAGAGGAGGTACTCAAGGAAGTTAAAAAACTTCCTCAGCAAACTATACCACAAGCGGAAATTATGCGTCGACGCGATATGCGTGACGTGCTCACTTTTACCATTGATCCAGACGAGGCAAAAGATTTTGACGACGCTTTGTCGTTCCAAGCACTAGAATCAGGCAACTATCAAGTGGGTATACATATAGCTGATGTAACACACTATGTAGCAGAGCAAACTGCACTAGACAACGAGGCATATCTGCGCGGAACTAGTATATACCTAGTGGATAAGGTTATTCCTATGCTTCCAGAGCGACTGAGTAACGAGTTATGTAGTCTACGCCCTCAAGAGGACAAATTATGTATGTCTGTCATTGTGGAGATAGACAAAGAGGCAAAAGTAGTTCGTCACAAAATCTGCCGCACAGTCATCTGCTCTAACTACAGATTAACTTATCGCCAAGCACAAGATATACTAGACAGAAACGAATGCAATCTCATCCAAGGCGACAAAGCAGAGGTTACAGAAGCTATTCAAAGTTTGAATCAATTAGCTAAGATACTACGCGCTAATCGTTTTAAACACGGAGCCATCAATTTTGAAGCACCAGAAGTACATTTTCGTCTCGACGACCAAGGTGAACCTACAGAGATTTTCTTTCACAAATCATACGATAGCAATCATCTCATAGAAGAGTTTATGTTGCTTGCCAATCGCATTGTTGCCGCTGAAATCGGCAAAAAATGCAAAGATAAAAATGGAGAGAAGACCGACAAATATCCTTTTGTATACCGCGTACACGCCAATCCTGATCCGGAGAAGCTAAGCAAACTCGCCACCTTTATCAAACGATTTGGCTTTAACCTAAAGACTTCGTCCTGCGGGGGCGCTACGCACAAACAGATCAACGCATTACTAGATAACTGCCAAGGTCACCCTTCGCAAACATTGGTAGAAACACTAACCATCCGTGCGATGGCCAAAGCTGTGTATGCTACAAGCAATATCGGGCATTATGGTTTGGCTTTTCCATATTACACACACTTTACTTCGCCTATACGCCGATACCCTGATATGATGGTACATCGTCTAGTAGCCAAGTATCTACTCCAGTCAAAAGCACTATGCCGTAGTGATATAGAAGAGTTAGAACAAGCTTGTGTACATAGCACCGACTGCGAAATGGCGGCACAAATGGCAGAACGAGAATCAATCAAACAAATGCATGCTCGCTGGATTAGTCGACACTTAGGAGAAGAATTTGATGCAGTAGTTAGCGGAGTGACAGAATTTGGATTGTTTGTACAACTAAATGACACACTAACAGAAGGACTAGTACCTATCCGAACAATCAAACCACATGATTATATGCAGTATGATGAAGATAATTACTGTTTGGTAGCTATGCGGAGTGGAAAAACCTATACCCTATCTGATCCAGTTCGTGTTCGTGTAACTAAAGTGGATATCGAACGTAAACTAATAGATTTTGTACTTATTGAAGAGGATTAGTAATACACAATCTTTATAATTATAGATATTCCTAATTATTAGAATAAATATTTTGCATATTTTAGTAAAAAATTGTACCTTTGCAGTCCAATTTAATACAATACATATCTTGTTGATATTTTGAAACTTCGTAAATACATATTGCTACTCATCGTAGCCCTCACTTCAACTATATCTATAGCTGAAGTAGTAGTGTTGAATACAGGTCTTAAAATACAAGGTGAAATAGTATTACAAAACGATGATGTCGTTATCATCAAGAAAAAAGATGGTTCACGTTATCAATACCCAACAAGCGAAGTACAATTAATACAAAAGAACGACAGCATAGAGATAGAGACTGAGGAAAAACAGGAGGCTGTAGTAACACGCCCTGTAGCCTTAAGGATACAAGCTAATGGCGGAGCCGTTTATCTACCTAGCAAAGGATGGGGAGGACAAATAGGAGTTGATCTTCAAATAGGAAGCAGAGAAATTACTGATTTGCCATTATTTGTAGGCGGAAGCATAGGATTTAGAACTAAAATCCTACCAGAGTCCAACTACACATTTATCCCACTTCAATTGATTCTAAATAGCCCATTAACAACTAACCGACATGCTCCATACCTAGGAATGAATATCGGTTATGGATTTGCTACTGACAAACAAACAAAAGGCGGTATATGCCTAGGCATATCTACAGGATGGATGCATCACATCAATAACAATGCTAGTATATGGTTGGGTTGTTATGCAGAATGGCAACAAGCAAGAGTTGAAATAACAGAGACGATCAATGACCAAGACTATATGAACACTATAGGTTGTAACTTTGTTAGCATAGGTGCTAAAACAACAATAGCATTTTGATTATAGTGAAGATAAGTAAGAAATACAAATATAAACCAGAGCCGCGCAAGCATAGAATATCTATCATGCTCAACGCTAGTGAGAAGCGTGCGCTAGAACGCTATTGTGACAAATATACCATAAGCAATCGCTCTAAACTGATAAGAGAGACTCTTATGCGGAGCATACTTAAACGCTTTGACACAGACTCTCCTACCTTATTCGACTTTGAGGATAAATAAGCATAAATGTGTTGAAAAACACAAAAAAACATTTTTTCTCATAAAAATTTGGTTATTTCAAAAAAAAGCAGTACCTTTGCAGACGATTTCAGTTGAGGTCTGCTCAATTGGAGTATATATCGCGGAGTAGAGCAGTGGTAGCTCGTCAGGCTCATAACCTGAAGGTCGTTGGTTCGATTCCTTCCTCCGCAACTAAGTAAAAGCCGCTTATAAAGCGGCTTTTTTGTTTTTAGACCGGTACTAGTTTGCTAGCAAAGCTAGTATATCTATTACAATTAGCAAAAAAAACTGCCTAACTTAATGTTAGACAGTTTTTTTATATTGAGTATAAAATTACTCTGCGCTCTCTGCTACAGGAGCCTCTACGGTTGCCTCAGCCTTTGGAGCAGCTTTCTTACCAGCACGACGTGTAGTCTTCTTAGCTGCAGCCTTAGGAGTCTTAAGCATGTTCTCGTTGTAGTCTACGAGCTCGATGATAGCCATCTCAGCTGCGTCACCAAGACGGAAACCTGTGCGGAGAATTCGAGTATAACCACCTGGGCGGTTAGCGATTTTCTCTGCTACATTTTGGAAGAGCTCAGTAACAACAGTTTTTTGTTTGAGTTTAGCGAACACGAGACGGCGATTAGCTGTAGAGTCCTCTTTCGCATGGGTAAGGAGTGGCTCAACATACATACGGAGAGCTTTAGCCTTAGCCAAAGTGGTCGAAATGCGCTTGTGCATGATGAGTGAGCAAGCCATATTGGAAAGCATTGCACTACGGTGCGCTGCTTTACGACCAAGATGATTGAATTTTTTATTATGTCTCATTTGTTTGTTTTAGTTAGGAAAATTAATCATTAAGTTTGTATCTGCTAATATCCATACCGAATGCCAAGCCGTTTTTCTCGAGCAATTCGTCGAGCTCAGTAAGAGATTTCTTACCAAAGTTACGGAACTTGAGCAAATCTGAACGATGATATTTAACCAATTGTCCAAGAGTATCAACCTCTGCAGCCTTCAAGCAGTTGAGTGCTCGAACAGAGAGGTCCATATCTACAAGACGTTGGTTGAGCAATTGACGCATACGCAAGTGCTCCTCATCAAATGCATTAGCAGCAGGTTTAGCTTGATCCTCGATGATAATACGCTCATCAGAGAAGAGCATAAAATGATAGATCAAAAGTTTAGCAGCCTCTGTTAGTGCATCCTTAGGTGCAATTGAGCCGTCTGTTGAGATCTCAAGAGTGAGTTTCTCATAGTCAGTACGTTGCTCAACACGACATGGATCGATGCTGTACTTAACATTTACGATAGGAGTATAGATGCTATCAATAGCAAGAACTCCAATAGCGTCATTTGCTTGATGATTCTCATCAGCAGAAACGTAACCACGACCTTTATTGATATTGATTTCAATCTCAAAGTCAGCTGTTTCATCCATCTCAGCCAGAAGTAACTCTGGATTCAAAACATCGAAAGCTTGAAGGTAGCTGTTAAGCTCGCCTGCGAGAAGGGCAGTATTTCCCTTAACATGCATACGAATAGTTTCTTCAGTTACTTCCATTCCCTCTTTGCGTGCCAGACGAACTTGCTTGAGGTTAAGGATGAGGTTGGTCACGTCGGTAATAACACCAGGGATAGTAGCAAATTCATGATCAATACCATTGATCTTAATAGAACAGATAGCGTAGCCTTCGAGTGAACCGATAAGCACACGACGAATAGCGTTACCAACTGTGATACCATAACCCGGTTCAAGCGGACGGAACTCAAATACTCCGTGCTTGTC
>JAFZEQ010000048.1 GCA_017560605.1 Paludibacteraceae bacterium
CGGTCACAGGACCACGTCAATCAGGCAAGACTACGCTATGCAAAATGGCGTTTCCTGAGTACGAATATGTCAATTTAGAACGTGCGACTACGCGTGCGCTCGTGGAGCAGGATATTGAGGGATTTTTACTGCAATATCCCAATGGTCTAATCATTGACGAGGCACAGAACTTGCCCGAGTTGTTTTCCGTATTGCAGGTGGTAGTGGACGAGAACAAGTCGCTGCGCTATGTATTGAGCGGTAGTAGCGATTTCCTCTTGATGCAGAACATCTCGCAGTCCTTAGCGGGTCGTGTGGCTGTGATGCGATTGCTGCCATTGAGTTTGTCGGAACTGGGTGCTGATACCTCTGAAGATGTCAATGAGCAGATGTGGCGTGGTTTCTATCCTGCCGTGTGGGGCGACAAGAAAGACCCTCATACTGTGTATGATAGCTATGTGGCCACTTATATCCAGAAGGATGTTCGCCAGATAGTAAATATTAAGGATTTGACTCTTTTCCGTCGTTTTTTGACCCTTGTTGCTACGCGTGTAGGTACGGAGTTTGTTGCTTCGTCTATTGCTGCTGAGTTGAGCGTGGATTATAAGACTATCCAGTCATGGATGAGCATTTTGGAAACCTCTTATACAGCATTCTTGTTGCATCCTTTCTATCGCAATATCGGCAAGCGCCTAACTAAGACCCCAAAGGTGTATTTTTATGATGTAGGTTTGGTGTGCTACTTGTTGGGAATAGAGACTGCTCAGCAGTTGGCGCATCATCCTTTGCGTGGAGCTATCTTTGAGAACATGGTGGTGTGCGATATGCTGAAGGAGCGTTATAATAAGGGTTTAGATAAGAATATAATGTTTTATCGTGATAAAGTGCGCGAGGTGGATATCTTGCAGGAGGAAGCAGGTAGATTGCATGCCTATGAAGTCAAAGTAGCCGAGCGTTTTCATTCTGATTTTATTAAGTCGTTGGATTATCTAAAAGCACTATTGAAAGACGATCTATTGTCAATGAATATTGTCTATACAGGCGAAAACAAATCGGTCGGCAGTATTCATTTGAAGAATTATAAAGATATTAAATAATAACCATAAACCATGAATGAAGTAATTTATATGATTCGTGTTAATCGTCCTTGTCGTTTGTTTATAGATGATGAGGAGATGATGATTTTGGATGAGAACCGCCTCACCAAGATCACTTTGCCCGAGGGCGAGTACCTGCGTAAGGTAGTAGCTATTGATAATAAGGCAATTTATGACGAGGCAGAGATCACTTTGTCTGGTTCGTCTAAACTAGACACTATCACCCTCGACACCACTGGCTTAGAAGAAGCAAAACGCAATGCGCTGCCAAAGTGGAAATTTCAAGTGGGTGACCTGATGTATAAGGCATTGGAGTATGACAACGGAGTAGCTGTGGCTACATATGTAGATAAGAAAATAACCGAAGTCCTTATCCCCGAGGAAATTGTGTATGGTCACTATATCTATGAAGTAAAGGAGATTGGAGATAGGGCGTTCGATGGTTGCAGAAGTTTGACTTCCGTTACCATTGGAAATAGCGTAACGAGTATTGGAGAGTGTGCGTTCAATGGTTGCTCCAGTTTGACCTCACCTGTTTACAACGCTCATTGTTTTGTCTATATGCCTACTTCTTATAGTGGTGCTTATGCTATTCCTGAAGGGATTAAACAAATAGCTGGTGCTGCGTTCATTGATTGCTCTAGTTTGACTTCTGTCACCATCCCAAATAGCGTGACGAGCATTGGAGATGAAGCGTTCCGTAATTGCTCTAGTTTGACTTCTATCACTATCCCTAATAGCGTAACTAGTATTGGAAGTTTGGCGTTCTCTGGTTGCTCTGGTTTGACTTCTATTGTTGTCGAACAAGGTAATGTTAAATACGATAGCCGCGATAATTGCAATGCCATTATCGAAACCGCAAGTAACACTTTGATTAGAGGTTGTCAAAACACAACCATCCCTAATAGCGTAACGAGTATTGGAGATGAATCGTTCGCTTGGTGCAAGGGTTTGACTTCTATCACAATCCCTAATAGCGTAACGAGTATTGGAAGGGAGGCGTTCGCTTGGTGCTCTTTGACTTCTATCACTATCCCTAACAGCGTAACGAGTATTGGAAACAATGCGTTCAATGGTTGCTCTGCTTTGACCTCTATCACCATTCCTAACAGCGTAACCAGTATTGGAGAGATGGCGTTCTATTGGTGCCATGGTTTGACTTCTATCACTATCCCTAACAGCGTAACGAGTATTGGAAAGGAGGTGTTCAATGGTTGCTATAGTTTGACTTCCATCACTATCCCTAATAGCGTAAAGAGTATTGGATTTGGTGCGTTCAATGGTTGCTCTGCTTTGACCTCCATCACTATCCCTAATAGTGTTACAGAGATTGGATTTGGTGCGTTTCGTTATTGTAAAGGTTTGACTTCTATTACAATCTCTAATAGCGTAACGAGTATTGGATATGAAGCGTTCAAGGGTTGCTCTAGTATGACTTCCGTCACTATCCCTAATAGCGTAACGGAGATTGAAAAGGCTGCGTTCTCTGGTTGCTCTAGTTTGACTTCTGTGACAATCGGAAACAGCGTAACGAGTATTGAAGAGGGTGCGTTCGAAGGTACAGCCTTCTACAACAATCCATCCAATTGGGATAAAGGGGTATTATATATTGACAATTGTCTAATAACTGTAGATACCAATATAGCGGTTTGTTACAAGATTAAAGAGAATACTCGATTAATTGCTGATCGTGCGTTCTCTAGATGTTCAGGTTTGACTTCTATCACTATCCCTAATAGCGTGACGAGTATTGGATATGAGGCGTTCTCTGGTTGCAAAAGTTTGACTTCTATCACTATTCCTAACAGCGTAACTAGTATTAGATCGAGGGCGTTCGAAGGTACAGCCTTCTACAACAATCCATCCAACTGGGATAATAGGGCATTGTACATAGGTGATTGCCTCATTCGCCTTGCTGATGGTTATGTCGGTAATTATAACATCAAAGAAAGCACTCGATTAATTGCTGATGGTGCGTTCTGGGGTAGCTCAAGTTTGACTTCCATCACCATCCCTAACAGCGTAACGAGTATTGGAAAGGAGGCGTTCATGAGTTGCTCTGGTTTGACTTCTATCACTATTCCTAACAGCGTAACCAGTATTGGAGATTGGGCGTTCATGAGTTGCTCCTCTTTGACATCGATCATTATCCCTAATAGTGTAACAAGTATTGGAGGTAGTGCGTTCAAAGGTTGCGAAGGTTTGACATCGATCATTATCCCTAATAGTGTAACAAGTATTGGAGATGGTGCGTTCGCTCGGTGCTCAGGTTTGACTTCGGTGACTATCCCCAACAGCGTAACGAGTATTGGAAGGTGGGCGTTCGTTGGTTGCACAGGTTTGACTTCTATTACTATCCCTAATAGCGTAACGAGTATTGGATACATGGCGTTCTATGGTTGCACAGGTTTGAGTTCGATCACTATCCCAGAGAGCGTAACGAGTATTGGAGATGAGGCGTTCGCTCGGTGCTCAGGTTTGACTTCTATCACGATCCCTAACAGCGTAACGGGTATTGGACATCGTGCGTTCTATGGTTGCGATGGTTTGACTTCTGTTACCGTCCCAAGTCACACAAAGATTGGAACTGATGCTTTCTCAAAGCACACCCAAATCATTCGTAAGTAATAAGATTTAAAGATTCAAAAATGGCATAAAATTTGGAATTAGCAGAAAAAAATATTACCTTTGCACCGACATTGAAACATTGAAACCTTGAAACATTTGAATTATTGAATTATTGAATTCTTAAATTCTTGAATTATTAAATTCTTCAATCATATGAAAAAACGTCTCACAATCATTACCCTAGCCATCATTACCCTTGCCATCATTACCCTTGCCATCATTACTATAACGATGATGGCGGGTACTAAATTCTATCATGAAGACTTGGAATACGAAATAATTTCTGATAGCACAGGTTATGCCGTAGAAGTAATTGGCAAAAAGACTAGTTCTCAATCCGTTGTTATCCCCGCATCTGTCCCTTATCTTGGCGTGAATCTTCCGGTAAAAACCATTGGACAGTATGCGACTATCGCTCCATCGTTATCGATTAATAGTCCCCTAAAAAGATATCAAGTTTCATCTAATGCACCGTTCCGGTATCAGTCCTCATTGACCTCTGTAACCCTCCCAAATAGCATAATACATATTGGAGACTGGGCATTCTATAGTTGCTCTTCGCTCACCTCTATCAATATTCCCAATAGTGTAAAGACTATTGGAAGTAACGCGTTCGATGGTTGCAAATCGCTGACTTCTATCACCATACCTAATAGCGTGACATGGATTGGAATAGAGGCGTTCTTGGATTGCTCTTCCTTAACCTCGGTGACTATCCCAGATGGTGTGACACATATTAATTCCGGAACATTCAAGAATTGCTCTTCACTAACTTCCATCACGATCCCCAATAGTGTGATCAGTATTGGAGAAGATGCCTTCTATGGTACCGCACTATACAATGATCCTGCTAATTGGGAGAATGGGGCACTATATATTGACAATTGTTTGATAAAGGTGGATAGTACTTACGATGGTAATTTCACAATTAGAGCAAATACTCGTTTGATTGCCGATTGGGCGTTCAGTGATTGCTCACACTTAAACATAGATTCTTTATTCCCTGATCCAAGTACGAATACAAATCGCAAGCCACTCGCTTGTACTTCTGTGACTTCTGTGACTATCCCTAATAGCGTAACCAGTATTGGAAATCAGGTGTTCAATGGTTGCACTGGTTTGACTTCTATTATTGTCGAACAAGGCAATGCTAAATACGATAGCCGCGAAAATTGCAACGCTATTATCGAAACAGCTACGAACACATTGATTAGCGGTTGTCAAAACACATCTATCCCTAACAGCGTAACGAGTATTGGATGGCATGCGTTCGAGTATTGCTCCTCTTTGACTTCCATCACTATCCCTAATAGCGTAACTAGTATTGGAGATAGGGCGTTCTCTGGTTGCTCTGGTTTGACTTCTATCACCATCCCTAACAGCGTAAAGAGTATTGGAGAATATGCGTTCGAGGGTTGCCATAGTTTGACTTCACCTGTTTACAACGCACATTGCTTTGCCTATATGCCTACTTCTTATAGGGGTGCTTATACTATTCCAGAAGGGATTAAACAAATTGCTGGTGCAGCTTTCTATAATTGCTCTAGTTTGACTTATGTGACTATCCCTAGTAGCGTAACAAGTATTGGAAGGTATGCGTTCAAGGGTACAGCTTTCTACCATAATCCATCCAATTGGGATAATGGGGCATTGTACCTAGGTAATTGCCTCATTCACCTTGCTGATGGTTATGTCGGTGATTATAACATCAAAGAAAACACTCGATTAATTGCTGATGCTGCGTTCGAATATTGCTCTAGTTTGACTTCTATTACTATCCCTAATAGCGTAACGAATATTGGATATTGGACGTTTTCTGGTTGCTCTAGTTTGACTTCTATCACGATCCCTAATAGTGTGACGAGTATTGGATCGAGTGCGTTTGCTTTTTGCTATTCGTTGACTTCCGTCATCGTCCCAAGCCACACAGAGATTGCAAAATATGCTTTCCCAGAGGACACCCGAATTATCCGTAAGTAACACGTATTAAATCCCCATAACACAATGAAACGCTTTACATTTATTTTTGCTTTGTTATTAGCAACCACCACTATGATGGCGGAGACGTTTACAATTGGTAAGCTAGAGTTCCAGACTTTGTCTGATACAGAGGTTGAGCTTGTAGATGCTGATAAAGGTATTACAAACCTTGATCTTAACTCAGCCATCACTTATCAAGGCAAATCATACAGCGTGACGAGTATTGGAGAGTATGCGTTCTCTGGTTGCTCTAGTTTGACTTCAATCACTATCCCTAATAGCGTAGAGAGTATTGGAGATGATGCGTTCTATGGTTGCTCTGGTTTGACTTCGATCACTATCCCTAACAGCGTAACGAGTATAGGCGAGACGGTGTTCGCTAATTGCTCTAGTTTGAAGTCTGTTACCATACCTAATAGTGTAAC
>JAFZEQ010000006.1 GCA_017560605.1 Paludibacteraceae bacterium
GTTTCTTTACATGCCGCATTATACTTTGTGCAATTACATGCTACAAGATATAATTGACTACGTAGATAAGTATCTCCATTGCGATTAATGTGACCTTTGACATTTACTGATGTACCTGATTGTTGGTAGGTAGGGCAGAGCCCCAAATAGCGGGAAATCTGCTTAGCATTGCTAAAGTAAGTAAAGCCTCCTGTAGCCACAATAAGTGCTGACGCAAGAGTTTTTCCAATGCCTTTGATGGATGTCAATAACTCCATCTGACGCTTATACTCTTTGTTAGACAGATGAGTAATCTCATCTTCTAACTCAGCAATTTGGCGCTCTAAAAACTTAATAGTTTTCTCTACAGCATGCTTGCTTGCGAGATCTTGTTTTGGCAAAACAGCCAAAGACTGTTGCAGATTTTTAGTAGCAACTAGATGCTTCTTTAGTTGGCGCAAAACAGTACGTTTTTGCTTTAGCAAAAGAATGCTCTCTGCCGGTATCTTGTATGGCTCTGGAGTCATTTTCTCGCCATACATTGCAATGAGCTTAGCATCTATCTCGTCAGTCTTGGTGACAGTCATCATAGCACGAGAGAAATGTTTGATCTTTTGCGGATTCTCCATGCTAGTAGGGATGCCTGCCTGTTGAAGGAGATAAAGCAATAGCATACTGTAGTTACCTGTTGCTTCCATCACGCAATGGCACTCCTCAGGAAGTGAAGTAATAAAACAACGAACACCTTTCGTGTCATTCTTGAAACTCTTGGTTGTGTAACCATTCTTTCCAGGATAAGCTGCTACAAACGAATCCTTGCTTACGTCAATACCAATGTACATCATAATTGTTACAATTTGTTGATTAACTGCAATTGATAAACATCATATACATCTGAACACTATCGTTACAAATACGGGGTCATTGCCCAACGAACTATCCAGCTTTTGGATGTATAAAGTATGGGGACAAAACGTCGTTCACGGCGTAAAACGCTAACAATTAATCGGCCTTATTCCATACTTTAGATGTAAATCGACTGCAAAGATAATAAAAATTTTAAATATATAACAATTCATGACAATCAAAAACGACAATTAGTGACAATTCAAGAATATATTTTGTTTGGGTTGGAAGAATGCGCTAGCGCATTGGCAACACAAAACAAAATGATTTGTTCTAAACGGCGAATGAAGCGAATTAAACAAATTAGCAGAATTGGCACAATTAGCCGATATATACACTAATCCCAATCTAGATCAGTGAGATAGAGGATAAAAAGGGGCGGGAGTTACAGAACCATTAGAAGTATTTCTATCGTCAGAAGAAGCTTGCTGGTTTGGCAAAATAGGCATATACGGATACACCATCGGCAAAGAAGTAACCATCTCATTATTCGTTCGTCTAAGATACTGAGGCATAGGCATATACATCAAACCATCCGCACCAAAAGAACGAAACTCAGCATCCGAAACTAAATGCAATCCTCCACCCACAGGTGTAACACCAAATGAATACAAACCAGGATTACGCTTACCCAAAGCAGACTTAGCCACAGGCATACCCGAACGACGCTTGCGCATCGCCCTACGACGAGCCGTCACCGACTTCATCGGAACAGCCGTCTTGGCATTAAATACCTGATCCGCAGCAGGTGGCGCAGACGTAGTAGTGGACGAACAATCACCTACCTCATTATACATATCAGCAGGAGTCCACTTGGCTTCCATATTGGGTTTAATCCCAAAAAAGAACCACGCCAAGAACCCCGCATACAATACCACTCCTATAAGCAAAAACCTTCTCACTCTCTTGTTCATTTATCAAAAGAATATCCTAATTTCAACAAAATCGCTGCAAAAGTACTAAAAAAAAATGAATACTGCAAATATAATAGAAAAAAACTGGTGTAGAGTGTAGGGTGTAGAGGTATGTAGAAGTATGCACTAATTTTACTTGATTTTAGTCAAAAATTTGCATATATGATTTTTTTTTAGTAATTTTGCAGCGCATTTAGTGCGCACAGCGTAACATTAAAAGAGAAATTATGGCATTTTTTGGACTATTCGGTAAAGAAAAGAAGGAAACTCTAGACAAAGGACTAGAGAAAAGCAAAGAGTCTGTTTTAGGTAAAATCAGCCGTGCCATCGCCGGCAAATCAACCGTAGATGAGGATGTTCTCGACAACCTAGAGGAAGCACTCATCACCTCTGACGTAGGTGTGGACACCACCCTACGCATCATCGAACGCATACAAGAACGCGTCAAGCGTGACAAATACCTCGGCACTGCCGAACTCAACACCATCCTCGTGGATGAAGTAGCCTCCCTACTCGCTGAAAACAATAGCACACAAGTGCTAGACTTCAGCGACGAACTGCCATGCAAACCCTATGTCATCATGGTAGTAGGTGTGAACGGCGTAGGCAAGACTACCACCATCGGCAAACTCGCTCACCAATACAAACAAGCAGGCAAGAAAGTATATCTCGGCGCAGCAGACACCTTCCGTGCCGCAGCCGTAGAGCAGTTATGCATCTGGGGTGAGCGCGTGGGCGTTCCTGTCGTCAAACAACAACAAGGTTCTGACCCTGCCAGTGTGGCATTTGACACCCTACAAAGTGCCAAAGCTAACGATGCAGATGTCGTACTCATTGACACCGCTGGACGTCTGCACAACAAGGTAAACCTTATGAACGAGCTTACCAAGATCAAGAACGTCATGCAAAAAGTAGTGCCCGATGCACCCCACGACGTGATGCTCGTCTTAGACGGAAGTACCGGTCAAAACGCCTTTGAGCAAGCGAAACAATTCACCAAAGCCACACAAGTTAGTTCATTGGCAATCACCAAATTAGACGGCACCGCCAAAGGTGGCGTAGTGATAGGCATCAGCGACCAGTTTAAGATACCTGTACGCTACATTGGCCTCGGCGAGCAAATGACCGATCTACAGGTATTCAACCGTGAGGAGTTTGTGAAATCGTTGCTTAAGATGTAAGAGGATATATAACGTCAATTAGAGTCAATTTTAAAGACAATTGATGACAATTAAAAGAAACTTTTTGTTATTGCTCATAAGAATGCAGCAACTGCATTGAGTGAGCATAACAAAAGTTGACAACTGAAATGGAAAATAATCGTTATAAAGAAAAA
>JAFZEQ010000049.1 GCA_017560605.1 Paludibacteraceae bacterium
CCTCCAAAGCATCCACGATGCATACAAACGGAGAAACGTATCATCTCGTAGGCAGGTATATGCTTATCCTTGTATTTAGGGTGCGGATGATACATAAATGGCAGATCATAGATAGCATCAAGTTCCTCCGATTTCATCGTTGGATAAGGTGGATTGACCACTACATATTGCTTGCCCACAGGTTGCACTATCCTGGCCGCATTGATCTTGTTACTTTCGGTCTCAATGATTCGGAAGTTCTCCGCATGCACGCGCTTGCTCTTCACCGCCTCCTCGTGACTGCGAAGCACAATCACTCCTGCCCCTTTAAACTCCTGCCCCCCTGAACTCCTAAACTCCTGAACCCCTGAACTCAAATACGCAACCTGCGGAATATCTTCAAGCGCAGCGATCTTCAAACCCGCAGGGCGATCTACAGCACAGCGATCTACAGCGTCAGCGATCTCAATAATCTGCTTCTCCCCCATTCCATACACCAGTACATCCGCTTTGGAATCGACCAGAATGCTCGGTTTCAACGTATCTGACCAGTAGTCGTAGTGGGTCAATCGTCGCATAGAAGCCTCGATTCCACCGATAACAATCAGGCTATCTGGATAGAGTTGTCGTAGGATATTGCTATAGGTGATGGTGCAGTAATCTGGTCGCATACCCGCTTTACCTCCAGGGGTGTATGCATCGTCGGAGCGCAGACGCTTGGCTGCAGTGTAATGGTTGACCATGGAGTCCATGCTACCAGCTGTGATAGCAAAGAAGAGTCTAGGCTTGCCCAGCTTGGTGAAATCGCGATGATCTCCACGCCAATCGGGTTGTGGCACGATAGCCACCTTGTACCCAGCATGTTCGAGCACACGACCAATGACGGCGGCTCCAAAAGCAGGATGATCGATATAGGCATCACCACTAAAAATGATGACGTCTAGCTCGTCCCAACCACGCAATTGTACTTCTTTTTTGGTGGTAGGTAGATAGGCTTTCAGATCCATTAATGAGTTCATTGGTTATGTTCCTTCTTCAAAAGCACCTACTTGGGCACATTATTTCACGCTGCAAAGGTAATAAAAAAGTATGAAACTTGCAAGTAAAATAAATAATATTCACAAAAAAGATAGATTGAACTATCTAAAACGACACTTCACTCCCACCATGGATTCACGATAAAACCATATATTACCCGCACAAATCCAACAAGCAATCGTTAGTTATTCGTTAGTTATTCGTTAGTTATTCGTTAGTTATTTAGCAACCTTTACTATCTTTTTCAATAGTTCATTTGAACTAATTTCACCGTTATCACTTCGTAGGTTTGCTGATTTATCACTCATAGTCCGTCCTGTAAAGGAGCCCACCATTTTGCAACCTCCGCATGTCAAAATAAAAAAAATTATATTTTTTCACCCCCCCCAAATTTTGCAAATTCAAAAAAAAGCAGTAACTTTGCACGTAATTTTCGCTTTAGCGAATATCTGTTTGAAATTTAGGTACAAAACAATAGAAATGAATCAATTTATCCACACAACATCCAGCGCCCGTCCGGTAGAAATCGTCTCCGGATCTAGCAGCACTCAATCCACAGGGGGCTGGAGTTCACTTTCTGTCCAGCGAACAACCTCGTTCACTGGTATTCACCAGGAGGTAAGCCAAACGGTGTCCTACTCTCCTGGCCACACGCACAAAGCTTACAATCCAGCCGAGGCTGCAGCCCAAACTCTCTTCACCGAACAACCACAAGGCCCACGCCGCAGCCGCGGTGAGAATCCTGGCGGTCCTGCCGTAGGTGACGCCTCCGTGCCTGCAGGCGATATGCTATTGCCACTCTTGGTGATGGCTGCTGCGTATATCGTTGTTAAACTATTCCGTAACCACAAAACATCTCATACACTATGAAACGACTTCTAATTATTTTATCCGCTATATTTTCGTTTGTGGGTATACAGGCGCAATATCTCAATAATGGAGATGTGGTGTCTATCAGTTTTCTGGCCAATGATGCTCGTTATTATCTAGAAGCCAGTCGTAATGGTATTTTAACCCAACCATATCCTACAGATGAGTGTTTGTGGGTATTAGGTGTAGATCAAAATGGCAACTATACCCTCCAAGATTTAACTACAGGGCGATATCTATTTGTTAATTTTACAGACCCTAGTAACTCTCAGTTGATTCTTGCACAAGAGCCAACCGCTTTTTCGTTCAATAACCAAGGTAGTGTTGCCAACCAGTATATGTATGGTCATTTGTACTACTCCTTGTATTATCAGCCATGGTGGACTACCATTTCTATGTATATTGATAGCGAATGGGGCGGTAGTGGACCATACTTCACCTCACACAGCTGGACAAACAACAGCATATACATTGAGAAATGGGAACAAAAAGGTGCTGGCAAACCTACAGGACACTTCAATCCTTTCAAGATTGAGTTTACCTATGCAAAAGACGAAGCAGAAGCAGAAGCGCAAGCACGAGATGTTACTTTTATGATTGAGGCTACCACCGAATCATACTACCAATGTGTACCACGCCAAGACGAAGCATTGCTCCGCCGCAGCACAGGCGATATAGTTGAAAGCCAAATCCAAATCACAAATGTCTATTGGGCAAGTTCCAAAGATAAATCTTCTAACCTAGATGTTAGCAAGTATGTTGCCCATCAAGACAGAAACCGCCCCCTGATGACCCTAAGCAATCCTGCAACACCGACACAGGCGAGCCAATGGCAATTCACTATCACCCCTGTAGGTCCAAGCCCTATGGGATTGAAAGATAAATTGGGTACCTTGGAGCGTTGGATTGACTATGCAGACAACGTAGTCGTAGAATACGCCTATGGAGGTGGCGAGACACAAACCGCTGAGATGCGCGTTGTGCGTAAAGCATATCATGGCGAAGAATTGCCTCCGCTGAGTTTCTCCATTAACCCTGTGACATATACATTCTCTATCGGCCGAGAAACGAAGGAGTTTGATGTAACCCTCACCCACCAACACGGCAGCGTGATCTACAACGTGGATAACCAAGCCGTAGTAACAACACACACATATGACCCTGTCATCATTCCATTAAGCGAATTTAACAACAGATTTGAGAACCACACTTGGGAAAAAAGTTATCAATTCCTCAACGCCGAAGAGGGACAAACACATTGGTTAACATTGAACGAAGAAGCATTTAACACGAATAATCGTATCGTTGTCACAGCCGCTGAAAATAACGACAACACACACAGCAAGCGTTCAGATACCCTCGTGGTTACTTTGAAAAACGTTTCTGATTTTCACCCTCACACAGCAAGTTTCAAGATTCCACTTCACCAACGCGGACAAACAGGTGGTATCCAGTTTTATACCCAAGCAGGACAAGGAAATGACGTTAATGATTGGGATCGCACACAAGATCAACAACAAGTACACACCGCCGAGCGAACCATCTACTACTTGCCAAACCAAGAGATAGAGCTCCGTCTGCCAGAGTCAGGCTTCTCGGGTTATATGCGCTGGTATGATTATGAGACAGGTGGAGATCCATACTATAATTATGCCCACGGCGACAAAGACTCAACCCACTGGGTTCTATCACCTCGTGCAGCCAATGGTAGCCCATTCTCCGCTATTAATACACCTATAAGTGCAGCAACAGTAACAGACGAAGGTCTTTCCCACGGACTCTATGCCCTCAACAAAGATAAAGATGGCAATAATTATAATGGTAATGATGCAGCAATCGGTGGAATCCTAGACGAAGGCAATTCGTACAACCCAATGCCTATCCTCAAAGGTTGGAATTATAACACAAACAACCCTTCCGAGGCATACCACACCATGGCATGCGATGTGAGTGCATATACCGATTACAACGTTGTGGTAGAAAATAGACAAATCAAATCCATTACCGAGCCAACCCTCTCCTATCGCCAACTCTTCCACTTGCACCCAGCAAGCGAGATGGCGGACACCTTAGCGGCAAGAAGTTCAAGAGGAGTATATCTCGAGGAATACAAATACCAAGCACCTGCAGGTAAGCAGATCCTCCTTTCTACAGAATACCGACATAGCAAGGTGCGCTCACACGAATCCGAGTTATGTTATTTCTACAGAGATAATTCGAGCGATATACACCGAATAGACAACAGAAACAATGCCAACATACTCAAATGGTACGTGTCGAATAAGGATGGAAGCAACAAAACAGAATTTACTCCTCAGTACAGTGCCGAGATGGACTACCTGATCGTGCGCAGCGAAGTATATACGTACGATGCGCCAAAGGTGTACACACTTGAAATGCCAGCAGGAGTAGCAAACAACGAACAAACCTTACTTATTGCTCGCTTTGAGGTAGAGTTCGTGGATATTGAGCGTCAAGGTCCTACCAGCAAGACCATCATTACTCAACAACGCATCAATACCCAATACAAGAATTTGGCTGAAATCAACTTTAATAATACCACCTCTCACTTACCTTGGGAGCAAGCGTCCTATGGATATGTATATACCACAGGCAATTTGGCAACCCAATTCAAACGTGGTGCAGATCAAGGTGCATTCCCATTCTACGGAGAATACACCGTCCTAGGATCGGTGAACAAAGATTGGGCAAAAGCTTCTGCTCACGGCGGAACAGGTAAATCGCTCTACGTGGACGGAACCATGGAACCTGGATTGGTAGCAAGCATTAGTGCCAAAGCCAAAATATGTTCTGGACAAACGATGTACTGCTCTGCATGGTTCTGTAACCCTGCTCCTAGCGGATGGTCTGGCGAAGGTAACCCAATCTTCCGCTGTAATATCCAAGGTAAGAACAAGGATGAACAAGAATGGCACGATGCAGGTGTTTATTTCGTAGGTGAGCTATTGAAAGGTTCTGGTTGGCAACAAATCGTTTTCCCTATCCAATCGGCTAGTAGCTACGATTCTACGCGCGTATCTATCTACAACTTCGCTACCACCAACCAAGGTAACGACTTTATGGTGGATGATATTACACTCTTTGTCTCACAACTTCCTATCGCTGCTTACCAAGGCGAGATGGCATGCCGTACCGTAGAAGGCGGTGAAACTACAGCTGCTGCCGTTTTGCGCCTTGACTACAACAATATCACCGCAGGTAGCGATGGATATATGTTCTACCAAATCTACAATGAGTCGTATGACGAAGATGGCGATGGTAAAGCAGATGGCGCTCCTGTCAACCTTACAGGCGATGCCGCATACTACCACGATTACGATTCTGAGCATGGCGATCACGACCACCCATATGGTTCAGTGCATATACCAGAAAAAGATTTTGACCCAGAGGTGCATAATTCTACAGCTTCAAAAGAAAATAAAGTGTTGATCTACACTTCTGTTTCTGCTTTCTTGGATGACTTGGTATTGAATAATCAAAAACATGGCAAAGCATATATCCGCACTAAACAAAGTGGTGTGACTAAATGGTTGCTTTATGTGGTCCACCTCGTTCAAAGTACGACACAGGAAGAGATAAATAAAGAACAAGACGAGGAGAAAAGAAAACTCATTCCATTACAACAACTCTTCGACCAACATAAGTACGTGATGCG
>JAFZEQ010000050.1 GCA_017560605.1 Paludibacteraceae bacterium
TGCTACCATCCACCAAGGAGTAGCATACATTGGAGGTGGTGATGGCAAAATGTACGCATTTGATATCAAAACAGGCGAAGTAAAATGGATCTTTGACGAACTCAAGAACTACGTCCTTACACGTCCTCTTGTATACAACAATAAACTATACTTTGGCACATGGGACACCTATTTCTATGCACTGAACCTATCAGATGGTTCACTCGTATGGAAATGGAACAACGGCAAAAGCAACTCGAAACTATCACCAGCCAGTGTATGGCCTGTAGCCGCTGATGGCAAGATCTTTATAACCGCACCTGACCGCTACTTTACCTGCCTAGACGCAGAAACAGGTAAACAAATATGGCGCACCAACAAATACAAAGTGCGCGAAACAGTAGGTCTTAGCGAAGATGGTAAAACCGTATACTCCAAGTGTATGTGGGATACAGTTGTAGCTATCAGCACCGAATACCCTAGCGAAATTCAAGACACACAATCATCCAACGAGCCAAAAACACGTTGGGCTGTACATGCAGGCTTTGGTTATGAGCACAACCCTGCTATGCCCCTAGAAAAAGAAGGCACACTATGGGTAAGCACCAAGAACGGATTGCTACTAGGTATGGATGCTAAAACTGGTAAAGTACTATGGCGCCACAAAATAGGAAACTCTATTTTGAACACCCCACTACCACTCAGCGGCAAAGAATGTATCTTCACCAGTAGCGAAGGCACTATCACAAGAATAAAAGTTAAGTAAGCAGTTCGCCAACAAGGTAGTTACTTCCTCCCACAAAAATAATATCCGCAGAAGTTGCCTCGCTCTGCGCTAGACGGAAAGCCTCTTGCGCTTGCTCATAATAACGAGAATCTAAATGGTCTGGATGCAGTGACATCCATTTGTCAAACATAGCCTCCGCTGACAAAGCTCTTGGCGTATTGGGTTGTGTGAAATAATACACCGCATCTACTGGCAACAAGGCTAGCACATCATCTATATCCTTATCATTGACCATACCCAACACGATGCGCAATTGCGCACTAGAAATAGTCACACGATGCTCTGCAAGAAGATTATTTAGTTGCTCTACTACGTAGCGTATACCATGGCTATTATGCCCCGTGTCGCAGATAGTCAAGGGTTGAGTTGATAAAGTCTCCCATCTACCTCGTAATCCTGTTAGA
Source organism: Paludibacteraceae bacterium (assembly GCA_017560605.1). The sequence goes on from JAFZEQ010000050.1 coordinate 1,171, forward strand.
TCGCAAACATGAGCAAAACCATAGGCAATCGAATTAACACTAAGCTCCACACCACATACATTGCGTAATGCTTGCAAAGCCACAAAAGCTGTTTGCAAATTATTCTGCTGATAATCACCTACTAACTGACATTGTGCAGCTTCCTTGATACGACGCTTGCGCATATATCCGCATTGATTAGCAAACCAAATACGACAATCAGTTGTCTCTAATCCATCACCCCATATCTCGCACGCGCGTGCGCGTTCCTCAAATACAAGACGTGTTTCGTCTGTCACCTCACCTATCACACATGGTACATTATGCTTAATGATACCAGCCTTCTCTGCCGCTATCTGTGGCAGAGTATCACCTAAAAACTCTGTATGGTCAACACCAATATTAGTAATCACACTCAATAGCGGTGTAAGCACATTGGTACTATCTAATCTACCACCTAAGCCTACTTCTACAACAGCTATATCTACTTGCTGTTCAGCAAAATACCAGAAAGCTAACGCCATAGTTGTCTCAAAGAAAGAAGGACGTAGTTGATCTAGAAAAGAGCGATTATCTGCCACAAAATCAATAACTTTCTGTTGAGGAATCATCTGTCCGTTGATCCGTATGCGCTCACGAAAATCCACCAAGTGAGGCGAGGTAAACAAACCTGTCTTATACCCCTGTGCCTGCAAGGCAGAAGCAATGAGATGCGAAGTAGACCCTTTGCCATTGGTACCCCCTATATGGACCGCACGCAGTTGAGTATGCGGATTACCCAAATGTTGCATTAAACTAATCGTATTATCCAATCCTGGTTTATAAGCCGAAGCGCCTACCTGATGAAAAACAGGCTGCGATGTATAGAGGTAGTCCAATGTTTGTTGATAGGTCATAATAAACGGTTAGACGGTTAAACGGTTAGACGGTTAGACGGTTGGACGGTTAGACGGATGATAGTTAGGCCATCACGAATAGGTAGGATAACCTTCTCTAAACGAGGATCTTGTGCTACTTTATCATTAAAGGCACGCAGAGCTATTGTCTGCTTATCCTTATCGTATGCCGTTTCAATAATATGGCCATCCCAAAGTGTGTTATCAGCTAAAATCCAGCCTCCAGGACGAACCAAAGGTAAGACTGCATCTAAATAAGAACAGTATTCACGCTTGTCAGCATCGATAAAGACCAAATCATATGGTTCATCGACCTTTTGGGTAGTCAACCATTCAATAGCATCGCCTATGACCAATTGTACTTTTTCTCCTAATGGAGAAAGAGATAGATTACGGCGAATCATATCCTCTAATTCGTCATTATGTTCCACCGTGACTAGCACGCCATCCGAAGCCAAGCCCTCGGCTAGGCACAAAGAGGAGTATGCCGTAAAAGTACCCAATTCAAGGATACGACGAGGACGAATCATCTGAGAAAACATACTCAATACTCGCCCTTGAATATGTCCTGACATCATTCGAGGATTGATCATCTCGATATGCGTAGTATGCGTAATTTGCTGCAACACCTCACTCTCGGGCGATGAATGTTGTTCAATATATTCCAAAATGTCCATAAAAAATGCTATTTTGCCTGCAAAATTACAAAAAAACTTGCATATGTGCAAAAAAAGTACTAATTTTGCAGTCAAAATGATATAATTCACATCAAAAACACATAATATTAATAATTAACCATGGACTTCACTGACAAAATTGATGATATAGATCGCAAGATCTTGCAAGTCATCACTCAAAATGCACGCACACCTTTTAAGGATGTAGCAGAAGTAGTTGGTATCAGCCGTGCAGCTGTACATCAACGTGTACAAAAGATGTTTGATAACGGTATTATTACCGGTTCAGGATATACAGTCAACCCCAAAGCACTAGGCTACAACCTATGCGTATATGTAGGCTTGACCCTAGAAAAAGGTAGTATGTACAATCAAGTCAGCGAGGAACTTGAGAAAATACCTGAAGTTGTAGAGAGTCGTTTTACATTAGGTACCTATTCAATGCTGATCAAACTGTACGCACGCGACGACATGCATTTAATGGATCTATTGAGTAACAAACTACAAGGCATCCATGGAGTATCCAATACAGAAACACTGACAGCATTGGATCAACGCATTCATCGCACCCTACCTATTGGATAGTTTAAAATATAGAAGTTAAAAGACAACATATATATAATGGAAAAAGTAATTAGTGGTATTCGCCCAACAGGTAACCTGCATTTGGGTAATTATTTTGGCGCAGTAAAGAGTTTTGTAAAAATGCAAGAAGAATATAACTGTATGTTCTTTATTGCAGACTGGCACTCACTGACCACTCACCCAACACCAGAGAACCTACGCACATCAGTTAAAACCATTTTGGCCGAATACCTAGCATGTGGCATTGATCCACAAAAAGCATCTATCTACGTACAAAGCGATGTTAAACAAGTGTTAGAGCTATATCTATACCTAAATATGAACGCTTATCTAGGTGAGCTAGAACGTGTCACATCTTTCAAAGAGAAAGCACGCAAGCAACCTGATAATGTGAACGCTGGACTACTAACCTATCCTGCACTAATGGCAGCAGATATCCTTGTACACAAAGCTGATAAAGTACCAGTAGGTAAAGATCAAGAGCAAAACATGGAAATGGCGCGATTGTTTGCTCGTCGTTTCAATCGTATATACAATATTGAATACTTCAAGGAGCCACAGTCCTTCCACTTCAGCGACAAAGCAGTCAAAGTGCCAGGACTAGACGGAAGCGGCAAGATGGGCAAGAGCGAAGGTAACGCTATCTACCTCTGCGACGACGAAGCTACTATCAAGAAGAAAGTAATGCGCGCTGTCACCGATGCTGGACCTACTATGCTCAACCAAGAGAAACCAGAGCCTATCGAGAATCTCTTTACACTCATGTCACTGGTTTCTACACCTGACACATACGACTACTTCAACGACCAATACAACAATATGGCCATTCGTTATGGCGATATGAAAAAGCAATTGGCTGCTGATATCAATGCATTTTGTGCACCTATTCGCGAGCGTATCATCGACTTTAAGAACAACGATGAATACCTAGCTAAAGTAGCACGAGAGGGTGCAGAAGCAGCAGCAGCTAGTGCAGAGAAAACAATCCGCGAAGTAAGAGAAATCATTGGTTTCCGTAACTAATGAAACGTTATATTCTGATATTGTCACTCATCAGTTGTCTGACTTGTCCGACTCGTCTGACAGGGTTGACACGTCAGAATCCTCCCACTTACACCGACGATGCATATTACTGGCCTCAAGCAGACACCCTCGTGTCTGCTGAGCCTGTATACGACAGAAATATGCGCGAGTTTATCTTCTTGGAAGACACCGTACAGTACCCCGACACCGTACGCATGCTCATCATAGAACAATGAAAAGAAAACTACTCATATTACTCGTAGCATACAGCCTACTACCTGCCTATGGTCAAGACATACAGCGTTTTGCAGAACGCAGCATCATAGGTTCAGCTCGCTATGTGGGTATGGGCGGTGCCATGACTGCTATTGGAGGCGACCCTAGTGCAGCTATGGATAACCCTGCTGGATTGGGTCTATACCGCCGCAGCGAAATTAGCATATCGATAGATGGAACCCTAGACTATACCCTGCAAGAAAACACCGACAATATGGGCCAAATACAATATTTGGCACTCCCACAGGCATCCTTAATCTGGGCTAGCGGTAGAACCGACAAGCAAAAAGGATTGATATATAGTAATTTGATGTTCAACGTCAATCGACTACACAGTTACAAGCGAGAGGTGTCTGTTACAGGAGAAAACACCGGATTACTTCCTACTATCTGCCTCAAAACCAACGGATTATCAGAAGCAGATATGGGAACAGATAATATATGGGAAAACAATGAAATTGGCTGGTTAAGTATACTGGGTTATGACGGATATTTAATTGATCCCGTAGCGGATAATCAATGGACACCAGCTGTGCATTTCAACAATGGCGAACTTGGTGTTAGCGAAACAGGTTCTTCAGACCTTTACACCATATCATGGGCAGGCAACATCAACAACCAATGGTATATCGGTGCTAGCCTAAACATACCCACTCTCACATACACCAAACAAATTTCGTTATACGAAACCAACAGATTGCAGTCCGCTGAACTCAAATCTCTTTTCCATGTATCAGGTGTTGGTGTAAACGCAAGTTTTGGACTCATCGCTCGTCCTACTCAATGGCTACGCCTTGGAGCATCCTTCCATACACCAACCACACTATCCATGTCAGTACAAACAGAGGGAGATATATACAGCAAAATCAATGATCAAGAATACGAAGTATTTACACCTGCTAGCGGAGCTATTTCTACAACATATACATCCCCATTGCGCACAAGCTTCAGCATAGCTAGCCAATGGAAAAACATTGGTATGTTAGCCTTACAGTATGACTACGCTCATGCCATAAAAGACAAAGATTCAGGCCTTAGCCCTATGCAAGATATCCACACACTACGAGCAGGTCTAGAGGTACAAGTAGGAGCAGGATGCTATCTCAATGCAGGATATGTATACGAATCTACATTTGAGCCAGATGAAAAAGTAGAATTGGCTTACAATTCCATTAGAACAGACACGGACTATCGCTTTACCCAATCATCACAGTATGCAAGTGCAGGATTTGGATATCGCAACCAAAATATTGTTGCTAATATTGCATACCTATTTGGATGGCAAATATTACATCAATACGCCACAGAATATCAAACAAATCCTTTCAGAATTAATACCAATACGCACCGAATTGTATGCACATTGGCTTGGAGAATTTAAAACAGATAGACGCCACTAAAAATAGATAGTAAGAATGGCACAGAATTTGTATGCCACAATATACACTAATGATCATTGAAAAATATTGCTGCACTGCTTAGAGACCGGAAAACTCAACAAATTTTTTCTTACGAGGTAGGTGCTTTTCCAATGGCGTGCTAATACTCTCCGCCGAGATCAGCCTTCGGGTTGTAGCGATGAGGCAGTTAGATTACAAAGGGTCTGTACTCCTCAAATCCTGTTTATTAGGAGTTTTCTCGCGTAACA
>JAFZEQ010000051.1 GCA_017560605.1 Paludibacteraceae bacterium
GAATCCTTTGAATCCTTAAATCCTTTAAATTTTTGAATTCTTAAATCCTTGAATCCTTTGAATCCTTAAATCCTTTAAATTTTTGAATTCTTAAATCCTTTGAATTCTTAAATCCTTTAAATTTTTGAATTCTTAAATCCTTAAACCACAAAGCGGACTTGCTTGAAGTGGTAGGTCTTTTCTTCTCCGTTTTTGAGTCGTACCACCCATTCTCCTTGTGGGGTGATATCTACCCACTCGGCCTCAAATACTCCTTCTGCATTTTCTGCTCCTTGTACGATGCTTGTAGGAGTGATACTAACTTCTCGCTCGATATACCTATACCATCCTGTGCGTCTGTAGAGATGCTTGATATATGCTTCTCGTATCGCTTCAGTTGATTGGCTTTCCCATTTTTGGGTAGCCTCTTTAAAGCACTCGAGTATCTCCTCTATATTATATTCTTTGCCCGTTATCTCCTTTAGCGATAGTGGGTTAGGAGCATTACTTAGCCACTTGGTCTGGTTGACATTAACGCCTATTCCAGCTATCGTGTAGGCAATATTTCTGCCAGACAAAGTGTTCTCTATTAATATACCTACTACCTTCTTATCTCTATAGTATATATCGTTAGGCCATTTGATTTTTATCTCTTCACCTCTAACCTCATCGCCTTCTCGCCTCATCGCCTCCACAATAGCCTCTCTTACTGCCACTGCCACTAGCATCGACAATCGCCATTGTTGGCTAGCATCCACTTTGGGGTAGCGAAGAAGGGTTGAAAATAACAAGTTCTTACCCCGTTCGCTTTCCCAGCCATTACCCGCTTGACCGCGTCCAGCTGTTTGATAATCAGCTCGTATGGTAAACATATGAGGCATGCTGTCCTCGTACTTTTCGCGCAGCAAACTGGATGTACTATGCGTCTCGCTGATAGTCACTTGGCTGTCGTTTTACGGTTAGTTATTTTTGTAGGTATTTGGTTTTATATACACTGAGTAAGTACTCCTCAATAACCTTTTGTAGCTTACGAGTTTTACAGTTTGCACTATTGGTCATCACAGCAAATACCCATACTTTTCCGTTAGGTAGATATATGTATCCAGCAAAGTTCTTTGTGCCGCTAATGCTACCACTCTTGGCATGTACTTTACCATGTAGTTCTGTATCCTTGAGGAATGATTTTAAGGTACCGCTTTCGCCACTAGTTGGTAATGATTCTAGGAAGGCATCTTTGTACTTGGATTTGTACATATATTTTAGTAACTGCACATAAACAGAGCATGATATGGCATCTTGTGGAGCCAAACCAGATCCGTCCAAGATACGGCAGTTATCTAGGTTGATACCTTTTTCCTTCCAATATGATCTAATAAACTTGGTGGAGTTATCTATAGTGCATGGTGTAGCTATTCGGGCTGCTAACAAGCGGAATAGCATCTCTGCATATAGGTTATCAGACTTGTGATTAGTATGACGAATAATCTTTTTCAGAGGTTCGCTACTATGTGTGAACAATGTCTTGCGTGTTGTTCTGTCCTTTACGGTTATGTATGTAGCTTCGTTTGCCACAGTTATATCTAACTTGCACAACTCCTTTGTGAAATGTTTAGCTAATAGTAGGCCTGGATTAGGTATATCACCTTTTAGCACATATGTTTTGCGATCACATGGTATAGTACCCGTTAGAAATCTGTAATCAGAATATGGCACACCGCGAACATATGCAACATCAGGAGTCTTTGAACATGTGATGATGTTCTCATAGGTCATCTCTGGAATCTCTGGCGATGTTTTTAGTATTTTAGCTTTGCTACCATCGGCTCCGCTACTCAATGTAATGCACTGTGTATTATCCATATAGGATAGCGCAAATATACCAGGTGCATAGTAGTTGCCTATGTCGTCCCATAGCCATCCAGGATTGGTGGCATCTCTGTCAAAATAGCTGAGGTCTGCTACTATTGAACCATTGATTTTTCGTATACCAGCTTTCTGAACTTCTTTTGCCCAGTTTTGCAGAAAGCATTGATTACCAATGTATTTTGAGCCTAGAGTAGGATCGCCTTTTCCTTCGATATACAGGTTCCCTTCTAGGACTCCGTCTTTTATCTCACCAGAGTATGTGATAGGAGTTTTGATTTGGTAATCCCCTCCATATACATCCAATACGGTTGCGGTGGTTAATAACTTGATGGTTGATGCTGGTGGAATCACAGCGTTAGCACGATGTGAGTCAATAACTTCTCCTGAATTGTAGTCACAGATCAACACACCCATATTAGCATCTTTGGTATTGGTGTGTGTGGTGAGAACTGAAAGTAATATAAAAAGTAGTTTAATCATGTTGCAAAGGTACGACAAAAAATGCACATATGCAAGTAAAAGCGCAGAAAGTTTACTTTCGGTGCGATTTTACTTGCATATGGGCTGCATTGAGCGAATGTAGCTTCGAGGAGGGACCCGCTTGCGGGAGGTGTCATCGAAGGTACGATAAGTTTGTGGGATGTTGATTGCGGTCGCGTAGCCGTATGGCTATAGGGTAGTGTCGTACAGGGTAGACACGACCGCCCATGGTGTTATGATCTGCCTTATCAGCTACCCATCATTGCACGCACGCGCGCGTACCTTATATTTATATAAATAATTCCACCTTCTATGTTTTTATTAATTTTTGCCAATTTTTAGATGGAAAACCATAAATCACATTCCTCCTAAAAAAAACGCACTATTGATTATCAGTCATTTATAAAGAAACTTATGTTTTATAACAAAAAAATATGCTAAATATTTGGTGGTTTGACAAAAAAGCAGTACCTTTGCACCCGATTTCGCGCTCAACGCAAGCGAGCGGTTAAGTGACGCGAATGACACTGAAAAATGTAATGCTGAAAATCAGCCACTTACGAAGAAAGTGAAAAAATAATGCAAAAAAGTTGCTTAAAAATTTGGTCAGTCCAAATAAAAGCAGTACCTTTGCAGCCGATTTCGCGCTAAACGAGAAATGAAGCGCAAATCAATAGTGATCTTTGAGAGATTGAAGCAATAATGTAGTACAAGAGAGTAGGAAACTACTCAATTGGGAAACTGAAATACGTGTAATTCAAAATTCAAAATTCTGAATTCAAAATTATCACGGTTCCCGTTAATAAGTACACAATAGATTAAGGTTATTCTGAGCTAAAAATTAATTTTCTTTTTACAACGAAGAGTTTGA
>JAFZEQ010000052.1 GCA_017560605.1 Paludibacteraceae bacterium
CACGCCAGAACAAATAGTGCAATACAAGACTGCACGCTTTGATATTTCAGACGACGGCAGCACAGACAAACAGTTCTACTGCTACAACACCAAGTGGCTCGGAGATACGGAGTTTGTAACTGGTAACGAAGTGAAAGTTGGGGACAAGGTCGTGATCTTGGGACAACTGCAAAACTATAGCGGCAACACACCTGAGATCAAGGGTTATGTGTACGATCATACCGCAGCACCAACGCCGGTAGATTACTCTATTAGAAACCTACAGGTAAGAACCAACCAAGATACCGTATTCTTCAACTTTGAAAGTGATGCTCCATATTTCCACGTGAAGGTAACAATGGAGGACGGAACCAAAGCCGCTGAAGGTATCATCGACTTCAAAAACGTGTATATCAAATTGGAAGATGGTAGTTACACCCTCTGGATTCGACCAGTGGATGAAGCACAAGAATACTATATTGGTGATGCAGTAGAAGCAAACTTTATCATAGATACCACTACTACAGCAGTAGAGGATATTACATCCGGTGAGATGATTTACCTCTACGATATGCTAGGTCGAGTAGTGGATAGCAAGATGAGCAACGACCTACGTCCATTCAAAGTGCCACAAAGTGGTGTATACATTATGAATGGGGAGAAGGTGATGATTACGAAATAATATTTATAGAACGCCCTACGGGCTATAGTTTAGAGTTTATAGGCAAAGAATATATGAAAACAGCAGAGCAATTTGATATTGTGGCAGGCAAATGCCGCCGAATATATGAACTCAAGATGAGAGATTACGGACCAAGTTGGCGTATCATGCGTCCACAGACCGTGAACGACCAACTCTTTATTAAGGCGAAACGCGTGCGCGAGATTGAGCAAACGGGCGTAAACATGGTGGGCGAAAGCATCGAAGGCGAGATGATGGCTATCGTAAACTACAGCATCATCGGACTTATCCAACTCTTCGAGGGTTACGCTGACTCTGTAGATATGACCGCAGAGCGTGCTATTGACCTCTACGACCACTATATGGCAGAGGCCAAAGCACTCATGCTCAAGAAGAATCATGACTACGGAGAAGCATGGAGAGATATGTTCGCTTCTAGTTTGACCGATATCATATTGACCAAGATCAATCGCAACAAGCAAATAGCTGCCAACGACAACCAGACACTCATCTCTGAGGGTGTTGATGGCAACTACTTTGATATGCTTAATTACGCAGTATTTTATCTCATAAAGGTGTTAGAAAATGAAAAAGAAATCTAAATTTAAACAAAGTGTAGCAGGTTTTGCTCGCACATTATTGGGTTTGGTATTTATTGTATCTGGTTTTGTCAAAGCCATTGACCCACTAGGCACTGTATACAAAATAGAGGATTATCTAAAAGCCTTTGGCGGATTCTTTACCGAACTACTTCCTTTCGCAACTGTAGCGGCCGTAGGTATGATAGCACTAGAATTTGTGCTAGGTATCTGTATGCTACTCAATATTCGCACACAATGGACAAGCTGGTTGGCACTAGTATTCTATCTAGTAATGACGCCATTAACATTGTACATTGCTATCAACAATCCTGTAAGCGACTGCGGATGCTTTGGCGACGCTATAGTAATAAGCAATTGGCAAACATTCGGCAAAAACATGGTTTTACTAGTACTAGCCATCATTCTGGTTGTATGGCGCAAACATACAAACCAACTGTGGCATAATGCAGTAGAGATCATCATCTTCGTACTAGCAACAGGAGCTGTAGGTGGACTGATGGCGTACACATACAACCATTTGCCACTGATAGATTTCCGTCCGTACAAGATTGGTAATAATATTCCAGAGCTGATGGCATGGCCAGATAATGCCGAACAAGATCAATACGAAACGACTTTTATCTACTCAAAAAATGGCGTAGAACATGAGTTCACATTGGAGAACTATCCTCAAGACGATGACTCATGGACCTTCGTTAGACAAGAGTCTACACTCATCAAAAAAGGATACGAACCACCTATCCACGACTTTGAGATATTTAACACCATGGATGAAGACATCACCGAAGACATTCTCAGCAGTACAGAGCCTGTGACACTAGTAGTTATGTACGACTTGAATAAAGCTGACAAAACACAGCTAAACAAAGTAGATGCCTTGTATGACAACTGCATAAGCAATGGAGAGCAATGCTACATCCTAACTGGCTCATCAACAGATGAGATTATAGCCTTTAACCTAGAGCACCCTTATCTAAGCGAAGCTATGTGCACATGCGACCCAGTGACACTCAAGACCATCGTACGTGCCAACCCTGGTGTATTCGTGGTGAAAGATGGTATCATCATCGACAAATATAATATTAAAAATAGATAAGTTTCTAGAAAAGCTAGATCATTTAGATAGTCTAGAACCTCTAAAGAATATATACTAACTTTTTAAAATTTATAAAACAATGAGAACAAAAATGGTTGCAGGTAACTGGAAAATGAACATGAACCTGCAAGAAGGTGTAGCATTAGCTACCGAATTGAAAAATCAAGTAGTTAACCCATCATGCGCTGTAGTAATCGGCACTCCTTTCATCCACTTGGCTACTGTAGCAGAGTTGTTGAAAGACAGCCCAATTGCTGTAGCTGCAGAGAACTGCGCAGACAAAGAGAAAGGTGCATACACCGGTGAGGTAAGTGCTGCAATGGTAGCATCTACTGGCGCTGAATACTGCATCCTCGGCCACTCTGAGCGTCGCGCATACTATGGTGAGACATACGAAATATTGAAAGACAAAGTAGAACTTGCACTAGCTAACAACCTCAAGCCAATCTTCTGCATCGGCGAGGTAAAAGAGGAGCGTGAAGCTGGCCAACAAAACGAGGTTGTAAAAGCACAACTCGAGGGTTCTGTATTCCACCTCAGCGCAGAGGACTTCGGTAAGATCGTTTTGGCATACGAGCCAGTATGGGCTATCGGTACAGGTTTGACCGCAACTCCAGAGCAAGCACAAGAGATTCACGCATATATCCGCAGCCTCGTAGCTGAAAAATATGGCGAGCAAGTAGCTGAGGACTGCACTATCCTTTATGGTGGTAGCTGTAACGCTAAGAACGCTGCAGAGCTCTTTGCTAACCCAGATGTTGATGGTGGTCTGATCGGTGGCGCAAGCCTTAAGGCTGCAGACTTCTGCGCTATCATTGCAGCACGATAAGCAAACGGAGTTGAGGTGGAGTTGTGTTGAGTAACATGGAGTAAGATTGAGTAGAATGGTAAATAGAGTAAATAAGATAGAAGACTTGCGCATTTGGCAATGCGCCCGGACAATATCGAAAGATATTTACACTTACACTCGCAGAGAAAACTTTGAAAAAGATTTTCGATTTGTGCAACAAATAAGAGCTGCTGCGGGATCCATCATGGACAATATTGCGGAAGGATATGGAAGAGGTGGGACAAAAGAGTTCATTCAATTTCTCTATATATCTAGAGGCTCTTGCCAAGAATTAATTAGTCAAATTTATCGCGCATGGGATATTCAATATATTTCAGAAGATGAATTTACAGATATAAAAAAACGCTTGGACAATCTTTCTGTTATGATTTATAACTTTATTGAGTCACTAAACAAAATAGAAAGTAAAGGCCCTAAATACCTCCAGCAATAAATTACACCACTCTATTCTACTCAACGACATACAACACTACTCAACAAATACTCTATTCTACTCAACTCTACTCAATACAAAGACTATGGCACTTATCGTTCCTGTACGCGGATTTACTCCGCAAATAGGTAAGGATTGCTTTTTAGCAGAGAACGCAACTATCGTCGGTGACACCGTCATCGGCGATGGCTGCTCCATCTGGTTCAACGCTGTATTGCGCGGTGATGTCAACTGGATCAAGATCGGCAACCATGTGAACATCCAAGATGGTTCTGTGCTACACACGCTATACGAGAAATCGACTATCACCATTGGCGACTATGTATCCGTAGGTCACAATGTGACCATTCATGGTGCAGATGTACATGACTACGCACTTATCGGTATGGGTTCTACCCTACTAGACGGTGTAGTAGTAGGCGAAGGCGCTATCGTAGCAGCTGGTTCATTGGTACTCAAGAACACACAAATAGGTCCATATGAAGTATGGGGTGGTGTACCAGCTAAGTTTATCAAAAAAGCAGACCCTGAGCAAACCAACGAAATCAATCGCAAGATTGCACACAACTACGCTATGTACGCTAGTTGGTATATGGAAGAGGAGAAATAAAAGTTCCATTCCACAATTTCCACATCACCATTTATGCTGTTTTTCGGCATAAATGGTGGTTTTTATTTGTATATCTGCTAAAAAAGTATTATCTTTGCAGCAAAATTATTAGATAACAATTATAGCGTTTAATCGCAATTATACTATGAACAGAATTCTACTCAAGCTCTCTGGCGAAAGCCTTATGGGTGAAAAAGGCTACGGAATAGATGAGAACCGTTTAGCTGATTATGCAACACAAATACAAAACATCGCCAAAAAAGGTGTACAAATAGGCATCGTCATTGGTGGTGGAAACATCTTCCGCGGACTGAGCGGTGCACAAAAAGGTTTTGATCGCGTCAAAGGCGACCAAATGGGTATGCTAGCTACCGTCATCAACTCATTAGCACTCTGTTCAGCACTAGAGGCAATTGGTCAAAAAGTACGCGTAATGACTAGCGTGCGTATGGAACCAGTAGGCGAACTTTACTCAACTGCTGCTGCTCTTCGCCTCATGGAGGAAGGCAATGTAGTAATCATTGCAGGTGGAACCGGTAACCCATACTTCACCACCGACACTGCATCTGTACTCCGCGCCATCGAGATTAAGGCAGATGTCATGATGAAAGGTACACGCGTTGATGGTATCTACACCGCAGACCCAGAAAAAGATCCTACAGCTACCAAGTTCACAGAAATCACCTACGACGAGGTGCTATCACGTAACTTGCGCGTAATGGATTTAACAGCTATCACCATGTGCCGCGAAAACAAGATGCCTATCTATGTCTTCGATATGGACACAGTAGGCAACCTCGAAAAAGTAGTTAATGGCGAACAAATAGGAACATTGGTTAAACCATAACACGAGTCTAGATTGTCTAGATCATCTAGAACTTTAGTACTTTAGAACTTTTTAAACTTTTATAGATATGATTGAACCTAGCAAAATTAAATCTGATGCTGCTGAGATGATGGAATCTGCAGTGATGTATCTTGATGATGCTTTGGCTCGTATTCGCGCGGGCAAAGCTAGTGCACGAATCCTTGATGTAGTAAAAGTAGAATACTACGGACAGATGAGCCCACTTGCTAATGTGGCTACCATCACTACTCCAGATGCACGCACCATCCAAATCCAACCATGGGAGAAAAAGATGATTGCTGAGATTGAACGTGCCATCATCAACTCTAGCGTTGGACTAGCACCTAGCAACAACGGTGAGAGTATTCGTCTAATGATTCCACCATTGACAGAGGAGCGTCGTAAAGAACTAGCTAAACAATGTAAAGGCGAGGCTGAGCAAGCTAAAGTAAGTATCCGTAACGCACGCCGCGATGCTATTGATACACTCAAAAAGCAAATTAAAGAAGGTTTGCCAGAGGATGCAGAAAAAGATGCGGAGAACGATGTTCAAAAACTTCACGACAAGTACGTGAAACAAGTGGACGAGATCTACGCTAAGAAAGAGAAAGAGATCATGACTGTGTAATCTTTAGGCAAAAGTCTAAAGATTAAAGGCAAGAAACAAGAGGTTATCGCAAAGCGATTTCTCATAATACTAATAGCATGGACATTGGTAGTTCCAATGTCTCATGCTATTTGTTTAGATAGTCTACTGAACTTACCTGCAATGGGTATTCCGGTGATTAACTATTCACCAGAATCCACCTGGGAGTTCGGAGCTGCAGGACAAGGATATTTTCGTTTGCCAGGACAGGAGAAAACATCTATTGTGCAACTAGACGGCACCTACTCGCTCAACCACCAATGGTATATCAACGCACAAGGCAACTTGTACTTTGGTGAAAAAAAACAGACTACAGCATTAAACTCTACTCCTCAACCATCTTGGCAACTGCAATTCCGAGCTGGTTATAGTAATCGACCTGCCACCTACTACGGCACCTACAATGACCCACATTTTGCCAACGAAGGTAATATGGGAGTCGGAATGTTGCGTAAAGGAACACCATACGAGCTACAACGCGGCTATCTCAATGTGCAAGCTCCTATATATACGGGCAAACACTTTGCCATAGGTCCTATGACTGATATCCAAGTTGCGCAGTATAATATTAAAGATATTTACTCGACCACTAAGCCATTAGTACAAATAGGTTTAGGCGCTGTAGCCCAATACGACTCACGTGACAATGTCTTCTACCCAACTCGAGGTATCTTCTTCAAGGCATCTGCAGCGGCAGCATGGACCAACAAAAGAGATATTCCAGAAGGGCAACAAGCTACTATCAACGGCTTACTGTCTGCCGATCTTCGCCAATACATATCGTTACCACATGATCTAGTCATAGCATGGCAACTCAAAGGACAGTTTATGCTATCAGAATATTATATATCGCACCTTACATTATACCCTATGCAACCTCGCCTAGGCGGACAAGATGGATTAAGAGGTATCAACAGCGACATGTTTCGTGACGACATTATGATGGCATTCCAAGCAGAATTGCGCATACCTATTTGGAGCATCTTTCGCGCCACAGTGTTTGCGGGTGTAGGTGATGTTTATGATTTTCACAATTGGCATTGGGAAGTTCCTAAAGTGGGTTATGGTATAGGATTACGTGCGGCTATTAACAAGGCCAAGGTCAATATCCGCTTTGATGTAGCACGC
>JAFZEQ010000053.1 GCA_017560605.1 Paludibacteraceae bacterium
AGAAGTGTTTACCGACAGCCAAGCGTTGCAAGCTCGTTTGCGCGAGATTGAGTATAAGAACACCGCCCTGCTGATGATGAGTTCGGGTAATTTTGACGGAGTCAACATACCTGAGTTTGCTCGCGAGCTGATTAGTTAAATATTGAAAGTTAAAAGGCACAACATGGACAAACAAACCAAACGCGATTATTTGTATATGCGCATGGCGCGTACATGGTCAGAAAATAGTTATTGCGTGAGACGCAAAGTAGGTGCAATTTTGGTAAAAGACCAAATGATCATCTCAGACGGTTACAACGGTACTCCTAGTGGCTTTGAGAATATATGCGAGGAAAACAATGTTTCTAAACCATATGTACTTCACGCCGAGGCGAATGCTCTGACAAAGGTGGCACGCAGCAATAATAGTAGCGAAGGAGCAACACTATATGTGACTGCTTCACCATGTATGGAATGTGCTAAACTCATCATTCAATCCGGCATCAAACGAGTGGTATATGGCGAAAAATACCGCATCATGGATGGTGTAGAATTGCTCGAGCGCGCAGGCGTAACAGTGGAGTATATGCCTGACCAAGAATAATAGAACAAATCTCATTAAACTATAACCTAAAAATATCCAACTAACATGAAGAAGTATCTGTTTCCTACACTAACAATAGCTTGTCTTATGATAGGCTTTCTTATCGGCAATGCTATTTCTAATCAAGCTAATGCACAGCGTTCTAATCTACAAAATTGCAAATTCTTTGGTTCATCTAATAGCAATAAGATAGACCAAATTCTATCTGTTATAGAAGCAGGATATGTAGATGAAATCAATATGGATAGTTTGAGAGAAGAAGTAGCCAAAGAAGTTTTAAAAAGCCTCGATCCACACTCTGCATATATTCCGAAAGAAGACCTTGAAATGGTTAACTCAGAATTATCTGCTTCGTTCAGTGGAATTGGTATACAATTCTCTATTCAAAACGACACGGTACAAGTTGTTTCAGTAATATCTGGTGGACCATCTGAAGGTTTAGGTCTATTGGCTGGAGATAAAATTGTTACTGTCAATGACACCGCATTCACAGGCAAGACAATCACCAACGAACGAGTAATGCATGCACTTCGTGGTCCTAAAGACACAAAAGTTAATATTGGTATCGTACGCAGCGGTAGCAATGAAGTATTAAACTTCACCATAACACGTGGAGATATTCCTGTACACTCTGTAGATGCCAAATTTATCATTCCAACCAAACAAGGTAAAATAGGATTTGTACGCGTATCTCGTTTTGCAGAAAACACATACAACGAATTCATCACAGCTCTATCCGAACTTAAGAATCAAGGAGCAACATCCTATATTATTGACCTGAGAGAAAACTCTGGCGGATATATGGATCAAGCTATCAGAATGGCTAATGAATTCTTAAGCAAAGGTGACATGATTGTCTATTCAGAGGGAAGAGCATACTCTCGCTATGAAGCAAAAGCTAATGGTACAGGTAGATTCCCAAACACTAAACTCGTAGTTCTAATAGATAACTTCTCAGCTTCAGCTAGCGAAATTTTCGCAGGTGCCATGCAAGATAATGACCGAGCTACAATCATAGGCCGCCGCTCTTTTGGAAAAGGATTGGTACAACAACAAATACCTTTTGAAGACGGTAGCGCTATACGATTAACTATAGCACGATATTTTACTCCATCTGGCAGATGCATACAAAAACCATATAAGTTGGGAGAACAAGAAGACTACGCCCAAGATTTGATCGACCGTTATGAGCATGGCGAATTCTTCTCTGCTGACAGCGTACACTTTGCGGACACCACTACATATTACACCAAAAAAGGCCGTAAGGTAATGGGTGGCGGTGGTATCATGCCTGATGTATTTGTAGGTCGTGACACAACTTTATATACCCCATACTTTAACAAGGTAGTCAATCTAGCATACACCTATCAATTTGCATACCAATATACTAATCGCCATCGCAAGGAACTCAACCAATATAAAACATGGCAAGAACTAGAAAAACACCTGTTAAATGCTAATTGGATAAGTGAATTTGTAGCCTTTGCAAAAGAAAAAGGTATAGAACCAAACGAAGAACAACTAGCTATCTCACGCCCATTATTGGTCCGCATCGTCAACGCATATATTGTGCGCAATATACTAAATGACGAAGGATTCTATCCACTGTTTGAGCGCGACGACGAGATTACCAAAAAAGCTATAGAAGTGTTGACACAAAAGTAATGAAAGAGCGAATACAGCGCATACAAGAGTTTATTCAATACGAATTGTGGCGTCATCCACATACTGCAATACAAGACCCTAAAAAACGACTATTGTATTGTGTATTGCAGACTATACTAATAGTAGCACGAGGTTTTAAAAATAAAATCAACATCCGTGCTAATTCACTATCCTTTACATTGTTGTTTGCATTCATTCCGATGACTGCATTGGTCTTTGCTATAGCTAGAGGCTTTGGTTTTGAGGAAATAATAGAAGAACAACTTAGCGTCAGTTTTTTGAAAGAAACCAATGTGATACCAGCGATTATGGAAATCGTTAATCGCTATCTAGAAACAGTGCAAGATGGTATATTCTTAGGAATAGGTTTGATCGTATTGCTTTGGTCTGTATACGCATTCTTTAATATGCTTGAATTGTCATTCAACAGCACATGGAATGTAAAGCAAACACGATCTATCGGTCGACGATTGACCAACTACATAATGACCCTACTACTAGTACCTATGCTAATAGTATTGACCTCAGGTATATCCATCCTAATCAATTCTACAACATTGTTAGCACCAATACTACTGCGCATCATACCTTGGCTAGCTGCATCAGCTGTTTTCACATGGATGTATATCGCAGTTCCTAACACAAAAGTAAAGCTAAAAGCAGCCATAATACCCGGAGTCTTCTTAGGAATATTATTTATGGTTGTACAAAAGTTAGGTGTTTATCTAGTTGTATTATTTACTCGAATGAGCATCGTATATGGTGCCTTTTCTGCAATTCCTTTGGTATTAATATGGTTACATATTACATGTTGGCTTTTGCTAATAGGTGCAGAACTATCCTTTGCTATTCAAAACAACGAAATGTTTGCATACGAGCGTGACATAGACAATATGTCGCGTAGATACAAAGACTGCGTAATGCTATACCTACTTGCTATCATTATCAAACGTTTTGAAAAAGGAGAGAAACCACAAACAGCGCAAGAAATGGCGCTTCAAAATCAATTACCTACTAAACTGGTCACACTAGTCTTATCGCGTTTAGAAGAAAACAATATCATACTTCCTGTACAAACATTGGAGGACATCGCTTTCGTACCCGCAATGGATACCCAAAAGATAACAGTAGATATGGTAATAGGTAAGATATACAACAAAGGTACAGAGGGCTTCCTGCGACAAACTACAGAAGAAATGCAAAAGTTCTGGCAAAACTATCTAAATATGATAGCAGCCAATCATTCAAATGATATACTTGTCAGCAAATTAGCTTCTAAAGAATAAACCTTAACCTTGTCCCTGAGACTTATAAGTTATTGCACCCTTAGAAGGATTATGTCCTTCTGCTTTCATTTTGCGTACAAATAGCTTCTTACCGCAGCGTACATACAAATATTGTCCACTAAAAGCCAAGGCATCTACACTACCCGATGGCAATGACAATATTGCACGCACACGACCATTATGGTCAACCACTTGTACACCCATAGGTGTTGCTACATACAGATTACCATTCGTATCAAATGCCATACCCTGAGTAGGATCTTGAACTGCATTGCTTAAATCATGCAAGTGATAAAATGGCTCACTATAAAGCATCTTACCACTTTTATCAATGATGGTACTTATCAAGTGATGGGTATTTCTCTCTCCTGTCACGCAGAGACGATAATCAGGAGCAACAGCCAATGCACCACATCCTTCATTTACAACCCACACGTTTTTAGTAGACTTAGCTTCCGTACACAATGCCACAAATTTACCATCAGCCAACTCTACCACAGACTGAAGACCGTACAATTCGTCAGCCACTTTTTTGCCATTTTTGTATAGCATAGTTCCTTTCGCAATCAGACCATCACCAAGAAGAACGTCAAGTGCTTCTAACTTACCCTTTTTCTCGTATTTTCCATCAGCATACACCTTATATATATTAGACTGGTCTGCCATCACAATTGCATTACTAGAAGATGAGAACAAACATCCATCTATATCAAATGGTAATGCAACCTCCTGCCAATCGCTTTCAGAATCTAAGATCTCTTGTAGCATACCATTATTGGAAGTTCCTTTGCGGACTTTGGCAGGATATCCTTTCCATAACCAACGCATAGCATCTGGGAAATCCAGCGTACCATACTTGATACTATGATTGCCTCTATTCCAATGATGGAACGCCTCATAACCAGCAAAATTAAAAGCTGACTCCATCAACAGATTATACTCAAACCACTCGCCGAAAATTGGATTCCATACATCATACCAGCCATCTTGCATATAGATACGCAATGGTTTAGGCTCGGTCTTGCGCACAATAGCAGGATACTCATGTCCTCCACGCATAGCTACAAAAGTGCCAACCGTGGTATAGACACGACTAAACATATCAGGTCTATTCCAAGCTGCAGTAAATGCGGCTATTCCGCCACTACTAGCTCCTGTTATCGCTCGATCATTTGGATCTGTAGAGATCTTTATTTTGCGACCATCGCTCGTCTTTAAGGCATACACTTTTGGTAAAACCTCTTGCTCAATAAATTGTGCCCATGTGTCATCCGTAGAGTCGAACTCTTTGCATCTATTATATCGCACTACCTGTCCATCCTCATCATAGACAACACCAGGATTGATGAAAACACCAATCGTAACTGGCATCTCACCAGATGCAATAAGGTTATCTAACACCGTTGTTGCATCATAAAGGATACCATCCATACACACCAACAGACAGGCAGGGACGGTATCACGATATTGCTGAGGAATATAAACGAGAATCTCACGCTCTGTACCAGGGTATCGAGATGATTCAGTCATCATAAACTTGATTACCTCACCACGCTTTTCCTCAGACATAGGAACAGTAGCAGGATCATAAGGAGAGGTAATATTATACGCCTGTTGTGCACATATAATGCAAGAAAACAAACAGGACAAGAGCAGTCCAAGATACTTCATAGAAGCAAATGATTGGGAAGTAGATATTATTTCTTTTTCTTTTTTTGCTGGCGTTCAGGAGTTGCAATTGGACGTTGAGCCAATTTATCCATCGTTTCGTCAAACAATTCAAAGTCACAAGATAATTTGCCATTAGAGAGAAGATAGATATCATCTTTAAGTCGGTCGTTGCCAGACTCTAGTTCTCTATTCCATGTGGCATTCTTCTGGCGCATGCATTGTGCAATATATACAATCATCGATTGTTTTTTATCATTATCTTGCTCCTCTACAGCCAATTGCACCATATCCTGAATGATACGGCCATAGTTACGCATACGCACAATGGAAGTTTTTCGTAAGCCTTGCATATTCTATTTTACTTTGATTTAATAAGATATATCATAGTAGGATAGTGGTCCGCATATCCATTTTGCCATACACCACTTTTGACAGTACGTAGCGGTGTTCCCTTATCTTTACCCTCTTGAACGGTAAGGAATGGTTTGTTGAAAATTTGCGATTTCCAATACACCCATTTGCCCTCTTCCAATGTGGCATTCATTAATGGTTCTGAGATAAAGATCTGATCAAACAAGTTCCAACTTCCTTGATAAGACAAACTACCAATACCACGATCCAACTTTTGCCACATAGTATTGAAGAACCCTTGCTCTGCAACCTCCTCGCGTGTTTTCTTAG
>JAFZEQ010000054.1 GCA_017560605.1 Paludibacteraceae bacterium
ATGAAGGTAAAGGTACTTTGTATCAACCATTTAAAAAATAATAGAATAAATAATAATTAACAAAATAAACAATTTACAATTATGAATGAAATTTTAGGTTATCTCGGTTGGGGCTTGATGCTTGGCCTCGCTGGTGTAGGTTCTGCTTTTGGTACCACTATCGCTGGTAATGCTGCAGAAGGTGCTTTGAAAAAGAACAAAGAGAAAGGTAGTTCTTACATGATTCTCTCTGCTCTTCCTGCTACTCAAGGTCTTTACGGTTTCGTAGCTTTCTTGATGTGGATGGGTAAGGATTTTGCAGCTCAAGGTCCAATGCTTTTCGCTGTAGGTTTGGCAGTAGGTTTGGTTTGCTTGCTTTCTGCTATCCGTCAAGGTCAAGTTTGTGCTAACGGTATCGCAGGTATCGCTGCTGGTCACGATGTACAAACTAACACCATGATCTACGCTGCGCTCCCAGAGTTCTATGCAATTTTGGCACTCGTAGCAGCTTTGATGGTGTAATAATCATCCTACCAAGATTGGTCTACGACCAACAAAATATAATGGAAGGGGGAAACCTCTTCCATTATTTTTTTTTCTAGCCTCTCGCTCCATAACTATCTCTATTACTACTTTTTTACCACTCCGAAAGGATACCGAACCTATACCGAAGGATTAGTTCAGCTTTGATATTATATAATTTTTGAAAAATTATATATATTGTTTGCATATATGCTTTTTTTGTTGTAATTTTGTAGCGAATTATAAACTAGGGGTACTAGTAACTGTATATGGCAAAAATATTGGTAATAGACGATGAGCGTGCGATACGCAATACGCTAAAGGATATCCTTGAATTTGAAGGATATACTATTGATCTTGCTGAAAATGGAAAAGTAGGATTAGAGAAAGCTTTAGCTACAACTTACGATTTGATTTACACTGATATCAAGATGCCTGAGATGGACGGTCTTGAGATGTTGCAAGCATATCGCCAGGCAATTAAGGAGAATGGTGCAGAAGAAGCACCTATTGTTATGATTTCTGGACATGGCACTGTTGAGACAGCTGTAGATGCTCTTAAAAATGGAGCATTTGACTTTATCGTCAAACCATTAGATCTCAATCGTTTACTAGTTACAACTAAACATGCCATAGATCATAAGTCTCTAGTTCAAGAGACTAAAGTTCTTCGTAAAAAAATCAATTCTCGCAATCAAATGGTAGGCGACAGCGCCGAAATAGAAAAAGTTAGAAGTATCATCGAGAAGGTTGCTCCTACTGAAGCGCGTGTTATGATTACTGGTGCCAATGGTACGGGTAAAGAAGTGGTTGCTCACCTAATTCACGAGAATAGTTCACGAGCTAAGAAAGTGATGGTGGAAGTGAACTGTGCAGCGATACCTATTGAACTAATAGAAAGCGAACTATTTGGTCATACCAAAGGTAGTTTTACAAGTGCGATTAAAGATCGCGCAGGTAAATTTGAACAAGCTGACGGAGGTACACTCTTCTTGGACGAGATCGGTGATATGAGCCTTTCAGCACAAGCGAAAGTTCTTAGAGCATTACAAGAAAACGAGATTACTCGTGTTGGTAGTGATAAACCTATCAAAGTGAACGTGCGAGTACTGGCTGCAACCAATAAAGATCTGAAGAAAGAAATTGCCGAAGGTCGTTTCCGTGAGGATTTATACCACCGTCTCAATGTAATCCCAATCCATGTACCTGCTTTGGATGATCGTAAAGATGATATCCCATTGCTGATCAATCATTTTGTTGAACATATATGTCAGGAACAGGGCTGGAAGACTAAGTCTTTTTCCCCTGATGCAATGACAGCGCTGCAACAACGTTCATGGCCTGGAAACATCCGTGAACTACGCAATGTAGTAGAGCGTTTAATTATCTTGAGTGGTGATGTGATTACCGATCAAGATGTACAATTGTTTGGAATGTAATTGATGTTACTCAAGGAGTTACATATATTGAATTATAAGAATATCTGTGAAGCAACTTTGCACTTCTCGGATAAGATAAATGCCTTCGTTGGTCTGAATGGACAAGGTAAAACGAATATATTAGATGCTATCTATTATTTAAGTTTTACCAAATCCGCTTATAATGCTATTGATAGTCAAAATATCCACCACGATGAAGATATGGCGATGATTCAAGGTAGATACCAAAATGCTGAAAATGACGAAATAATCAGTTGCGGTATTAAGCGGGGCGTAAAAAAACAGTTCCGCCGTGGCAAGAAAGATTATAAGCGGCTAATAGACCATATTGGTTTGATACCACTTGTGATGGTTAGCCCTCAAGATAGCGAACTAGTGGTGGAGGGTAGTGACGAACGTCGTAAGTTTATGGATGGAGTGATCTCGCAATATAGTAAGACCTATTTGGAGCACTTAACCCAATATAATCTTCTACTCAAGCAACGCAATGCACTACTTAAACAATATGCTGAACAACCAGAGCAATTGCCTGATACCTTGATGGAAGTACTTGAGCAGCAGATGGTTTCGCATGCAATGCCTATATATCAAGCACGTGTGCAATTCATTGAGCAATTTGTGCCATACTTTCAACAAGTATATAGTGCTATCTCTGATGACAAAGAACAAGTGTCATTGATTTACAAGTCGCAATTGCATGAACGAGATTTGTTGGAATCGCTTGCACGTACTCGTTCCAGAGATTTGATTTTGGGGTGGACTTCACAAGGCATACACAAGGATGAACTAGAGATGATCTTAGGTGATTATCCTTTGAAGAGAGTAGGTAGTCAAGGACAACAAAAGTCCTACCTATTGGCGATGAAACTAGGACAGGCGCTCTACCTAAAAGCTGAACATATTCTTAATACACAACCAATTTTGTTGCTAGATGATATTTTTGATAAGTTGGATAGTGAGCGAGTGGAGAGAATAGTACAACTAGTTGGGGATGAGCGATTTGGGCAAATATTTATCACGGATACCGATCGCCAGCATTTGACAAAAATACTTAGCCAAGAGCAGTTTGATGCTAAATTATTTCAAGTAGATAATGGCGAAGTTAGAACTCTGAACGAAAAATAAACTATAATATTAACTTAAAAACAAAAGCGTATGAAAAAGATTACTCTTTTACTTAGTGCAATGCTCTTCTCTGTAATGAGTTTTGCTACTGTTATTACTTTTGATGCAGACGTTGATAAAGGTAATGCAGGAACCGATTCTAACAACGCTGCTGCGTATACCATTACAAAAGATGGTGTAACAGTAACAGTATCTAGTGGTATTCTCGGTACTTACAACAACGAGATGCACTATCGTATTTACAAAAATCAAACTTTGACCGTTACTTCTACAGTAGGTAATGTTACCTCAGTAGAGTTCACATGTACTGCAAACGATGATGCTAAGTATGGTCCAGGTTGCTTCACTTGGTCTACTGGTAATTACACTTATTCTGGTGCAAAGGGTACATGGTCTGGTGCTGCTAGTGAGATCGTGTTTACCGCTTCTTCTAACCAAGTGCGTGCTACTCAAGTAGTTGTAACTATTGAAGGCGAAGGTGGTGGAAACCAAGGAGGTAACGATGATCCTGTAACTCCAGAAGGTGCTACTGAAATCAAAGGTCTTGTTTATGCAGATGCATATTATTATGAGTATGATGGTGTAGCATATTACGATATCGATATGTATAAGGATATTGATATGGATACATACGAATATACCTATCCAGAAGTTTATGTATCATTAGAGGCAAAGAGCAAAACCGCGCTCAATGGTACATATGATGTATGGTATGCTGGTTATTGGAAAAGCGCAAACGATTCTGTAGAAATTAATGAAACAACCCCTGGTACAATAACTATCAAGAATACTGATAACGAGGGTAACTACTCAGTTTCTGGTTCATTCGTAGGCACAGATGGTAAGACTTATAGCTTCAATGATGTAGTTAGTGTTTGGGCTTTTGATTTTGATAATTACGAGGAGATAACATTGTCAGAGGA
>JAFZEQ010000055.1 GCA_017560605.1 Paludibacteraceae bacterium
AGATTGGGACCTGTAGTGTAGGGTATGGCATTATTTTTGTCATGATGAGAGTGAGGTTTGAATAATATTTTACAACTAAATGTTGTGTATATAAGAAAAATATACTACCTTTGCATGTGGATTAGGTTTCAACGAAGTGATGACAAGAGATGATGAATTGAAATTTAGTCGAAAAAATAGCTTAATAACATAATTGATAATACTAACAAATAAAATAAATACTATGATTTCAGAAAAACTACAAGCGGCTATTAATGCCCAAATCAATGCCGAGATGTGGTCGGCGTATTTGTACCTAAGCATGTCTGCATACTGCCAAGATGCAGGTCTTCCTGGTATGGCTAACTGGTATGCTGTTCAGTTTAAGGAGGAGCAAGACCACGCTATGATCCTATTTAACTACCTCCAAAGTCGTGGTGGACGCGTATTGTTAGAGCCTATCGCAGCTGTTGATACCGAGTGGGCTTCACCTCTTGCTACTTTCGAGCACACTTTGGCTCACGAAGGTAAAGTAACTTCGCTTATCAATAACCTAATGGCATTGGCTGTAGAGGAGAAGGATTTTGCTTTGCAAAGCCGCCTCAACTGGTTTGTTGACGAGCAAGTAGAAGAGGAAGAGAGCGCTACGGATCTTGTGCACAAGTTGCGCCTTATTGGCGACAATGGTTATGGATTGTACCAACTCGACCAAGAGCTTGCTACACGCGTATACACACAAGCTAGCCCACTTACTGCAGAGTAATTTATATCGCCCGCGGTTAAACGGTTAGACGGTTAAGCAGAAGAGGTAAATATAGCTCCTACGCCTGCGGCGAGAAATCTTATAAATCTTACTTGCTCATTAATTAATTCTCCCGTTCGCTTGACTCCTGTCGTAGGAGTTACGCCAGGCGCTCACTATCGAACCTCCATTCAGGAGCTTCTTCATCTCCGAAACCAATTGCCACCATTCGCTTTTGCGTCATTACGCTAGCGCTATGACTAATCATCGCCATGCGATAAAAGCTCATTGAATCTCGGAAATAAAAGCAAGTATCGACACTGAAATGTATACGACCACATTCCATCAGATTAGTGATGAGTTTTGGATGTTCCCAAAACGAAGAGCGTAGGTAATTTATTTCGGAGATGAAGAAGCTCCTGAATGGAGGTTCGATAGTGAGCAAAGCGAGCAGGAGTTACAACAAATAAGAATTATTGAATTTTTTGAATTATTGAATTCTTGAATTTCTAAACTATTGAATACTCTTAAACTTATGAAAAAGAATATTTTATTGCTACTAGCAGTACTAGGTTTAGTAGCTTGTGGTTCCAAGGAGAACCAAACACAATCAACTCCTGCACCTGCTCCTGAGATTCCAGTTGCAGTAGTGGATTCAACACCTTGGTTGGAGTACCAAGCTCTCTTGGATTCTACTATTACCCTTCTAGAAGGTGCTTCTGATAGAGATCTTATCATCGAAGAGTATATTGAGAAATCTTATGACTTGTTGATGGCTAATATCAACAATGTTGTTACAGACTCTATTATCCTCGACCTTTTCCATAACCTCACTCCAGAACAAAAAGCCCAAGTCTATGAAAAAGTAGTACCTGAGCGTTGGCTGAATGGAGAAGGTATGCAAACCTTGCATAGCAAGTACCAAGCAGAATTGCTCACAGCTCCTGGCCAACCTTATATCGATGTACAAGCATTAGATGAGGAAGGTAACGTGGTGCGTTTGAGTGAACTGGTAGGCCAAGCGGATTACCTATTGGTTGATTTCTGGGCATCCTGGTGTCGTCCTTGCCGTCAGTTGATTCCAGAGGTTAAGAACTGGTATGCCAAGTACCAACCTACTGGTCAATTGGAGGTAGTGGGTATCAGTCTCGATTCCAATGAGAATGACTGGCGCGAAGCATTAGATGAAGAGGATATGGCGTGGTTGCAATTGCACGATACCAACGAGGCTCCTAACAATCCACGCGTGGCTTATGGCATCTCAGGTATCCCTACAACACTGCTCATCGACCGCGATGGTATGATTGTGCTTCGCAATCCTAGCGAAGAGGATATTGTGGAAATCATGAATAATTAATTCGCAGTTGATAATCAATCAAATAACAAAGGCGTTGAAGATTACCTTCAGCGCCTTGTTTTTTATGCTTTTTGCTCCCAAAACTAGGTGTTTTTATACTAAAATATTACTCAAAACTGCTCAATAGGATATCGACGATGCGTTCAGAGGTGTGTCCATCCCAGAGGACTGGTATAGCGCCTTGCTTCCATTCGCCAGCAAAGAGTTTATCCAATGCTGGTTTGATAGCCTCTGGCTTGGTACCAATCAACATATTTGTTCCCACCGTACAAGTCTCTGGACGCTCCGTATTATCACGCAAAGTGATACATGGTACACCCATCACGGTAGTCTCCTCGGTAATACCACCTGAATCAGTAACCACAGCTTTGGCACGCTCAACAAGGTAGTTGAACTCCAAGTAACCCATTGGGTCTACGATATGCAGATTAGGGAAGATCTCCTTTAATTTTTCTTCGTCGCCCCAAAGGTTGTAGAACAATTTCGCTGTGCGTGGATGTATTGGGAAGATAATAGGCAAACCATGCACATTGGTAATGATCTGCTCCATGAGAGCCTTGAGATGCTCTTGCTCATCCACATTAGCAGGACGATGCATCGTCATCACCACATATTGCTTCTCCTCAAGTCCTAGACTATCATACACAGCTGGACGACGGAAACGAGCACGATTAGCCAATAGGGTATCAATCATCACATTGCCCACATACCAAACCTTCTGCACATTGCGCTTAAACGCATATTGCTCTTCTTCAAGAGCAGGTAGGCTATTAGGCGAAGAGGCGATAAGGCTATTAGACGATGAGGCTTGCAGTTCAGCTCCTTGCAAAAGTAAGTTCTTATTGGCAATCTCCGAGGTAGTAAACATATAATCTGCCAAGGCATCTGTCACCATGCGGTTGATCTCCTCTGGCATACTCAAATCCCAGCTGCGTATACCTGCTTCTACGTGGCATACCTTGGTGTTGAGCTTCTTAGCAACGATTGAGCATGCCATGGTGCTGGTCACATCGCCTACCACGAGGACTAGGTCCGTTGGGTTGGCCATCAGATCTTTCTCGAAAGCCATCATGATATTGGCAGTTTGCTCGGCTTGTGTACCGCCACCACAACCCAGGTTGACATCTGGCATAGGTATGCCTAGTTCCTCAAAGAAGGTGTCGGACATATTCTTGTCATAGTGCTGACCAGTATGTACCAAGCGATAGTGGATATCGTGACCGTTTTGATTAGCCTGTTGGATAGCTTTGATGAGTGGAGCAATCTTCATGAAGTTAGGACGAGCTCCAGCAATTAATGTGATTAACATATGATATTATGTTTTTGTGTGATAGGACGATTATGGGCAATCGGTTTGGGTTGGGATGGCTTTATCTTCGCCTTCCTGGGTGAGGATGAAGCAAGCGCTTTGGGAAAGCTTGATATCCTCCGATTGGTTAGGGTGGCCTGTCCAACTTTTACCTTTCTTGAAGATGATGTTCAAAGACTTCTCATCGGTACTATATACATACCAGTTGCCTTGGCGGGTGGCACGGAACTCGCCGTTCTTGCTGTTGTCCTGTGCGTCCCAGATATATACATAGATATCCTCGCCCCAAGCAGCAGGCACCTGCGCCTTGACTACAAGCATCTGCTTTTGTGCAAAAGTGATGCTATCCACCTGTGCGAGTTGGTACTCTACAGCCTTGCCATCTTGCCAGATGAGCATGGTCCAAGTCTCGTCTACGGTTGGGGTCGTGTCGTCGTTGTTGTCGTTATTATTATTGTTGTTATTGTCGTCGTTGCTATCGCCTCCCCATTGTTGATTGAGCCACTCGGCATTCTTGCGTAGGCGCTCGTTGATTTGGTTGATGCGCTTGGTGAGGTCGGCATTGCCGTTGTAGTCAGGCCAGCGTTGTGCATCTACAGATGCCGCTGTCTTGAGCAGAGTGAGTTGGTCGGCTGTGAAAGTGAAGATATCGTTGAAATCATTGGCATAGAAATCCTTCCAGAGGGTCTTGACAT
>JAFZEQ010000056.1 GCA_017560605.1 Paludibacteraceae bacterium
AAGAAGTCCTCACCGTATGCCTCGTGGTGCTCTGACGAAGCTTGAGTGGAGAATGGAGGCTCGATACCCTCTGGATGTGTCATCTCCAATGCACCATACACCTCGTCGGTAGAGATATGGTAGAAGCGCTTGCCCTCGTACTTCTCAGGCTGTGCTTCCCAGTAGAGTTTAGCTGCTTGTAGGAGCGAGAGTGTTCCCATCACATTGGTACGGGCGAAAGTAAATGGATCTTTGATAGAGCGATCGACATGACTTTCTGCTGCCAAGTGGATAATACCGGTCACATGCTCCTCCTGCATGAGAGCGTACATTGTATCAAAGTCGCATATATCCGCTTTGACGAAGCGGTAGTTAGGCTTGTTCTCAATATCCTTGAGATTGGCCAAGTTGCCTGCATAGGTCAATTTATCGACATTGATAATGCGGTACTCTGGGTATTTATTTACAAACAATCGTACTACATGGCTGCCAATAAATCCTGCGCCACCAGTAATGATAATAGATTTCATATTCGTAAAAGTTTCAAATGTTTCCGTATATTTTTTCGTTCTACAAAACAAAACGCACTTGCTTGAAGTGGAATTTCTTCTCTTGACCATTCTTTAATCGTACCACCCATTCTCCTTGTTGGGTGATATCTACCCATTCGGCGTCAAATGCTCCTTCGATGTCTTCCGCTCCTTGTACGATACTAGTAGGAGTTATACTGACTTCTCGCTCGATATACCTATGCCATCCCGTGCATCTATACAGATGCTTGATATATTCTTCTCGTATCGCTTCAGTTGATTGGTTTTCCCATTTCTGGATAGCCTCTTTAAAGCACTCGAGTATCTCCTCTATATTATATTCTTTACCTGTTATCTGCTTCAGCGATAGTGGGTTAGGAGCATTACTTAGCCATTCTGTTTGATTGACATTAACGCCTATACCGGCTATCGTGTACGCAATTTTTCTGCCTGATAATATGTTCTCAATCAGTATACCTACCAGCTTCTTATCCTTGTAGTATATATCGTTTGGCCATTTAATCTTTGTCTCCTCACCTCTCACCTCCTCGCCTTCTCTCCTCATCGCCTCCACGATAGCCTCTCTAACGGCTACAGCTACCAACATGGATAGTCTCCATTGTTCGGAGGCTTCTACTTCAGGGTATCGCAGCAGGGTGGAGAATAGTAAGTTTTTACCTCGTTCGCTCTCCCAGCTATTACCTGTTTGTCCGCGTCCAGCAGTCTGATAATCAGCTCTGATGGTGAACAAGTGAGGCAGTTTATCCTCGTATAGTTCGCGCAGCAAACTAGATGTACTATGCGTCTCACTGATAGTCACTTCGGTCGTCTTATTGAGCGTTTTCGATCTTGTCAGTATAATGTTTCTTATAAATATCTAGCAGATATTCCTCTATCACTTTTTGCAGTTTGCGTGTCTTGCAGTTGGCGCTGTTGATCATCACAGCAAAAACCCATACGTTCTCATTTGGTAACAAGATGTAACCTGCAAAATTTTTTGTTCCACTGATGGTACCACTCTTGGCATATACTTTACCATGCAACTCAGTGTCTTTGAGAAAGGAGGTCAATGTACCACTTTCGCCACTACATGGTAGTGATTCCATCCATGCATCTTTGTACTTCGATTCATACATGTATTTGAGCAGATCTACATAAATAGCTGGAGAAACTGCATCTTGTGGAGCCAAACCACAGCCATCCAATATTCTACAGTTACTCAGGTTGATACCCTTGTTTTTCCAGTAGTTGCGGATGTATTTAGTGGAGTTGCCAATGCTGCATGGAGTACTGTATTTGCTTGCTAATAAGCGATATAGCATCTCTGCATACAAGTTGTCTGACTTATGGTTGGTGTGACGAATAATCTCCTTGAGAGTGGCGCTGCTGTGTGTAAACAATTTTTTGCGAGCTGTACTATCGGATACAGCTATGTGTGTTGCTTTCTCCGAAACAGAGATACCTCCCTTGATAAGTGCTTTGGTAAACTCTTGCGCTAATGTCAATCCTGGATTAGGTAAGTCCCCTTTCAGTACATATGTTTTACGATCAGCAGGAATGGTGCCAGTCAAAAATCTATGACTACCGTATGGAACTCCTCGTACATATGCTCCGTCGGATGAGCTAGAGCACATGATGGTGTTTTCAAATATTAAGTTGGGTATATGTGGCGAGGTTTTGATGATATCTGCTCGTGTGCCATCAGCTCCGCTGTTTAGTGTAATCCTTTGAGTATTATCTAGATATGAGAGAGCGAAGATGCCAGGTGCATAGTAATTACCCATGTCATCCCATAGCCATCCAGGATTTGTGGCTTCTTGATCAAAATAGCTTACATCAGCTATGATACCACCATTGATTTGTTGAATGCCAGCCTTTTTGATTTCTTTTACCCAATTTTGTAGGAACGATTGGTTGCCTACGTATCTGGAACCTAGAGTAGGGTCTCCCTTTCCCTCTATATAAATGTCACCATTGAGTACGCCTTCTTGTATTTCGCCGGTATATGTTATAGGAGTCTTAATTCGATAGTTTTCTCCGTAAACCTCAAGAACTGTGGCAGTTGTTAATAGTTTGATGGTTGATGCAGGAGGTATGACAGCATTGGCACGATGTGAGTCAATTGTCTTTCCTGAATTGTAATCATAGACCATCACACCCACATTAGCATCTTTTGTGTTGGGGTGCGTTGTAAGAATGGATAATATTAATAAAAGTTTAATCATGTTGCAAAGGTACGATAAAAAATGCACATACGCAAGCATAGCGAGCATTTATTTGTAAAAATGATGGATAAAATCTATCCTAGAAACTCATCTGCAGTCGTAGTGTGCAGGCTTCTGGATGCGGGTAAATGGGTATGAATGAGGTGTAAACCATTGTGCCGAAAAGCAGTAATATTGCGCGCACGCGCGCGTACCTTAATATAATAATATGAAACTTGATGATTTTTGTCGTTCTATTATGACGTGGTTTATGGTAAGTTAAGATAGGAATAATTTATTTTATATTTTTAAAGAAAATGCTGCTACTGATTATCAGCGACTTATAAAGAAAGTTATGTTTTATAGCAAAAAATATGCTAAAATATTTGGTGGGTTCGCAAAAAAGCAGTACCTTTGCACCCGATTTCGCGCTCAACGCAAGCGAGCGGTAAAGAATGGCGAAAAGTACTGAAAAATCGTAATGCTGAAAATCAGCCACTTACAAAGAAAATGCAAAAAATATTGAAAAAAGTTGCTAAAAAATTTGGTCAGTCCAAATAAAAGCAGTACCTTTG
>JAFZEQ010000057.1 GCA_017560605.1 Paludibacteraceae bacterium
AAACTCAAGTTCATTACCGACAATTTGGTATCCGCATTTGGCAACACTTCCTTGTTTGGATAAACCTCCTGCTCGTATACGATACGAGTGCGGTGGTCAGACATCATATCCAAATCGTCTTTGATATGCTTTGGTGTATTGCTTTGTGGATAACCAAAGATAGGGTCAACTACATACCATGCTAGCAACGCACGATTCTTATTGTATGCCACATCGCCACCCATAGTCGCCTCTGTGAATCGGTCGCCTGTTGGAGTTGAAGCCAATCGCCAGAAGTTAGGGTAGTGGATATCAATACTGGTCTTAGTTGACTCAAAATCATCTATATACGCTGTTCCTACGCTACCTACATCCCTCGTGTGACCTGGTATCAAATGTGCAAACTCAGCATTCAATTGGAAGGTTGATGGTGCAGTCGCATTGATCCATGGCACCTTGTTCACCAACAAGGTCAACCACTGCAGATCCGTCTTCCAACTAGCATTCACACCCCAGATCGTATTAGCCAATGGCTCGCTACCTGTGTTCACTTTTGTGGTCAATGGTTTTTCGCGCAAGTGCATGATCGTTCCACCCAAGGTGAAGTCCTTGCTAAACTCGTATTCCAAATGCGCACCGAACAGCGATTTTCTTTGCATAGAGAACAACGACTGATTCTCCAACTTCACATCCACGTTGGTGCCGGCATCGATAATCGACTGATTCAAAATCGTCACTGTACCCATCGTGTAATCCACCGTGTAATCCACGTTCTCTATCAGCGTCGCACCGCCTGCTGTCACCACCACACTTCCGCGTGGGATATTCATCGCATTCAAACGTATCTCGTTGCCTGCACTGCCCTTGTACTTACCCGTCAGCACAAACTTATTTTTCTCTGTCATCTCCTGCGCACTCACCAGCGTTGAGTCGTACAATTCTTGGAATACGTACTTCTCCGCCAAACGCGCATCGCCTATTGCATTAGCCAAGTGACTACCGAATGGCTCCAGTACTGGGAAAATGATCCTACCCGTTGATGACAAGGCTGTATAACCTTCCACGTAGTCAAAACGACCATCAGGCGAACTGTTGTTGCGTGAGTCCAAACGATCTAAGTTCATCACCTTCAACAATTGCTTACCTTTCACATCACCTTCCATTAGATATTGCATCTCAGTACCCACAGAGTCGTTGCGATACTGAATATACATCTCAAACTTATCACTAGACATCTGGCTCGCACCCAATGAGTAGATATTCTTCATCATCAAATCCCAAGTACCCTTTCCCTTCTTGTTAGGAGCATTATTCGTACTCTTCAATAATTTCAATACCAATGCATTAGGTGCCTTCAAACTCTCTGACGCATCGGTTGAGAACTCACCCACTTGATATACCTGACCAGCATACGTATACTCATACGCTACTGCCAATACCTCATCTTGATTCAACGCTGTCTTCAGCGAGATATATCCTAACGCCGCATTTAATGTGTACTCGCCGCTGTTCAACAATCTAGCCGACTCCACTTTCTCATACGACTCGCCCAACTCCATACCTGGAAGATTTTGCATCACACTGCTCACCTGCTGAATATCTCTCACAGCAGGATGTTCCAACACCAATTTCTCATACAAGCTATTTGCTTTGTTGTGTGGATTACGAGCCACTCCCTGAACCGTCCACTCAGGATTCAAAATATGCGCTGCGTCATTTTCACCCAAATCGGCCAAAGCTACGATATTACGAGCCTGATCGTAGTTTCCTCGCTTGTTTGTCACCCATACCTCAATACGGTTAATCGTGATGCTACTAGCTATATATGGCAACTGCGACATTGCCTGCTCGTAGTTATCTCTAAAATGATAACCCAGGAAGAAGTGTCTGTTCTCGTCATAACTGTCTATCGGTACCTCAAAACTGGTCGTCTGCGCACCGCCCTTACTTGACACCGTCTGACTCTCTGATTTCTGCTGCGATAACAAGGCCTGCACCTTCAACTTACCAAACTTCAAATCGGTCTTTATACCAAACAGCGCACTGCTTCCGCTGATCAAACTGCTGTTCAAGTTCATTGATACATTACCCGCCTCAATTGACTGAATAATATCGTCCTCCTGACCCTGATAATTCATTTTCAGGTTGATTTGGTCAAAACTGAACGAGGCCTCTGTGTTGTAACCCATATTCAAGTTCAACTTATCGCCCACTTTACCATTCACGTTCACTTGAATCTTCTCGTCAAAATCAAAGATATTATTGTTTCTCGAACGCTCTGTCAATGCTGGGTTATCCACATATTGATGCTTAAAGCCCAACAATAACTCCGCCGAACCTTGCATCTTCAATCGTACACCACCAGGACCAAACACCTTATCGGCAGGACCGATGTTGAACTTCATATCTGTGATGTCAAACTTCCTCTCATTATCGTGCTCCACCTCGCTGATCTTCGACTGCCAGTATTGTCCCATCTGCTGTCTCTCGCTGTATGCACGATACTCGTCCATCGTCATCATATACGGTGTCGTGATCTCGGTATCGCCTAGTTTGGTGCGCAATACATAGCAACCCATTGCTGCATCATACTCCACCGTTGTGTTCACGTTGTCTGGGTTCTTTAGATCCAAACTGCTTTTTGTACGTGTCAACTCCTCGTAGTTCTCTGCACCCACTGACTGTACTTGCAGTGGTGCCATCTTGATGCTGTCATTCTCCTCCCACGATACACGCAAACTATCCTGAGCCAATAGACCATTACCTATAGCCCATTGACCAATTACCAATAATATGATTAAAATTCTCTTCACGTTCAAACAAGTAT
>JAFZEQ010000058.1 GCA_017560605.1 Paludibacteraceae bacterium
GAAGACTATGAGGCACGCAGCAACATCATGTGGTGCGCTACAATGGGCTTAAATAAGATCCTAGGCCTAAGCAAAACCCAAGACTGGGAGGTGCATATGATTGAGCACCAAGTGGGTGCTTATACCGACTGTGCACACGGCATAGGTTTGGCTATCATCTCGCCTGCGTATTACCGCTATATCTATCGCGATGGCTTGCATAAGTTTGTGCGTTATGCCAAGCATATCTGGGGCGTAAAAGACCATGGTCAAGGCGATGATGCTATTGCTCTAGAAGGTATCGATCGTTTGGAGGCCTTCATCAAAGAGTTGGGTATACCTACCACCTTGCGTGAGGTAGGAACAACCGAAGAGATGCTTCCTCTAATAGCCGAATCTACTATCCTTGGTGGTGGCTACAAACAACTGACCGCCGAAGATGTACTGCACATTGTAAAAGCTTGTTATTAAGGCATATAACTAATCATACACACAACAAAACGCACTCCATTTGGGGTGCGTTTTGTCATTTTATAGCTCGATAGCTAAGGCTTCTTATTCACCACCACCGGTGATAAAGCCAGTACCTTTATTTATATCTGCGCTTGCGCAGAGAACAGTTAGTGGTTGCACCTCAATAGCTGAGGTCATGGGTTGTTGATATATTCGCTTCATAATTTTCTTTACTTTTATACTATTACTTATCACTCATCACTCATAGTTCATAACTCATTACTTATCACTCATCACTCATAGTTCATAACTACAAACGCACGCCTTGTGCGTTATATTTCACGCCATCACGGATGA
Organism: Paludibacteraceae bacterium; assembly: GCA_017560605.1. The sequence goes on from JAFZEQ010000058.1 coordinate 790, forward strand.
TAATAAGTTGTCCGTTCTCAATCACTTTAAGGCTATTAGGTGCAATCACGGTATTCTCCACACCTGTAGCACCATTCTCGCTAGTCTCACCCATACTTACACGACGGCGGCCTGGCACTGGGCTCTTAGGCTCAACACTAAGCAAGGTTGCCTTATTAATATACGCACGGTTAGCGTTCAACCAGTTCTCTGCACTTGCATCCCAGAACATGTTTTGAGCAATGATATAATTGCCTACCAACACGCCACCAGCAGCTATATCTACCAATGTACCGGTCAAACCAGCCTCACCTGCTACAGGAGTAGTTGCCATAGCACCTTCGTAACTTACAGTCAACTCATCTGCAGTCGCTTTGAAGATATATGGCTTACCAGCCTCAAGCGCTGCACCTTCCTCCAATTGGTCGAGGTACAGACCAGTTGCATCGCCGTTCTTAATCTCTGGGTATGCTATCTCATAGAAATCAGCACCAGCATAACTGCTTGAGCCATAAGGCAAGCAGATGGTACCATAGTTGCCGTTGGTCACAGCACGGGTGTATCCGCTCTCTGAAACGGTAACGGTATATACAGAACTCTCTACGGCGTTGTAGTTGCTATTACCTGCGTCCACAGCTTTGATAGTAGCTGTACCTGCAGCCTCAGCTGTCAAGGTGTTGCCACTAACGCTAATAGCAGAACCAGTCAGCTCGTAACTTACAGCACCACAAGTACTTGTTGCATCCAAAGCAAGGGTTTGACCTGGCAACAATGTGCAATCAGCAAAACTCCAAGCAAGCACTTGATCTGCCTTATTCACTACGAGCGTAGCCGTACCACCAGACACATTGTTGTACTTATTGCTTTCTGATGGAGTGAAGGTTACATTATAAGTATGTGTACCTGCATTAGGCACATCTGCAGCATTGTAGCTGTCTGTAATAGCAAATGTACCTGCTACACTGGCTTCGCCACCTACAAGCACGAGTGCTTGCTCAAGAGTTGCGCCATAGGTAACAGCTGCGATAGTTGGCCAAGCAGTAACGGTAGGAGTCGCCTTGCTAACACTTACTGTGTAGGTAATATCTGTTGCTGCGTTGTAGTTGCTATTACCTGCCTGCGAAGCAGTAATGGTAGCACTACCTTCGCCCACTGCGGTAAGAGTATTACCCGAAACAGTCACCGCGCTGGTGTTGCTGCTAGTGTAGGTGACATCTAAACCACTGCTTGCAGTAGCATCCAAGGTCAACTGATTGCCTACATTCAGTGCTTTATTGCCCATATTCCACGTGATAGTTTGGTTGGCTTTGTTGGTTGTGCCATTGAGTTGCAAGTAGAAAACAGGTTGGCCTTCTTTATTTTTAACCACCAATGTAGCATTATGTGTACCTGCTTTTATATGGTTGTAGTTTACCTCCACTCTCGCTTTGTCTGCATAGTTCTCGGAATCTCCAGCCAACCCATCCGTCACACTTGCCGTAAAGATGCCAGAATCTTTTAACGATTGGTCTGAATAAGTTATTTCAGTAGTGTATGGATTACCGGGAGTTCCGGAACCATCATATTCCTGATAATCAAACTCATACGTGTAGGTCTTAGCATCATCGTTCAACACACCAGATGCGCTCCATGTTGAATTGTAGTCTGTCAGACATAAATCGTAGATACTAACCCGAGCGTGCTCAATCTCTATTGCACTTACATCATCTAATGCTACATCCACCCTAAAATAGTCACACATTCTCAGTGCAACGTAGTCTGAATTAGTAAAAGGAATTAGTGTTTTAACGCCGTTAATTATAGCATAAACATTTAATTGATATCCCTTCATCGAGCATTGAGCCTTAAAACTAAGAATACCTGGTTTTTTCCCAGATCCTAGTGATATTTCATGCGTAGCCAAATTTTTACTATAAAGTTCGCCAGAATAGGTATAAAGATCCGTTATTCCGTTCTGTGCCCAGAGGTTGTTGCCGGCGAAGAGAAGGGTTGTCAGCAGAAATAGTTTTGTAAAAATCTTTTTCATAAGCGATTGATTTTATAAATATGATTGTCGAATTTTGTTTTATCCTCGGAAGATTCATCTCCTCCCTTTCGAAGGGAAGTCGGACAGACTTTTCAACAATCCCCTTGCCACATGACTAGCAAGGGGATTGACTGTTCTTTCGAACAAAAAATAGTGTTTCCCAATTTTATCGTTACAATGAACGTTTTATTTGCTGTCTATAAAAGACGGTGCAAAAGTACAACATTCTAATCAAAGTTAAGTTTTAGCATATCAAATTATTGTTTCATTTTGGCAAAATCTAACAAAAACACACACTTGAAACGTATTTTATTGTGCGAACAAAAAAAAATCACTACCTTTGCAAACACATTAGAACTTTTACAACAGCAGCCCTGCTGCGTTTAGAACATTTTCAACTCCCATTGGGTCATGCATTTTAACGATTCGACATCCATTATCAATCTGATTGTACTGGGCATACATGTCTTCGTACAATTGGCTGCTGCCATCCTTATATATGTAAAGCATCATGAGCCTCAAAACCGCTCGTGGCGATACATATTCCTATTCTTTGTGGTATCGGCCATTGCCTCCACCGTAGAGATAGCC
>JAFZEQ010000059.1 GCA_017560605.1 Paludibacteraceae bacterium
CCTCGTCAAGGGCTCGCCCGAATGGCTAGCACTAGAGCAAGAGTTTCTCGCTCAGCGTGATCAATCGGATGGCAAGAAAACCATCCGCGGCTATTTTATTTCCAAACACATGAAAAGCGGGCTTTAACCCGCTTTTCTGTTTTTTATTCGTCGTCCATCGCCTCTACACTCTACACCATAAATTCCCCCGCCTTTAACCTCAGCGGGGTCCCCGATAACGCTCGTGGCGTTATGGGGTGCTCTTAAACTGTAGCACCAATAGTGCGTCCTCTAAACTGCGAGTTTGCTCGCCACACCCTACACTCTACGCCCTCCCTCCCAGGTGCATTTTTTTTCGCAGATTTTTATACATCTACACAGGCAGGCTGTTGTTGTTAACTCATCACTAGTTCGATATATTCAGCAAAAAAAATGTTCTTCGTTTGTATATATCAAAATTATTTTGTAATTTTGCGCCGATTACCAAAATCTAAAAAAATAGATTTATGAAACGCTTTACATTTATTTTTGTTTTGTTATTAGCAACCGCCACTATGATGGCAGAGGAGTTTACAATTGGTAAGCTAAAGTTCCAGACCTTATCTGATACAGAGGTTGAGCTTGTAGGTGCCGATAAAGGTATTACAAACATCTATCTCAATTCACCCATCACTTATCAAGGCAAATCATACAGTCTAACGAGTATTAGAGCTTGGGCGTTCGAAGCTTGCTCTGCTTTGACTTCGGTGACAATCGGCAACAGCGTAAAGAGTATTGGAGAGTATGCGTTCTATGAATGCACAGGTTTGACCTCGGTAACTATCGGCAATAGCGTTACGAGTATAGGAGGGGGTGCGTTCCACGGTACAGCTTTCTACAACAATCCATCGAACTGGGATAATAAGGCATTGTACCTAGGTGATTGCCTCATTCGCATTGCTGATGGTTATGTCGGAGATTATAACTTCAAAGCAAACACTCGATTAATTGCTGATGCTGCGTTCTTTGGTTGCACTAGTTTGACTTCTGTCACTATCCCTAACAGCGTAAAGAGTATTGGAGATTATGTGTTCTCTAGATGTTCAAGTTTGACCTCTATTAGCATCCCTAATAGTGTAACTAGTATTGGAAATGCTGCGTTCTCTAATTGCACAGGTTTGACTTCTATCACCATCCCTAACAGCGTAACAAGTATTGGATTTGGTGCGTTCTCTGGTTGCACTAGTTTGACTTCTGTCACCATTCCTAACAGCGTAACGAGTATTGGAGGGGGTGCGTTCTACGGTACTGCTTTCTACAATAATCCATCCAATTGGGATAATGGGGCATTGTATATTGGCAATTGGCTAATAGCTGTAGATGCCTATATAGCTGGTCATCACAAGATTAAAGAAAACACTCGATTAATTGCTAATGAGGCGTTCTCTGATTGCGAAAGTTTGACTTCCGTTACCATCCCTAACAGCGTAACGAGTATTGGAAATAGTGCGTTCGATTTTTGCATTAGTTTGACCTCTATCACCATTCCTAATAGTGTAACCACTATTGGAGATTATGTGTTCTCTGATTGCGAAAGTTTGACTTCGATCACCATCCCTAACAGTGTAACCAGTATTGGAGAGGCTGTGTTCTCTGGTTGCTATAGTTTGACTTCTGTTGTTGTCGAACAAGGTAATATTAAATACGACAGCCGCGATAATTGCAATGCCATTATCGAAACTGCAAGTAACACTTTGATTAGCGGTTGTCAAAACACAATTATCCCTAATAGCGTAACGAGTATTAGAGATTGGGCGTTCGCTTATTGCGAAAGTTTGACCTCTATCACTATCCCTAATAGTGTAAAGAGTATTGGATATCAGGCGTTCGGTCATTGCACAGGTTTGACTTCTATCACTATCCCTAATAGCGTAACAAGTATTGGAGATGCTGCCTTCTATAATTGCTCTGGTTTGACCTCTATCATTATCCCTAATAGTGTAACCAGTATTGGAGGGGGTGCGTTCGCTTATTGCGAAAGTTTGACAGAGGTTGTTGTCCCAAGTCACACAACGATTGGCGAGTATGCTTTCCCAGAACACACCCAAATCATCCGCAAATAACTCGTATTAAATCCCTATAACACAATGAAACGCTTTACATTTATTTTTGCTTTGTTATTAACAACCGCAACTATGATGGCGGAGACGTTTACAATTGGTAAGCTAGAGTTCCAGACTTTGTCTGATACAGAGGTTGAGCTTGTAGATGCTGATCCTAATATTACAAACCTTGATCTTAACTCAGCCATCACTTATCAAGGCAAATCTTACTGTCTTACGAGCATTAGAGAGCACGCATTCGCTAATTGCTCTAGTTTGAAGTCTGTTACCATACCTAATAGTGTAACTAGAATTGGATGGGGGGCGTTCTGGGGTTGCTCTGGTTTGACTTCTATCACTATCCCTAATAGCGTAACGAGTATTGGAGGGGGTGCGTTCTTGGGTACATATTTCTACAACAATCCATCCAACTGGGATAATGTAGCATTATACCTAGGTAATTGCCTCATTTGCCTAACTGATGGTTATGTCGGAGATTACAAAATCAAAGTAAACACTCGATTAATTGCTTGTGGAGCGTTCTCTGGTTGCTCAGGTTTGAGTTCGATCACTATCCCTAATAGTGTAAAGAGTATTGGAGAGGATGCGTTCTATGGTTGCAAAAGTTTGACTTCCATCACAATTCCTAATAGCGTAACGTGGATTGGATATTGGGCGTTCGAAGATTGCTCTAGTTTGACTTCTATCACTATCCCTAATAGTGTTACAGAGATTGGAGTTCGTGCGTTCTGTAATTGCTCTAGTTTGACCTCTATCACTATCCCTAGCAGCGTAACGAGTATTGGAGATAGTGCGTTCTATTGTTGCAAAAGTTTGACCTCCATCAGCATCCCTAACAGCGTAACTTATATTGGAGATTGGGCGTTCTGTGGTTGCTCTAGTTTGACTTCCATCACCATCCCTAATAGCGTAACTTGGATTGGATATGAAGCGTTCTCTGGTTGCTCCGGTTTGACTTCTGTCACTATCCCTTACGGCGTAACGAGTATTGGCGAGGAGGCGTTCGCTGGTTGCTCTAGTTTGACTTCTGTTTACATCCCAAGTCACACAACGATTGCACATAACGCTTTCCCTTCTCACACCCAAATCATCCGTAAGTAGTAGATCGTTCGTTACACTCACTTGAAGCTTCAAGGCCGAAGGCCGATCTTCAGCGCAGCGATCTATAGACCCTCCCTCCCCTCTCCACCCGAAAAAGTCTCTTTTTTCAACAAAAATTCAAAATTCTTAATTCAAAATTCAAAATTATTTACCTTTTCCTTGCTAATTAAAAAAAAATATCGTATCTTTGCACCCGAAAGGGTATAAAACATTGTAAATTGTACAAAATATACCCGATGTGGTATAGTTTGGTAAACAATAGATGTTTTATACCCGATAAGATATAATTTTATGGCTACTAACCTCTCGCTGTACATCAAGAGTATGCGCAAGCAATATCGCCTAACCCAAGAAGACTTAGCAGAAAAAGCAGGCGTAGGGTTACGATTTGTGCGTGATCTTGAGCAGGGTAAAACCACCCTGCGTATGGATAAAGTGAATCAAGTTCTCAGTCTTTTTGGTGCAGAATTGGCACCAGCAAAGCAAGAATATCATGAAGAAGGCTAAGATATATTATCAATATCAACTAGCAGGACGCCTAGTGGAGGATGAGAATGGTTTTACTTTTGTCTACGACACGGACTATCTGCAGCTCCCAACAGCTCGTCCTGTGAGTTTAACTCTTCCACTTCGTTCTGAGGCATATAAGAGTCAAGTGTTATTTCCTTTCTTCGATGGTTTGATACCCGAAGGATGGCTGTTGAATATTGCGCAAGAACATTGGAAAATTGACCTTCGCGACCGCATGGCTTTACTCTTGGCGTGTTGCCAAGATTGTATTGGTGCGGTTAGCGTAGTAGAAGATATGAGCGTATGAGATGTTTGTTTTGTTATCAAGAGCTTCTAGATGGTGAGCAGCACTACCATGCAGCTTGCGCTAAACGTTTCTTTGGCACGTCAGTAGTGCCATCTATGCCTTATTCGCAGTCGGATATCCGCGAATTGGCAAAGCAAGTTGTTCGTGCGCACACCACAGTCACGGGTGTGCAGGCTAAGTTGTCTATGGACATTGAGCGTACAAATCAAACGCCACGCCTCACTATTGTAGATCAAGGGGGCAAATATATCCTTAAGCCTCAAACCACTCAATATCCTTATCTTCCAGAAATCGAAGACCTAACTATGCACTTGGCGCAAGCCGTGAAGATAGATGTGGTGCCTCATGCGCTTCTGCGTTTTGACAATGGCGAACTCTGCTATCTTACCAAACGCATTGACCGCGATAAGAAAGGTGGAAAAATAGCGATGGAGGATATGTGCCAACTCACAGAGCACCTTACGGAGCGCAAATACAAGGGCTCGTATGAGCAGATAGCCAAAGCGATACGCAAGTATTCTGCTGTGCCAGGTTTGGATCTAACGAAGTATTGGACGATTGTGCTCTTTTCATGGATTGTGGGCAATAGCGATATGCATCTCAAGAACTTCTCGCTTTATGCTCCTAATGGAATAGAGCATGTGCTGACTCCAGCTTATGACTTGCTAAACACCCTCTTGGTTATCCCTGAGGATACCGAGGAGTTGGCTCTTACACTCAACGGTAAGAAACGCAAATTAACGCGTCAGGATTTTGAGCAGGCGATGCTATCCAATGGACTCAATGATAAGGCTGCAAGTAATATATTTGATAAATTCTTGAAGTTGTATCCACAATGGGAAGCACTCATCCGTTCTTCTTTCCTTCCTGAAGACATGCAGACTGCCTATTGGCAACTCGTTAAGCAGCGTATTCAGTCTCTCGCATAAACTCTCAACTCTCAACTCTCCATCCGGATCACTCCACTACTATATCCTTAAAGTGTAGGTACACTTTGGTTTCTTTTTTATTCTTATAGGATACGATATCAAAGGTATCACCTTTTTGCAAGGTAACAGGAAATTCCAACTGTAATAAGTTTTTAGCTGTATAGTCTAATGTTATTGTTTCATTGAGTAAGTTGTCAACACTTTTGGTTGGTCTAAAAACTGCTTGTATTGGGTATTTTTTATTATTATGGACTAGGTAAGTTCTGTTAGTGATTTTAGGAACAGTGAATAACCCTTGTACATACTTTGCCTCTAAATCTACTTTACAACTTTCTTTATCAAGAACCACATAACGAACATGAATTGGCAAACCACTTGCCTCCTTTATAGGCTGAACGCTGTATATATTGTCGGCAATATAATATTTTTTCTTTATCAAATACCCATCTATTTTGTCAGTATTAATTCTTTTGCATACTATACGATTCGTCTGAACTCCCATATATGGTAACGCTAAGTAAGATATATATGGTATCACCTCTTGCAGATCTCTGCTCTCTCCTTTACTTAATATATTCGTTTTCCAGAGCATAATAGGGTCTCCTGAGCGATCTTTATTGTCGTAAGCATATAGGTTGATGGCTCTACAATACTCTTCCACATTCTTGTTTATATTCACTATTCCTGTTACACCGGTAGTAGATGAACTTACGGTTGTTGACGACTGAAAAGAACCATACCTTCCAACATAGCTACTAGTTGTTGTTACGGAGCTGGAGCCAGTTACTCCCCATATAGGAATTGCTACATTTGCCGCATATGATTTATCTACTACGCCATAGTCAAAC
>JAFZEQ010000060.1 GCA_017560605.1 Paludibacteraceae bacterium
AGCCAAGACCTTGGCGTGATGCGTCAAACCCTCCTCTTTGGTGGTTTGGAGAGTATTCAACGCAATGCTAATCGCAAGAATGCTGACCTTAAGTTCTATGAGTTTGGTAACTGCTATCACTACGATGCAGAGAAGATTGCTACTCGTCAAGCTAAAGACCCACATTGGGTGTATGATCCTCTCTATGCTTACAGCGAAGAACCACACTTGGCATTGTGGGTAACTGGTAACAAAACCGCTCAATCATGGGTGATGAAGGAGGAGAAGACCTCATTCTATCAACTCCATGCTTATGTGGCTAATGTACTTCGCCGTTTGGGTGTAACATACAAACTCGCTCCTTTGGCTGCCAACGAATTATACGAAGATGGTATGGCTATCCTGGCTCCTAATGGCAAACAGATTGGTATCATGGCTATCTTGGCTAAGAAACAACTCAAGGCGTTTGATATTGATAATCCTGTATACTATGCAGACTTGGATTGGAACATGGTTCTTCGCCTCCACAAACAATACAAACCTGTAATCAGCGATCTGCCTAAGTACCCTGAAGTAAAACGTGACTTGGCATTGCTCGTTGATAAGTCTGTTAAGTTTGCTGACTTGGCTCAAGCGGCTCAAGCAGCAGAGAAGAAACTTCTCAAGCAAGTGACTCTCTTTGATGTATACGAGGGTAAGAACCTTGAGGCTGGTAAGAAGAGTTATGCGCTCTCCTTTATCCTACAAGATACAGAGAACACTTTGAAAGACAAGCAAATCGAAGCAATCATGGCTAAATTGCAAAAGACTTTCGAGGAGAAGTTCGCTGCAAAACTTCGCTAATGACATACGAAGAGTATATACATGAACAACAAACAGCATTCGCCGAAGAGCATTCGGACGAGTGCTGTTTTGTTGAAAATCAAGCAGAAGGTGTTTTTGTAAGAGGACATTAATAGCTTAATGAGATTGAAAAAACATATCATATCCCTCTCCTTAATGTGGCTGCTACTGTCGCTACCGATTGTTGTGCGTGCACAGTTTAAGGTGGGTGGGCACGATATCCTGTATAATAGTACACAAGGAGCATATATGTGTCCTATTCCTGATTCGTTGTTTGGATATGATTATGAAACGTTTATTCAGTCTGAAACCATTTTTCGAACAAAAGTCGTAGACGGTAATTTGGTTTTGGATACTTTGCAATGGGATTCCATACAATTGGGAGCGGATCTCTACCATGCCCATGATACGATTACGTTTAGTGATATAGCTGGTGGTAAAATTTATCCACTAAAAGCCCATTTCAACGATGGTTCGACGATGTCTTATCCCATTACCTTTACCAATCTTCCTATTGTTCGTTTAGATGGACAATTTGGTAATGATTATAGTAATGGCACTGTTATAGTTTTTTCTACTGATACGGGTGTGCCTTTGCAGCAGATGAAAGCCAAAATTAAATGGCGTGGAGGTAGTACCAATGGTGTGAATAAACATAAGCGTAATTATACCATTAAGTTCCTTAATCATAACGGTAAAAAACAAAAGCGCCAGTTCTTTGGTTTGCGAACCCATAATCAATGGATACTAAATGCGGGTCAAGTAGATCTAGCTCGTTGTCGTAACCAGGTAGGTCACGAGTTGTGGAATGATATGGCTCGTAAACCTTATTATATAGATCAAGCTCCGGATGCTTTGACTAGTGTTAGAGGACAATTCGTGGAAGTTTTCCTCAATGGTGAGTACCGTGGTATATATTCAATGACAGAGAATATAGACCAAGAGCAAACACAGATAGTTGAGCATGACGAAGATAATAATATTTTTCATGGTCACTTGTGGAAGACAGATTCTTGGGACGGAACGAGTATGTATGATATCAAGGACTATGATAATACCCAAGAAGTGTATCGTGGATTTGAGACGAAATATCCTGATTTTGAGGATGTTAATCCTACGGATTATTCCATTCTGTATAATGCTATTAATTTTACATTGAATAGCACGGATGCCGAGTTTAAACTATTCCTGGATGAGTATTTTGATATACCTGTCTTGATCGATTATTATCTATTGATCAATGTGTTAGTGGCTCAAGATAACAATGGTAAGAATATGTTTTGGGTGTGCTACGATGGAGAACAAGACAAGAAACTAACGATTGCAGTTTGGGATTTGGATTGTACTGCAGGACAAGGATATAATCCTACTAAACCACATCCAAGTGGTTTTGGTCCTGAAATAGATATGCGTACGCAAAATCTATTAATGGTTTTGAATCGAATGATCAAAATCCCAGAGTACAACAAGGCGGTTAAGGATCGTTATTGGGAGTTATACCAAACACATCTTAATCCTGATTCCTTATATGCTCGTTATGAGAATTATATTCACCATTTTACCCGTGGTGGTGCAGCTGCACGCGAAGAGCAGAAGTGGAGTAGGGATTCTGATATCGGTGGATACGAACTAAACTTGCAACAAGAGTTAGATTTTATCTATGATTGGATACAACGTCGATATGCTTTCCTAAATGCAGGTGAATTTTACAGAGATAATGTTTCGACATCGGTCGAGGATGTAACTCGCCCTAGCGACAATAGAATCTTTGATATTTTAGGACAACCAGTCAGTACCCCGGTGAAATCGGGTATTTATATACAAAACGGTAAGAAAATATTTATTCAACCATAATCATGCTAGCTGTTTTTGCTTCAGGTACAGGAACTACATTGCAAGCGCTAATGGACAACCAAGAGCGTCATAACTACCAAGTTTCTTTGGTAGTGGTTAATCGTGCATGTCAGGCAAAAGAGCGAGCAGATAAAGAAGGTATCCTCACCTTCTTGTCCAAAGATTGGCAGGAGATAGATCGTCAACTTGCGGAGCATAATATCCAACTCATTGTTCTAGCAGGTTTTCTGGCTATTATACCACAATGGTTCTGCGAAAAATGGGATAAAAAGATCGTCAATATCCACCCATCTTTGCTTCCTAAGTTTGGAGGCAAAGGTATGTATGGCCATTATGTGCATGAGGCTGTAATAGCAGCAGGTGAGCAGCAGTCTGGTTGTACAGTTCATTATGTGAGTGCAGAAGTGGATGGTGGTGCGATTATTGCCCAATCCATCGTGCCTGTAATGGGAGATGATACTCCAGATAGCTTGGCTCAACGTGTGCAACAAGCAGAAAAAAATCTCCTACCATCTGTGGTAGGAGACCTTTGTCTTCTCCTGAACTCCTGAACTCCTGAACTCCTGAACCCCTAAACTCCTAAACCATACTCAATGCATATTCTGCTTTAACCTTATCCAGAATATGGCGAACAATACGCATGATTTCACCATCTTCAGTATAGTCTGCTTCACAAGCAAAGTTAACACGTCCCTCAGATAATAATTGTTGTGCTACAGTGCGTTTTTTCTCATTGCCATAGACAGCAAAACTATATCCTCCCTCCGATTTGACTGTTCGCATACATGGTACATCGGTTTCACCATCGCCAAAGTATATCATTCTTTCAAATGGTACAGGGCGTTCATCTTCAGGCATATACTCATTAACGCGTACACGGTCGCTAACCTCCAATACACCTTTGCTAATTTTAAAGAGGAATTGGGTTTTCTTGGTGTAGTCAACTACTACGGCTGGCCAGCATGCTTCACCTTGAGTATCATAAAGATAGGTGCAAGCATAGATTTTCTCAAAATGCTTGGCAATGGCACAACCTTCTACCATTTCCTTAACGCCTGAGCTATTGATGTAGTGCTTGACTTGTACACCAATCTCAGCTGCATAAGCATTGATTTTATCAAACCATTCTAATACGCCTGGGAAGAAACTTACCCCTTGTCCAAACTCTTGTAGTCGCTTGCGTGTTAATGGAATACCAGCTCTTTTGGCTTCAGCTTGTAGGGCGTACATTACCACGGCAATACTACCAGCATCGTTGGTCTTGGCTAGTTTGTCGCAAAGATCCCAAAAGTCACCAGGATTTTCGTATCCTAATACTTTCAATAGACCAAACTCCTGCATATTGCCAGGAGCTAGTGTTCCATCAAAGTCATATACCATTGCCACTACGGGCATTCCTTTTTCATTCATCATCTTCTAAACTTCTAAACTCCTGAACTCCTAAACCAACACTTTCACAAATTCTACAGCCATCCATGTACAGCATACTATTTTGAGCAATGTACCTGCTAATAGACCAACGAATGAACCAAATCCAGCACGCAGTGCTTTCTGGAAAATAGAGTTAGTAGTTTGTTGGCCTTGACTAGATTGAAGTTTATCGCTGTGTGCTTGTTCTTCAGTAGTTTTGGGCTTTCTGCTGAAATACAACAATTCTCCTATTACAGCTCCTATAAATGGTCCTATGACAATACCTATAGGTCCCATTACAAGTCCAATGAACACACCTATGGTACTTCCCCAAACACCCCATTTACTACCTCCGAACTTCTTGGTACCCCAAGCTGGGATAAAGTAATCAAGCACTTGTACGACGATAGTAATAATACCCCAGATAGTGAGGAATTGCCATGAAAATTCTACTTTATCTGTGAGGTGTAGTAGTACTAGTCCACCATATGCCAATGGTACGCCTGGAAGAATAGGGAGTATACACCCAACAATACCTACTAGAAGGCATATGGCTCCTAGAATGATTAAGACAATATTCATGCTTAGAGAACTGCTAAAATCTCGATTTCAACGAGTCCGCCTTTTGGTAATGCTGCTACTGCAACGGCAGAGCGAGCAGGGAAAGGAGCGGTGAAAAGAGTGGAATATACCTCGTTGAGTACGGCAAAATTAGCCATATCAGTCAAAAAAACGGTAGTCTTTACTACATGACTAGCATCAGTGCCAGCTGCCTCTAGAATGGCTGCAACGTTTTTAACTGCTTGCTCAGCTTGGCTGCGGAAGTCTGTACCCGCAAACTCTCCTGTTGCAGGGTCAATACCCAATTGTCCACTGGCAAATAACATACCATTAGCTACTACTGCTTGACTGTATGCACCGATAGCT
>JAFZEQ010000007.1 GCA_017560605.1 Paludibacteraceae bacterium
ATAGGTAAGTCTGCAACCTCAACCAATATCCATGCGTGCGTCTTTACCGGTCAAGCAGAGGGTAGAGTAGTAGGCGGTATCACTAGCGAGGTAAGTAGCGGCGAGCCTGTTTACAACTGTCGCGTAGATGCCGAACTTTATAGTAACAATACCATCGGTGGTATCGTAGGTTTCAGCGGTCGCTCTTTGATTAGCAACTGCATTGTCGAGGGTACCCTTACACTCGACGCTTCTGCTACCGCTGGTAAAGTGGGCGGTGTCGTAGGCGAGGTTGAAACCGATGCTACAGGTTCTTCTACAGCCATCCTCGTGGAGAACAACCTCGTAGGTCTTACTGCTATCAGCGTACCAGAAGGCAAGGATGTGATTGCACACCGTGTTGTAGGTTTCTCTAGCGGCGATAACTACGAGTACGATTGGGATAAAGTAGATTGGAGCAAACCACAATCTGAGTGGCCACGCGTATATTTCCCTGCTGAGAAAGGATTCAAGAATAACTACGTATATTCTGAGCTCGCAGGCGTAGATGCTACTATCCTTCTTACCGATACTACTACCGAGGGTGCTACCATCGATGCTGCACTCATGACACAAGAGTGGCTCGGCGAACATGGATTCCTCTTTGGTAATGAAGTGGCTGCTCCATGGGTATTGAACGAAGGAATCATGACCTTGTGGTTCGAGGGTAATATCTCTACCGACATCGATCAAGTACTTATACCTGGTGGTATGTCTATCCAAGGAACTAATGTTGTTTCTGATGGTCTAATCGAGGTATATAATATTCAAGGTACATTGGTTAACTCAGCTATGGGTCATTTGAACACTTCTAGTTTAACAAGTGGAGTTTATATCATCAAGTCTGGCTCAGCTACAACCAAACTTTTGATCCCTTAATACTTTAGATTATTAAGTATATTTTATTAGCAGCCGCTACACAGCGGTTGCTTTTTTATATTTTATTTCTATAATGTTTTTTATCTAAACTCTTGCATATTTCCATTTTTTTAAGTACCTTTGTCGTGTTAATTAAAATTTATAAATTTATGGAAGAAAAAGTATATTATAAAACAGATTCCATCTGTCTCACCAACAAGGTATGGCGTTTCTTTACGCTAACTCGTTCAGCTAGAAAGAAAGACGGTCCAGCTGATAGTATGAAGATTATCCCACTCAATTCCATTGTTAGTGTTGATCTCAAGCGTGATAGATGGTGGTGGTTGTTCTTGGTATTTGCTATTTTAATGGTTGGTTCTGCTGTGGTATCTTACATATATTCTGATTCTATTCCAGAACTGCTTTATGCCATGATTGCTTCTATCGTGTTTGCTATATTGTTTGTTATATTAGCTTTCATTCGTAAAAGTAGACGTGCCATAGAGGTTCTTACTGCTAATATCAGATCAAATGTATATCTTACTTTTACTAGTCAAGAGCAAGCTTATATTGTTCTAGATCCTATGTTGCAAAGTCTAAACGACCGCGAAAAAGTTTAAAAAATAATAAAAATTATGAAAAAAATTATGAAAAAAATCACCTGCGAAGTATGTGGATCACATAATATTATTAAGACAAATGATATATATGTATGCCAACAATGTGGAGCACAATATTCATTAGACGAGCTTCGTAAATTATTACAAACTTCAACATTTGATTCCTCTGAAGCATATGTTGAATCATCTACTTCTACAACTGCTAAACCTATTCAAAAGGTTTCTACACGAACATTAATAATTATCCTTCTATGTGTCTGCATACCTATTTTGCTATTCCTTGTTTGGAAAGTAGTTTTTACTTCTTCTAAACAACCACAACCTCTAGTAAATACTGTTGTAAAAGAAGTTACTAAACCAGTTGAGATGGTTGTTGAGGAAGATGTTTACGTTCCTACTAAGAAAGAGTTATGGAAGGATTTCCAAAAGTATTTCGAAACTTACTATGGTGAAGAACGTGCAACTCAATCTATTGATAAAGCTGCCGTTTATCTTACATATGGTTGCGAAATCATGACTGATCCTCAATCTCGTTACAAATGGTTAGGTGATTATATTAAATCTGTAGCTAAAAAACAAGGTTACAACCTTACTAATAATCCTTACGAAAAAGGTATGGAAGCTCTTTGGAGATGGCATATCCACAGCTTCTTTAACTGTAACCAGCATCTCGAGTGGCCTAAAACAGCTGACTTCTCTAAAGCTGGTCAGCGCGAAGCTTGGGCTGATGCATATCGCAAAGCACACTAATCACTAGTCATCTAGTTATACTAGTCAATTAAGATAAAGTAATCCCCGCAACTCTCATGAGTGCGGGGATTACTTTATCTCTATAATTCTAAAACCGTTAGAACGTTTAGAACCGTTAGAACAGCGAAGTGTTTAGAACGTTCTTCCTTGCATATCGTACTCAACACCATCGATACTGATCACTATTTGACCATCGCGCATGAGTTTCTCTACATGTGCTTTGTTGAAGATCACATCTTCTACTGCAGTATCAGGTAATGTGCAAATAACCTTGAAGTTCTTACCGTTATCTAGTTTACCGCTAGCTACGAAACTACCATTCTTTTCAACTACCACGCTACCGCTCTTGATACGCCAGATATGGCACATAGCTTCCAAATCTGCTGCCAAATGGTATGACAAGTGTGAACCTGCAAATGATTGTTCTACGAGATCTACATTACCTGCTGTAAAGGTATTCATCTCATTACCCTCTGCAAAGAGCAATGAGTCTGCTGGCAAGATGCTATCGGTTGTATTAAACTCCAAGTATACCACCAGTTTCACAGGGCCATATATATCCGAACGGGTAGAAGATGCAGCTACCAATTTTACTGCCAACTTATCTTCTCCTACCTTGTTCATCTCTACTTCATCAAAACTCAATTTAGTGGCATTAGTAGGCTCTTTTGCCTCTGTGATAGCAAATGGCAAATACTCCTTACCACCAGTTGTACCAGCTACGAGTGGAGTCTCCTCTGCATTGATCACAGGTTTCTTATTGAGTGGGGTGATATATGCCACCACATTGCAGTTCTCTGCCACCCATTTCTCTGGCACACTATAAGTATAGGTCTTGCTATAAGCTTGATTCTCTACTTTAACAGTATCGCCCAATTGGGTAGAGCAGAGCAAGTCACGCGCCACGCATGGGTGCATAAACTCCTTATATCCTGCTGTCTTCCATGACCAATAGTAGTCTGCTTGTTTACCAATCAAACCGTTCTCCTTGATGAGTACTGTCAATAAGTACTCGGTCACAGCTGTATTAGCCACTTGTCCGCTTACGGTTACATTCAATTCGCGAGTCTCTGCATTATAGGTGCGATCAATCACCACAGATGCTTCTGCCACAGTATCACATTTGCTTGCAATAGCCTCTGCCATACCTGCTTCTGGCAAGTATCCAGGGTGGAAGGCAATAGATGCTCCCATCACTTTTGTACGGTTTATGGCCATATTAGGTGCACCACTTACTCCGCAGGCAGATGCAATCTTTGCACTCTCTGAGATAGTATACTCATCGGTGTTATAACCATAGTGGTGACTCACCCAAATGC
>JAFZEQ010000061.1 GCA_017560605.1 Paludibacteraceae bacterium
AGTGAAGATATCTACGAAGAAGATCTCAAGCCATACGGCAATGGATGGTTTAAGTATAAGTTGGATATAAAGAACGATCTAACTGAAATACACTTGATGGATAATGGTGGTGCGGATGTGCCTAAAAAATACAGAGTGGTGAAGCTTACTGAATACGAATTGCAATACAAAGACCAATACGGTAAGACTCACTATTGGTCAAGATATGGCTCTACAAAAGAATAAGAGTGAAGCGCAAGCATAAAATATGGTGTGTTAGTCTATGCTGTATCGTGACAATACCGATACTAGTCATAGCTTTGGCTGTCTGGGTGGTGTTCACTCCAGAGCGGCTCACTCCTGTTGTACGAAGTGTAGCAAAGCACTATGTGACATGTGCACATACCATTGATAAAGTAGAGTTAACATTCGTTTCTACTTTCCCGTATGTGGGTTTAGAAGTTAATAATCTAATTATCAATAACCCCATGGATGGTGCTCCTAGCGATACTGTACTAGCAATCCCACAGATGGTTGTCAGTTTAGATGTGGTAGCGTTGCTCAAACACGATACACTATCTATATCTAACTTGTTGGTACCGGATATGCAAGTTAATCTGTTTGTAGATGCTGATGGACATACTAACTACGATGTACTTGCTCTTCCTGAAGATACTATGCCAGAGGATACTACTGGACTTCCTTTTAATCATATTAGAGTGGATAATTTGACATTATCAGCTACCCAAATTAGCTTTGTCAATCTACAAGATACTATTGATCTGGGGCTGCAAGATGCTATGATAACAGCAAAAGTAGTGGACTGGGATGATTTGCAACTGGCTGTAGATATAAAGCATATCGATGTTGATATAGCAGGCGAACAATTAGCCAATGATTTGTCTTTGCAACTCACCTTACCTGCTGCGGTTGACATGGACAATATGAGCGTAACACTTCATCAAGCGAGATTGATAGTTGATGACTTAGCTATGACCTTAGATGGCTGGGCGAGTTTCGATGAGGATATCCAAACAGATATGCGTGTTACTACAAGTGACTGGAAACTGGATAATGTTATGCGTTTGTTGCCGATAGAATTGGATAAAGATATTTCTAAATTGTTGGCAGGTGGTAATATTTCACTAGATGCTACTGCTACTATCGATATGGCAGATGATACCCAATCGAAAATTTTAGTACATAACGCTAATGCTCGCTTTAAGAATACCAATATTGGCCTTCATGGTATCATCAAAAATCCGATGGGTAATTTGTGGATGGATTTGGTAACAGACATCAGTCTTCCTATAGCGGATGTCAAAGCGTTTTTACCTGCTGATATGAAACTAGCAGGTAATTTGAAAGGTACTGCGCAGGTACAAATGTATCTAGATGATTTGGTATCAATGCAACTGCACAAAGGTAAGTTGTTAGGCGATATACAATTGTCGGGCCTCCAATATTCTGCCGATGGTATCAATGCTTCCTTGCCGAATAATAGATTAGAGTTTCAAATACCTAATCCAGCGCCTTCGCGCAAAGAGGTAGATTGGATAGCGGCTTCACTGCAAACCAATGGAGGTGTAGTATCAATGGATACAAGCTTGATGACTACAATAGGGCAAAGCAATATTGCACTTGAGTTGAATAATATCTTGAGCACAAGTCCTTACCTACATGCCACACTCGCTTTGCAAAGTGGCGAGCAATTACACGCTTTGATGGATAGTATGGATATAACTATCGCACAACCTAAACTGAAAACTTATGTGGCATACCATATGACTGATACTAATATAATGCCTGTGGTAGATGCTAGATTGGATTTTGAAAGTGTGCAGGGATATTATACGGACATACATGTAGATATGCAACCTTCTACACTGACTGCATCCTTGCAAGCTCCTCGTATGCGTGCTGATTTGCAGACGCAATCATTGTATGCTACATTGGGGGAGGAACTCAAACTGCAAACACAGGATATCAAGATTTCAGCGGCTGCAAGATATAATACCCATGGTGGAGATAATATTTTGTTGAAATGGAATCCTAAATTAGCCGTGAATATGAACGATGCGGAACTAGCATTAGCTGATTGGCAACAAATTGTACAAATACCTACTATAGATTTTAACTATACCAATCGTGAATGCAAAATTAATCAATCTAATATAATCATTGGTAATAGCGATTTCTCGTTAACAGGCGAATTGAGAAATATAGGTCGTTGGATGCGTGGTAGAGATATCTTAGAAGGCGAATTATGGTTCGAAAGTACATATACTGATGTGGATGAGTTATTGGCATTAGTATCTGCTCCTCAAGGAACAGAAGAACAAGCATCAGATACCACAACACAAACCGTAGATAAAGCCGCTTCTGAGACAATGGATGGTCCTTTTATGGTGCCATCTAATGTGGATATAGCACTTAATACTTTGATTAAAAAAGCAAGTGCATTTGATCAAACGGCTACTAATTTGGGTGGAAAAGTCTATGTTAAAAATGGAACATTAGTAGTTGAGGAGATGGGTCTAATATGTAACGCAGCTAAACTACAACTGACCGCTATGTATCGTACTCCACGCAGAAACCATATTTATGTTGGTTTTGACTACCATATGCTGGATGTTGATATTGAAGAGTTGATTGGTATGATTCCGCAACTGGATACAATGATGCCTATGCTTCGTAGTTTCAAAGGACAAGCCGAATTCCATTTAGCTGCTGAAACATATACCAATGCTCAATATGAGATTAAACCATCCACTTTACGTGGTGCGGCTAGCCTTTTTGGTAAAGATTTAGTAGTGCTCGATAACGAAACATTTAGTAAGATATCCAAGCTACTTATGTTCAGTAAAAAAACAGAGAACAAAGTAGATAGTATTTCTGCGGAGTTAACACTATATAAGAAGGAGATTGATGTGTATCCTTTCTGTGTATCGATGGGTAATTATATGGTGGCGTTGGGGGGACAACATAATTTGGATATGAGTTTTAATTATGACATTAATGTACTATCGCCTATATACCTTGGTGTTAATGTATCTGGTAATATAGATGACCTTGATATTAAATTGGTACCTTGTAAATTTGCCAAGGACTTTAAACCACTATTTCATCGAAAAGTGGATACGCAAACAGCAGAATTACGCAGTATGATTCGCGAATCTATGAGAAAAAATGTGAAGATGTAGTTGACGGTCGAAATTTAAATTAATAAATAACAATATGAAAAAAATCCTATTTTTGAGTCTTGCGCTCGTATCGCTTATGGCTTGTACTAAAGATGAAAATCCATTGCTCACCAAGCAGAATACACCTTATGGTGTTCCTGCATTTGATAAGGTGAAAAACGAACACTATCTACCAGCTTTCGAAGCAGCAATCGCTGAAAACGAAGCAGAGATAAAGGCTATAGTTAATAATTCAGAAGCACCTACCTTCGCTAATACCATTGAGGCACTGGACCGTGCTGGGGGGCTATTAGAAAGTGTTTCTGGTGTATTCTTCAATGTTCTTGAGGCTGATGGTAATGATGAGATGAATGCTATTGCCGAAGAGATTTCACCTAAACTCTCTGCGTTAAGTGATGGTATCATACTCAATGATGCGCTCTTCCAACGCGTTAAAACAGTTTATGATCAACGTGAAACACTAGGTCTCAATGACGAGCAAATGCGTCTTTTGACAGAGACATATAAATCTTTTGCACAGAATGGTGCCAACCTTCCGGCAGATAAGAAAGCGCGTCTAAAAGAGATTAACCAAGAGTTAAGTCTTCTTTCACTACAATTTGGTAATAATGTGGTTGACGAAACTAATTCATACCAACATTTTGTTACCGATGAGGCTCAACTTAAAGGTCTTCCTCAAAGCGCGAAAGCTGCTGCTAAAGAAGAAGCTACCGCAGCTGGTCGTCCTGATGCATGGCTCTTTACTCCAAAACGCACTAGCTTTACTCCTGTGCTCCAATACTGCGAGAATCGCGAACTTCGTAAGGAATTGCTCATGGCTTATACTACCCGCGCTAACCACGATAACGACAAGGATAACAAGAGTATCATTGTTAAGACTATGCAATTGCGCGTAGAGAAAGCACAACTTTTTGGTTACGACAATCCTGCTGACTATATCCTCGCTGATTGTATGGCTAAGGACGCTAAAACTGTAGATGCGTTCCTTCTATCTGTATGGGAACCTAGCTTACTTGCAGCTCAAAAAGAGGCAGCCGAACTTCAAAAACTAATGGACAAAGATCTTCCTGGTGAGAAACTACAACCATGGGATTGGTGGTACTATGCTGAGAAACTTCGCCTTGAGAAATATGCACTTAATGAGGAAGAACTAAAACCTTATTTTGAACTTAGCAATGTTCGTAAAGGTGCTTTTGATTTAGCTACCAAACTGTTTGGGTTGAAATTCAAGAAACTCGATAATATGCCAGTTTACAACCCTGAGGTAGAGGTGTTTGAAGTTACATATGCAGATGGTAGTTTGGTAGGTGTACTTTACACAGACTACTTCCCTCGTGCTGGCAAACGTCCAGGTGCTTGGATGAATAATATCTGTCCACAATATGTGGATGCCAATGGTGTTGACCATCGTCCAGTAATCATCAATGTAGGTAACTTTAATAAGCCTACTGCAGGCAATCCATCACTACTCTCTATGGATGATGTTGAGACTCTTTTCCACGAGTTTGGTCATGCGTTGCACGGACTAATGTCT
Source organism: Paludibacteraceae bacterium (assembly GCA_017560605.1). The sequence goes on from JAFZEQ010000061.1 coordinate 4,717, forward strand.
AAGGCTACATACAAATCACTTGCTGGTACCAATACTCCACGTGACTTTGTTGAACTTCCTTCTCAGTTTATGGAGAACTATTGCTATCACCCAGAGGTACTCAAGACATATGCCTTCCATTACCAAACAGGTCAAGTTATTCCAGATTCGTTGATTGCTAAGATTAACAAAGCATCAACCTTCAACCAAGGTTTTGTTCAAACAGAGTTGCTATCTGCTTCAATCCTTGATATGGACTATCACAAGATGAATACCACATCAGCTTTTGATGTGAATGCTTTCGAAGAGGCTTCTATGAAGAAAATGAAGATGATTCCTCAAATAATCACTCGTTATCGTTCTACTTTCTATAACCATATTTTCACCACCGGCTATGCTGCGGGTTATTACAGCTATACATGGGCTGCGGTGTTAGATGCAGATGCTTTTGCTGCATTCGAGGAAACAGGCGATATATTTAATCCTCAAATGGCAGCTAAGTTCCAACGTCTCCTTGAACAAGGTGGTACACGCGACGCAGCTCTACTTTATCGTGAATTCCGTGGCAAAGATGCCGATCCTAAATATTTGCTCAAACGCTGTGGATTCTAATGTATAGCTAACAGCTAAGATGAATTATTACTTCAAAAATATAGCACAAACTAGCCTAATGAGAACCATTCTTTTGATTCTCATTGGGTTGGCTATGTGGATACTATCTCTAGCTAACGGCAATGAGTGGTCGACGGTAGGTATCGGCTTTTTCTTAGTAACACTCAACTCGCTTTTAGCAATGCAGTATAGTTATAGATTAGGGTGGAGCAACCTGCCATCCGGACTACTAGCTGCCACTATGTGGATGGTTCTATCTGCTCTTACTGCTTATCAGCTTTGTTGGCAAGTGCATCTTGTAGTCTTTGAGATACTGGTTGCTGGATTAATCGTTTCGCGAATCAATATCCAGACAGAGGCTAAGGAACAAGCATTCCTCATTTCGCTACTATTTTGTATCCTATCACCTAAGTTTTTGATTGCAGGTATAGGTATCTTATATCTACTAGTTGTCCTGATGCTACGTACTCGTCTCACATGGAGAGTTATAATGGCTTGTATTATAGCTATTGCTGTCTACGCTATCTATGCTTTGATACTTCGTCATATAGGGTGGGGAGAGATGATTTGGAAGGAGAATATACCTACTCTCCCATTACTATGGTGGGGTATCGGTGGAGGTATATACCTATTAACATGGCTAGTACTTTTACTCGTCTTTAACAAGGCATCATTTTTTAATGGTCTACTCTATGTTATCTATCTTAGTTTATTAACTATTCTAGGTGTGGCTTTTAATACTTCACTATTCAATACATATATTTTACCTTACTTACTACCATTGTTCACGTAGATGCGCGCATATGCGTGTACGCTATAATAATGGTGATTATGTAATTAGTAACATATAAAATACAATTAAAATAATTATTAACTAACCATTTAAAACATTTTGTATGAAGAAGATTTTTCTTTCTTTGGCGTTGGCAATTCCAATGATGCTGTCAGCGCAAGTGTTTGAGGTAGGTCAACTCACCAAGTTGAACACTCCTACTGACACTGATGTTAAGGTGGCAGGTGTGAGTCCTGATGGCTCATATGTGCTCATCACCGATGGTGCTAACCATGGCTTACGTCGTTATGATGTGGCTACTGGTCAAACTACCATTATCTCTACTGCATCTGGTGCAGGCTACAATGTTCAAATTAGCAAAGACGGTCACGAGTTAGTTTATCGTGAAACTAGTATTGACAAACAAGGTTTGCGCAAGAATGATGTTGTTCGTCTTGACTTGACTGATTCAAAGGCAACAACTATCGCTACAGATCAACGTGATATGATGGCAATGGCTAATACTGGAGCCAATGTGTCTGTATCTATCAATGATCGTAAGATTGTTCTTACCAAGAATGGCAAGAATATTGTCTTGGCTCCTAATGGTAATGACCAAAGTTACATCTGGCCTTCAGTTTCTCCAGATGGTAGCAAACTTTGCTACTATGTTTGTGGTAATGGCTGCTGGGTTGCCAATATAGACGGTAGCAATAAGCAGTTTATTGGTCACAATGTTCAAGCAGCAAAATGGTATGACAACAATACCTTGGTAGCAATGTCTTCTGAAGATGATGGTCATTTTACTACTGCTTCTGCAATCGTAGCTCACACTTTGGATGGCAAAAAGCAAGTCTTGACACATAACTCTATCATTGCTATGTTCCCATATGTAGCAGAGAACACTATCGTATTCTCTACATTAGATGGCGAAACTTATATGTTGAACATTAAATAATGCAGACTGTTATGAAAAAGATATTTATGATTCTTGCAGCAGTGCTGCTTACCGTTTCCATGTCAGCTACTGATTTGACAGGCAAACGTATTTATGTGAACCCAGGTCACGGTAGCTATGGTCCTAACGACCGTCCTATGGCTACTATTCCATTCCCTAACTTGCCTACTACTGGCATGCCTGATACACTTGGTTTCTACGAGTCTAACACCAACCTTTGGAAGTGTATGTACCTTGGTGAGAAACTTGAGGCTGCTGGTGCTACCGTACTCTATTCTCGTACTCAATCTGGTCCTTGGCCATACGAGATGAAGAACGGCGATTATCCTGATTATACTTACAACAAGGGAGGTACAATCGCTAACCCAGAATTAGGTTGGCAATACTCTGATGGTTACTACGCTCACCCTGATTATGAGAAGTATAACCGTAACCTCGTGGAGATTACCGAGGAAGTAGAGGCTAACAATATCGACTACTTTATCTCTGTTCACTCTAATGCGAACACTGAGGGTAGTACAGCTAACTTCCCACTTATTCTCTATCGTGGTCCAGACAAATATGAGACAGCTAACTCTACCGATGGTTATGAGTATGTAGTAGGTAGCTACGAGATGTCTAAACTTGCCAATGAGGAGAAACTTAAAATCATGAAGGCTGGTGTTGATGTAGCATCTTCTACTGCTCTCAATATCCGTGGTGACTGGAACTTCTATGGCAGCCACTCTGATCGTACTCACGCTAATGGTAAGAAATATTCTGGTTACCTTGGCGCTTTGAAACATGGTGCTCCTGGTTACTTGTCTGAGGGTTATTTCCACACTTGCCAACCAGCTCGTCACCGTGCGCTCAACCCAGACTATTGCCATATGGAAGGTTTGGATTACTATCGCGCTATCATCAGATATTATGGTGCTGATGCTGAGACCAAGGGTTATATCGTTGGTACTGTAAAAGATGCTAACAACAAAATGAACCACAGCTTGTTCAACTATGCTCCTAAGACCAATGACCAATGGGTACCATGTAATGGTGCTGAGGTTATCCTTAAGAAAGCTGGTGTTGAGGTAGCTCGCTACCAAGTAGACAACTTCTACAATGGTATCTTCGTGTTCGAGGGTCTTGAGCCAGGCGACGACTATACTTTGGATGCAACTTGCCCAGGTTATCACCCATTGGCACAAGATCAAAAAGTAGCTCTTACCGTTAAGGCTAACGAGACTACCTATCCAATGATCTATTTGACCGATACAGCTTATGTACCTCCAACAGTGGTTTATACTAACTATCCAGATCCTGAGCAACCTGAATACCTCGGCGTTCCTAGCGTATTCGAGATGGAGCAAGCTTATGTGGATAAACAAATGGATGTACTCTTCGCTGACAAGACTATCCGCCGCGTACTCTACCGTGATGGTATGATGTATGTATTGGCTGTAGATGCTGATAAGAACCCAACTCTTGCTGTAGTTAATGAGTACGGTGTAGTTGAGGCTGAGTTGCCTACTGATTTCTGTACATCTGTTGGTGCTGAAGGTCTCAAACTTTCTGATATCGCACTCACCGCTGAGGGCGTACTCGTTGGTTGTAACAAGGAGGCTGTTAGCTTCACCCCATCTAACAAGTGGAATCTATACAAGTGGGAGAAGACCGCTGAGGGTTGGACTGGCGCATTGTGGCAAGCACACGCTAACAACGAGACCGCTGGTAACTACAACAATGCGTATGTAGGTAACACCTTCGCATACTCTGGTACAATCGCTGAGGGTACAATCGCTGCTACTACTGTTACTA
>JAFZEQ010000008.1 GCA_017560605.1 Paludibacteraceae bacterium
CGACGTTTTTTGTGGAAAACGAGAACTTTCTCACCACGGCACTCGTTGTCGAGTACTTCGCAAACTACTTTAGCGCCCTCTACTACTGGAGCACCTACTTTTACCTCACCGTTGTTGTCAACGAGGAGAACTTTCTCAAATGTTACCTCTGCGCCTTTCTCAGCGTCCATGCGGTTAACAAAGAGTTTTTTGCCAGCTTCCACACGGTATTGGAAACCTTGCATTTCTACAATTGCGTACATTGTTTAAAATGTTTTTTAATTATTACATCGGCCGGGCGAGATACTAAGTCGTCGACGTTGGCATGCTAGTGTTCGTCTAGACGCCCATTGGGCTGTTCAGGGGTTTAGCCACGCTTGGCGTTTGTTCAGTAGTAACTCCTAAACTTCTAAACTCCTAAACTTCTAAACTTTCCTGCATCATCCGTCCCCTTAGCAGCGCTACTTGGGAGCCCAAAACGCGAAAAAGCGTGCAAAGGTACAACAAAAAATGCATATACGCAAGAAAAGTGAAGATTATTTTCAAAAAAAGATAGAATTTCTATCTCATTTGCCTATCAAATACTCGCTCAAGTCTGCATGATAGCGAGATATTAGAGAGCGAATGATAGGGTCTAACCATTTTTTTATTACGAGCGTTCTGGAGTATGGTCTGCGTTTTGCTACCGTAGCTTCGGGAGTAAGCTGTCCTCGAAGGACAATAAACGCATCCGAAACTACAGCTGTTTGTACAACAACTACACATTGCACTAATAATTCGATTTTGACGCTAAGGAACTGTCGAATAAATCGAGATTTTTTACAAATATGTACTAAAAAAGTTAAAATCGCACAAAACGCGCGATTTTAACGATTAGATTATAGTGTTTAAATCGAATTTTTTATAACCATTTTGCCAATGCATCGTAATACTTGGGTGAAACAGGTATAGATTTTTGATTTGGCACATCCAGCTCGGCACAAATCATACCTTCCTTGTCACGTCTGAGCACTTTGATGTGTTGTGGATTGATATAGTAACTACGTTGGCATCGGAGTAATCCGTGTTTTTGCATCAACTCTTCCAGCGATTTCATCGAGGCGCGAAGCGGATAATCCTTTAGGCGCTCGCCCTCCATATATCGTATATGAACATAGTTTTCGTCGGCTTCTACATATAAGACGGCTGATGCGGCTATCATTAGCTTGAGTTTTTGGGTGTTATCCACAAAACGCATCAGGCTATCATCATATGCTGCATCATCCAACTCTTTACCTGCATATGCAAATGCTAAATCTAAAATTAAGTATGGAAATACCATTGTAAGCAATAAACCATAAAGACATCGACCTACAATATAAAAATATTCGAATTCACCGTGATACATTAGCGTTACATACAAAGCCATAAACAAACTCATAACAAGTAGCTCGCTTAGTTCCCATAGTACCATTTTGCGCCATGTCATCGTAAAAGTTCGATGTGCTGCTAGCAGGATACCGCGTGAAACCAACATGACTCCTAATATAATGCAGAATATAATGGTTGCATTAAAACTCATTGTACTGGTAGGCATCTGTAGGAGTTGCACCCACATCTCTGGTAAATAGATCAATACAAAACACAACCAAAATACTGGCATCGCGACAACATAAATAAGGTTGCATCGCAATGAGGTCATAATAGCAGGAATTTTACTCATATTTAGTCAATTTTTATGTTGTGACAAAATTTAAAAGTGTTGTATTTTGTCACAAATATAGAAATTTTGTCCCTATATTCAATTTTTCCACAAAAACCATGCCGTATAATCACAAAAATTTGACTGGCTGAAAAAATGGCAGTAATTTTGCAACGAAATTCATTTTAAAAGCTAATTTTATAGGAGTACGAAATTATGAACAAGAGTAAGATTATTGCATTAGGTGACTCTATTATTAAAGGAGTTGTATTAAATATAGAAGATTCTGGCCAATTTCATTATGCCTTGGCTGAACGCAATATTGTAGATAGAATTGCTGATAAACATCAACTCGAAGTGGTTAATCTTGGTAAAATGGGATGTACCATTGAAACGGGCGAACGTATATTAGATCGTCATTTGCCTAATATCGAAAATGCTAAATATGCATTGCTCTGCTATGGTGGAAACGATAGCGATTATAACTGGCGTGATATAGCTACTTCGCCAACATCCGAGCATGCTCCTAAAACACCTATCTCTATTTTTGAAAAGACATATATGCGTATCATTGATAAGGTTAGAAAGGCTGGCCTGATACCTTTAGTTATGTCATTGCCACCGATGGATGCAGAGAAATATTATAAATTTTTTACTTCAGTTTTCTCTGCTGAAGAGAAACGCAATGTCTCTCGTTGGCTCAAAACAGGCGCTGACGCTATCTGGGCTGGTCACGAGTTGTACAATGATGCAGTCAAGCGTGTAGCTGCTGCCACAGATTCTGTGCTACTTGACTTATCCTCGGTGTTTAAGAAACCTGAGAAGACACTATGCATCGATGGTATCCATCCTAATTTAGATGGACAACGCGAAATTGCTGATTTAATCGATAAGTGTATTTGCTGATTACTTATACTACAATTTTCTTCATTATTACTAATCATTATAATAAAAAAAAGAGGGTCAAACCCTCTTTTTCTGTATGCTATACGCTAATGCTAATTAGCTATATTATCAAAGTAAAAAACTATAAGAAACTGATGATTTCATCGAGCGAAACTAACTGTTGTTCGCCTGTAGTCATGTTCTTGAGCATAACTTTGTTTTGCTCCATTTCATCGCTACCTACAATGGCAACAAACGGAATCTTCTTAGCATCTGCATAACCCATTTGTTTCTTCATTTTGGTAGGCTCTGGGAATACTTCAACACTATAGCCCTTTGCGCGTAATGCGCTAGCCCATTTTACTGCATATAGTAGTTCCTCTTGGCCAAATGTGGCAAATAACAACTGTGTTGTAGACTGCAGGTTCTCTGGATAGAGTTTGAGCTCGCTAAGAACATCATAGATACGATCCGCTCCAAACGATATGCCTACACCGGATACGCCTGGCATACCAAAGATACCTGTTAGGTTGTCATATCTACCACCACCTGTGATGCTACCGATTTGAACATCTAAAGCTTTAACCTCGAAGATTGCACCTGTATAGTAGTTTAGACCACGAGCAAGGCAAAGGTCAAGCTCAACTTGCAACGGAGCTGGATCGTAGGTGTTCAAATCGCCATCTTGTGTGCTGTGTCCGTATAGTGCAAAGATGGTACGCAACTCCTCAATTCCTTTGAGTCCTGTCTCTGAACTAGCAAGCACTTGGGCTAGTTGATCTAGCTTCTCATTATTGGTGCCGCTGAGGTTGAGGATAGGTTGAAGTGCTTCTACTGCCTCAGTAGGAAGTCCCTTGTCTAGCAACTCCTTGTTGACATTGTCTATACCTATTTTATCTAGTTTGTCGATAGCAACTGTAATATCAATAATTCGTTCTGGTTGACCGATGACTTCGGCAATTCCTGCTAGAATCTTGCGGTTGTTGATGTGTAGACTGACACGAATGCCTAGACGACGATATACTTCTGCTACAATCTGCATTAGTTCTACTTCGCTAAGCAGAGAATTGGTTCCTACAACATCTACATCACATTGGTAGAACTCGCGGTAACGGCCTTTTTGAGGACGATCAGCACGCCATACTGGTTGGATCTGATAACGCTTAAAAGGGAACTGTATCTCGTCGCGATGTTGTACTACAAAACGTGCAAAAGGTACGGTAAGGTCATAGCGTAGACCTTTTTCGCTCACCTTGGTGGTTAAGGCACCAATAGTGGCTGTGTCTAGTGCCTCGTGGCTAATAGCAGACTTCCAATCACCAGAATTAAGTATCTTAAACAAGAGCTTATCACCCTCCTCGCCATATTTACCCATCAGGGTAGATAGGTTCTCCATAGCTGGAGTCTCAATCTGCTGAAAACCATAAAGCGAGAAGACTGCCTTGATGGTGTCAAAAATATAATTACGACGAGCCATCTCTAGTGGAGAAAAGTCGCGTGTGCCTTTTGGAATACTTGGTTTTTGTGCCATATTTATAATTGGTTAATATCGTGAATTAACGAGTGAATAATGCTTTATAGATAATGTCGGATGCTCCACACTCGCTTTGTACATAGTTTTTGGCGTGTTCGCCCATAATCTGCTCGGTAGCAAGTGCTGTGTCCATAGCTCGTGCAAACTCCTTGTAGTTACGCACGGTCAATGCTGCTTGGGTTTGTATGAGTCCATGAGCCTCGCGGAACTTCTGCCACTTTGGACCAAAAACTACTGGTACGCCGTAGACGGCCGCTTCGAGCGTGTTGTGTATACCTTGACCAAATCCGCCGCCGATATACGCCACATTACCATATCGATAAATAGACGATAACACGCCAATGGTGTCAACTAGCAGAACGCGACATTTGTCTACATTGAGCGGAGTAGCTTCGGTATAACGAGTGTAACGACCCTCAAAGAGTTGGAATATTTGATGTAGGTGCTCCTGGTTGATCTCATGTGGAACTAGTACCAACTTCAACTCCGGATGCTCGTTTAGGTAACGGGCAAGATATTGTTCGTCTTTGGGCCAAGTACTACCAGCAATAATAACCTTCTGCTCGCACATGGTAAAACCCTCAATAGCAGGCAGTTCTTGAGCTTTTTTCTTGATTTCTGTAACACGATCAAAGCGTGTGTCGCCAGCTACAGAAGAGTTGGTGATACCGTATTTAGATAGTAGTTGTTGCGAATCTAAGTCTTGCACATAGATGTGTGTAAAACAACGCAATAGACGACGATAGCCAATGCCCCATGGCTTGAAGAAGAGTTGACTGCGGCGGAAAATAGCTGAAATTAAATAAGTAGGTATATTTTTCTTTTTCAGCTGTTTGAGGTAAGAAGGCCATAGGTCGTATTTGACAAAAATGGCCATCTCTAGAGGCAAAGTCTTGAGCCACTTCTTGGCATTGCGACGTGTGGCAAAAGGTAGGTATACCACCTTGTCAACAAGAGGGTAGTCCTTGCGTGCTTCGTAGCCCGATGGAGAAAAGAATGTCAGCAGAATCTTACGAGACGAACGATTTTTGCGTATGCGCTCGATGATAGGACGAACCTGTTCAAACTCGCCTACCGATGATACATGTATCCATGTAACCGAGGTGCCGTATAGCGTTCTGCACCATTCTTGAACCTCTTTGAGTGCATTTTTTTGACCACGAACCAATAGTCTAGCTTTACGATGACCAAAAAGCGCTGCGAGGCGTAATATCCAAAAGTAAATATTCATTGTTTAGTCTATTAATCTAGTATTGTATTTTCAACCTGCAAAGATACAATAAAAAATGCACATACGCAAGTTTTTGGACTCGTATGTGCATTTTTGTATGTAAAAAAGTGTGCTTTTTGCTTATTTGTCCATTGCTTCAGCAATGGAAGTGGCTATTTGAGCCATTTCTTCGGCTGGTAAGCTCAGCTTTGCATTGGCAAATGACATATCCCCTTCTTTGTTGATTGGGATAAGGTGCATATGTACATGAGGAACCTCCAAGCCTATAACTGCAACGCCTACACGTTTGCAGCCGGTTGCCGCTTTGATAGCCTTTGCTACTCGCTTAGAGAATACTAGCATTTCACTAAGAATGTCGTCGGTGAGATCGAAGATATAATCAGCTTCTGGTTCTGGCAACTTAGGTACGATTAGCGTATGTCCTGGTTGCAAAGGGCTGATGTCTAAAAAAGCATAAAACTGGTCGTTCTCTGCAATCTTGTAACTAGGAATTTCTCCGTTGATAATGCGTGTAAAAATAGTCATACGACAATGTTATTATAAGCTGATTTCCAATATTTTGAATTGCAATTTGCCAGCAGGAACAACAACCTCGGCAATGTCACCAACCTTCTTGCCAAGCAAGCCTTTAGCAATAGGTGTGGTGGTAGCTAACTTACCTTCAGAAACGTTAGCCTCACCCTCGGTAACCAGTTGGTATACCTTTTCTTGGTTGGTCTTTAGGTTGAGAACCTTAACCTTAGTAAGGATTTGTACCTCGTCTGTGCTGATAGATGTTTCGTCGATGATGCGTGCGTCCATAATCTTAGCCTTGATCATAGCAATCTTGCTCTCTAGGATACCTTGCTCCTCTTTAGCAGCATCGTACTCTGCATTCTCGCTCAAATCGCCTTTGTCGCGTGCTTCTGCAATAGCAGCAATCACACGAGGACGCTCTACTGACTCCAAGTGTTGGAGTTCCTCTTTTAGTTTCTGCAGACCCTCTGCAGTCATATAAGTTGTAGCCATATCTAATATAGGAGGGTAGTTAGTACATACCCGTTTTATGATTTAATATTTTCGGTTAAAAATTTCGTTCGCAATAAACGCTTTGCGTGCCTCATCAGCATTTGTCAAGTCAGGAATGAGGTGGCTGTTGTCTTGTAATAATTCGTCTTGTTCCATAATATAATAAGGTTTTAGAAGTTTTAATGGTTTTAAAAAGTTTTACATACTATGTATGTGCTTATATATAATTTAACCATCCCTAATAGGATGGAGTTAATCATTTTTTTTGCGGTTATTTTAAGAAACAACGAGAAACTTCCCAGCCTCTCGTTGCCATTAAACCTAAACCTTAACTATGAAAATTTATTGTTTTCGCCGGCAAAGGTACTGCTTTTTTCTTAATCGTGCAAATTTTTTGAAGAAAAAAATGCATTTTTATGCAAAAAAAAGCATTATTCCGCTATTTTTCCCTTTAAAGTAGCGGCCGTTGCCTCCGATATTTGTACTTTAACAAATTCACCAATATGTCTTCCTTCGCGTGGGAATACTACCGTTTTGTACTGACTGGTGCGTCCGTACATGTCCTCCTTGCTGCGTTTAGAGTATCCCTCTACGAGGACTTCTACCGTTTTGCCTATCTCACGTAGATTTGCTTCGAGAGATAGTTGGGTTTGAAGTGCAATAATCTCGTTGAGTCGTCTTACTTTCTCCTCCTCGCTAATGTTGTCAGGAAGGTGCTTTTGCGCGTGTGTACCTGGACGCTCGCTGTACTTAAACATAAACGCTGAATCAAAACCAACCTCTCGCATTAGTGATAGTGTCTCTTGGTGCTCTTCGATAGTCTCACTATGGAAACCGCAGAAGACATCGGTACTGATAGCTGCATCGGGCAAAATTCGACGAATTGCCTCGATTCTATCGAGATACCACTCCCTTGTATACTTGCGATTCATAAGCTTCAGTATGCGGTTAGAACCACTTTGTACGGGCAGGTGGATAAAACGACATAAGTTAGGGTATTGGGCGATGACTTCGAGCGTTTCGTCCGACATGTCTTTAGGGTGAGATGTGGTAAATCGGATGCGCATATCTGGAACCATTTCAGCTATGATCTGTAGTAGAGCTGGGAAGTTAACGGTGTGCTCGCAGCCATCATAGTCGGTAGTGGTGTAGCGATAGGAATTGACGTTTTGTCCTAGTAAGGTAACCTCTTTGTATCCCTTTTTTTGTAGGTCAAGAACTTCGTTCTTAATGCTTTCTACATCACGGCTTCGTTCGCGACCGCGAGTATAAGGAACAACGCAGTATGAGCAGAAATTGTTGCAACCACGCATAATGCTGACAAAACCAGATATTTGTTTACCTATGCGTGCCGGCATCACCTCGCGATATGTCTCGGTTGTGCTGAGCTCGATATTGACTGCCGGTAAGCCCTGTTGACATTGTGCTAATAGGTTAGGAATGTCCATGTATGCATCAGGACCTGCTACGAAGTCTACTCCCCAGTCGCGTGTCAATTCTTCTCCCATTCGTTCTGCCATACAACCGATGACGCCGATGATTTTTGCATCTTTTTTGCGATTTCTGCCACCTCGGAGTTCTTGTAATCGATGTTGAACTTTTTGCTCGGCGTTTTCTCGAATTGAACAGGTGTTCAGGATGATGATTTCGGCTTGATCGAGCTCTTCGGTCAATTCGCAATCAGTAGTCTGCATAATAGCAGCTACCACTTCGCTATCTGCCACATTCATCTGGCAGCCGTATGTTTCGATAAAAAATTTCTTCATATCTATTAAATGCTTATTCATGAGCCCGCATTAAGGCATTTTAGAATCGTGTGCAAAGGTAGTTTTTTTTTGAAAGATGGACAAGTAAACTCTGATTTTTTTGTCTATTGTCTAAAAAAGTGATGTTTTTTATTAAATAAAAACAGAAACCTTGTGTATGTGAAAAAAAAGTATTACCTTTGCGGGCTTAAAGTGAAGTTTTGAATACTAATAACAGGAAAATATTGAATAAAATGTTTAAAAAGTGTTTTTTGTTGCTACTTTTTGTGGTGGCATTGTTGTCTTCGTGTGTATCTCCTAAACAGTTGACTTATTTCCGTCCTGTAACAGCCGGGAGTGCGGAGGAGATTAATAAGCATTTGGAGCTCCAGCCAGAGCCTCGTATCAAGGTAAATGATGCGTTGGTTATTATTGTTTCAGCTCTTGATCCAGAAGCTGTAGTTCCTTATAACTTGCCTAGCGTAGCATATTCTACTCCTACTAGTGCTACAATCCCTACAACACCTTCTTTTCAATATTATACAGTTGATGTGAATGGTGATATAAATTTCCCAGTTTTAGGAAAACTCCACGTGGTAGATATGACTCAATCTGAAGCAATTAAGATGATTGAGGATAAGTTGCGTACTCAGATTGTAGATCCTATCGTGACTTTGCGCTTTCTGAATGCGCGCGTAACTGTGTTGGGTGAAGTGAAGAATCCAGGTACATATTATTTGAATAACGGTCGTATCTCCATCTTGGAGGCCTTGGGTATGGCTGGAGATATTACTCAATATGGTCGTCGCGATAATGTGTTAATCAGTCGTGAGAATAATGGTAAATTGGAGTTTGCCCGTCTTGACTTACATGGCGATGAGGTGTTTAAGTCACCATACTTCTATTTGCAACAAAATGATGTGGTTATGGTAGAACCTAACCAAGCACGTACTACTAGCAATCAGTCTATTAGTTTGTGGTTAAGTATGGTAGGTACACTATCAAGTGCCACAACAGTTGTGGTTTCTGTGTTGTCAACTACAGGAGCTTTGAAGAAAAAATAGTATATTAGAGGAAATTAAAATATTATGTCACAAAAAGAAAAAGAAATCGATATCCGTTCGTGGATTATTCGTATTTTTAAGAATTGGTATTGGTTTATGCTCAGTTGCGTCGTGTTTGGCGCTATTGGTGCATATGTCTATGTATCTACCACTAAAAAGTTTAAGGTAGATGCCAGCATTATGTTGCGTAGCGAGGAAGAGGCCATACCTCAATTTGAGATGATTACTAGCATTATGGGTATGAGTAACTCTAAGACTACAGATGATGAGGTTGAGTTGCTGATATCTCGTGATATTCTATGGCAAGTTGTCAATGAGTTGGACTTGCAAACAGAGTATCGAAAGTTAGAGTCCTTTAAGTGGATGGGTCAGTATCCTGGTCATGATCTAACCGTGGTTTACCCTCCACAATATGTGGATACTATGTCCCGTAGTGTGAAAATTGAGCTTAAGGTGCGCAAAAACGATTATCTGGTAAAGGTTCGTTATGGACGTTGGACACGCAGTCGTCATACTGTTAAGGATATAACAAAGCCATTTACAACTTGTATTGGTCCTATCTCGTTCAAAATCAATTCTCCTCAGGCCGTAGAAGTGGGTGATAAATATCGTATGATGACCCTACCTATGTTGCCTTTGATTGATTCCTACAAACAAAATGTGACTGCAGCTCCGGTACGTAAGGAATCTAATATTATTAACTTGAGTACCACGACTGATATGCCTATACGAGGTCGAGACTTTATCCGCAAGGAAATCGAACTCTATAATATGGACGCTGTACTTGATAAAAATATCATGGCTAGCAATACTGCTGCCTTTATCGAGGAGCGCTTGCGCTTGATCGAGGAAGAATTGGCAGAAGCTGAGCAAGATGTTGCTAAATACAAAAGACGCTTTGATATTCTAGATCTAGAGTCAGAAGCAGCATTGGCGGTACAAGAGGGTGCAGAGTTTAAAAAGCAAATAGCTGAAATCGAAACTCAACTCAATCTCGTAGGCTATGTATCTGAATATGTTTCCGATGAAACCAAGAAAAATAACTTGATTCCATCTAATATTGGTATCAATGATCCTTCTCTTGTTGGTCTGATAGGAGAGTACAACCAATTGATGCTTGACCGCATGCGTGTAAGTCGTACGGCTAGCGAGAGCAACCCAATATTAACTCAAATGGAGTCACAGCTATCTGTGATGCGTGAGAATATTGTTACAACTATTTCGTCTGTAACTAGCACTTTGTCTATTGCTAAGAGAGATATTGAGAAACGCCAAGGTCAAATCCAAGTACAACGCAATCAGTTGCCTAGTCAAGAAAAAGAGTATGTAGAGGTGATGCGTAATAAGGTGCTCAAAGAAGAACTTTATTTATTCCTATATAAACAACGCGAGGAGAATGCTTTAACCCTTGCCTCAACTGTTAACCCAGCTAAGTTGGTTAATGCTCCTCAGATGAATCCTACACCAGTTGAACCACGATTGAGTCTTATCGGAATAGTATGCTTGATTCTTGGTCTGGTGTTCCCATTGGCTATTATGATTGTTTACGACATAATGAATAATCGTATTTCTGATGAGGCTACAGCTCTAGAGCGTCGACTCAAGATTCCTTTGGCCGGTTCATTGGTTAAGAACCACCACGGAGGCCATATTGCTGTGCATGAAGGAGAGAACTCAGCTTCTGCCGAGCTATTCCGTACCTTGCGTACTAACTTGCGCTTTATGCAGAAAAAGGATTGCACATGTCCAGTTATGTTGGTGACCTCTAGTGTTAATGGCGAAGGTAAATCGTATGTGGCAACTAACTTGGCTATCTCTTTGTCGCTACTAGGTAAGCGTGTGGCATTAGTTGGATTGGATATCCGCAAACCTATGTTGGCATCCTATTTGAACCTTCCATCTCAAGGATGTTTGACAAGTTATGTGGCTGAGGATGCATATACTATTGAAGATATCATCGTTCCTTCAGGTATTGCAAACTTGGATATCTTGCCAGCTGGTGTGGTTCCTCCTAATCCAAGCGAGTTGTTGCAAAGCGAGCGCTTGGATGAACTTATGGCAGAACTACGTCAACGCTATGACTATGTCATCGTAGATACTGCTCCTATTGCGTTGGTAGGTGATACATACTTGCTACACCGCTTGGCTGATATGACTGTATATGTTACCCGTGCTAACTATACTACATACGAGCTTGTTGATCTCATCAACCAAACTCATGAGCAACAACGTTTGCCTAAGATGGTTGCCGTACTTAATGGTGTTAATGCCAAGAAAGTAGGCTATGGCTACGGCTATGGCTATGGTAACGATGTCAAAGGAAGAAGATAATACAAATACATAGATTTTATCGGTTGAGAGTAGTCTGTTTAGCGATAAACAAACTGCTCTCAGTCGTAATCAATAAACCCCATTTAACCTTCAACTAACGAATGATTCTCTGTATTGCCGAAAAACCATCAGTAGGACGAGACATAGCTCGCGTGCTTGGTGCAATGACCCAGCGCGATGGTTTTATGGAGGGCAATGGCTACTGCGTCTCATGGACTTTTGGCCATCTATGCGCTCTGCTAGATCCACACGAATATACACAGCAATGGAAAGGCTGGAATATGTCATCACTACCTATGGTACCTGCTCGTTTTGGTATCAAAGTGGCGGATGATAAAGGTATTATTAAGCAATTTAATACCATCAAGGAACTTATGTCTAAAGCCGAGATGGTTATAAACTGTGGTGATGCTGGCCAAGAAGGAGAGCTTATTCAGCGTTGGGTATATCAGAAGGCCGGTTGCAAAGTTCCTGTAAAGCGTTTGTGGATATCCTCATTGACAGAAGATGCTATTCGTGAAGGATTTGCCAATCTCAAGGACCAAAGCCACTACCAGCACCTTTATGAGGCTGGTATGATGCGTGCCATAGGCGATTGGCTATTGGGAATGAATGCCACACGTGCCTATACCTTGCGCTTTGCTAAAGGAGTAGGCAAGGACCGTCAAGTGCTCAGTATCGGTCGTGTACAGACACCCACGCTAGCGCTTATCGTGAAACGTCAACATGAAATAGAGAACTTCGTTCCTCGTACCTACTGGGAACTCAAAACCAATTATCGAGATACGATCTTCTCAGCTCAGCTTCCAGTAGAAGAAGATGAGTATGCTATCACTTCCATTGAACAAGGTCAGAAACTTGTTGATTCCATCAAGGATCTTCCGTTAGAAATAACCTCTGTGGAGAAAAAGAAAGGTATGGAGTATGCTCCACGCCTCTTTGACCTAACATCGCTTCAGGTGGAGTGTAACAAACGATTTGGTATGACGGCCGATGATACGCTTAAAATCATTCAGAGTCTCTATGAGAAACATGTTACTACCTATCCTCGTGTTGATACTACTTTCCTAAGCGATGATATATACGTCAAGGTACCTGCTACGCTGAAAGGTATAAAGGATTACTTCCCACAAGTTACACCTCTACTACCACTTAAGGCTGATGGAGGTAAAGGTGCAGGTAGTTTGCCTAAATCCAAGAAAGTGTTTGACAATAGCAAGGTTACAGATCACCATGCTATCATTCCAACAGGACAACGCCCAGATAATCTAACACAACTTGAGCGAAAAGTATATGATTTGGTAGCACTCCGATTTATCGCGGCATTCTATCCTCCTTGTCAGGTTTCTAATACCACTGTGCTAGCACAGGCAGGTGAAGTGCCTTTTAAGGTTACTGGACGCGAAGTTTTAGTACAAGGCTGGCGCGAAGTGTTTGCAAAAGACACACCTGAAACATCTGATACACCAGATGCTTCTGAAACTACCCAGAAGGCTCTGCCTTCATTCAAGAAAGGCGAATCAGGACCTCACGAACCACAACTCCAAGAGAAAACAACCACGCCACCTAAATACTATACCGAGGCGACTCTGCTTCGTGCAATGGAAACGGCGGGTAAGACTGTTGATAACGAGGAGTTACGCGATGCGATGAAGGAGAATGGTATTGGTCGTCCTAGTACCCGTGCTGCGATTATAGAGAAACTCTTCCAACGCAAGTATATCATTCGTGAAAAGAAGAACATCAAAGCAACCGAACTTGGTATCAATCTAATACATACCATTATCTCTCCATTGCTCAAATCAGCCGAATTGACCGGTCTGTGGGAGAAGAAACTCCGTGAGATAGAGCGTGGTGATTTTGCGGCGCAACAGTTCCTAGACGAACTCAAACAGATGACCTCTGAGGTCGTTCGTGAGGTGAAATCCGATAAGTCAGGTATGCGTTGCCCAGTCTGTGGCAAAGGCACTATCATCCGTGGTCGCACTCGCTACGGCTGCTCCCGCTGGAGAGAAGGCTGCACCTACGCTGAACAATTCTAGAAGATAACTAGTTGTACTAGTAAGATTTTTTTCAAGATTTTTTTGAGCAGATATGCTCAATAACCATTGCAGCCAAGGTCATTCCGAAGACGCCTACTACTGGGGCGATGGTACCTTGGTCGCCTGCTATCTCTTCGGAATAGACGCATTGGATCTTAGACGCTAGTACTAGCTTCTCCTTTTTTATACGCGTACGCAACGCGCGTGCGAGGGGACAACCTTGTACTTTCCAGAACTCGGCTGTGCGGATGTTCTGTGGGTTGAGCTTGCGACCAGCTCCCATGCTAGAGAAGACCTTACAACCTGCGTGGGTAGCATTGTAGAGCAAAAGCGCCTTGCAATCTACCATATCAATGGCATCCATTACTATATCGTATTGCGATAACTCAAAACTAGCTGCGGTTTCCGCATTATACTGACGCTCAATGGCCTGTACATCTGCCTCAGGACAAATGGTCAGCAATCGCTTTTGCATTTCCAGTACCTTGCTTTGTCCAATATTGTCGTGTGTAGCCACCACCTGACGATTGAGATTGGTGCTATCCACTACATCAAAATCTACGAGCGTTAGATGTCCTATTCCTGTGCGCAAAAGACTTTCAGCGCACCAACCGCCTACACCGCCTACACCAAAAACAATCACGCGTGCCTCTTGCAAAGCGCGAAAACCATCAGAGCCTATGAGTTGAGTAGTACGAGTAAACACGAGATGTAAGTTATGAAGTATGAGTTATGAACTATGAGTTAAAGGTATGGGCTATCGCCATAGCTACATTGATGCCGTCCAAGGCGCAAGATGTGATACCGCCAGCATAACCAGCACCTTCGCCACAGGGGTAAAGTCCTGGAGTAGAAATAGACTCTAGTGTCTCTGGATTGCGAGGAATACGCACAGCACTACTAGAACGGCTCTCTACGCCTAGAATAACAGCTTCGTTAGTCAAGAAACCGCGGTACTTGCGGTCAAAATCGCGGAAACCTTGTTGCAAGCGCTTGCCAATATGTGCTGGTAACCACTCATCCAAACGACTTGACACCATACCTGGTAGATAACTACATGCAGGTAGCGACTTGCTTGGTCGTCCTTCCACAAAATCCTTTAGTCGTTGTGCTGGAGCCAAAGAGGGGTGTCCACCATGTTTATATGCTAAGTACTCTAGATGTTGCTGAAAGGCGAGGCCTTTGAGTTTTAACTCCTGAACTCCTAAACCCCTAAACTCCTGAACCATATTTAGGAGATCTTCAGGACGAATCTCCACCACCATGCCCGAGTTGGCAAAAGGAGAATTACGGTGGCTAGCAGACATACCATTTACCACGCAGCTATTTAACGCACTACCAGCAGGTACGATATGTCCACCTGGACACATGCAGAAGGAATATACACCACGACCTTGTACCTGTGTTACCAATGAGTAGGACGCGTTACCAAGGAGTTTAACCAACTCTGGCGATGGATCGTGGTACATCAGTTTGTTGATCAACGCCTGTGGATGCTCAGCGCGTACACCCATGGCGCAACCTTTGTCCTCTAGTAAGACACCCTCATCCATCAACATCTGATATGTGTCGTGAGCGGAGTGACCGATGGCCAATATCGTTGGGTTATTAGGCGATAAAGCGGATAGGCTAGAGATACAAGTGCCGAAATGTATTTCGCCACCATGCTCTATGATACACTCGCGCATAGCGCGGATAATACTAGGCAGTTTGTCGCTACCGATATGGGCATGTGCCTCGTAGAGGATATTATCTTTTGCCCCGAAATGATGAAATAGTTCCATCACGCGTTGCATATTGCCGCGTTTCTTACTTCGGGAGTATAGCTTACCATCAGAGAACGTACCTGCGCCACCTTCGCCAAAGCAATAGTTGGACTCTATGTTGAGTCCTTGGTTGCGATTAAGCATCGCGATATCCTTCTTCCGTTCAGCAACATCCTTACCACGTTCGTAAATGATGGGTTTGATGCCGTGCTCAATGAGAGTCAATGCTGCAAATAGTCCTGCGGGACCCGCACCTATGATATTGACCGTATGCTTAGCATGGTGCACATCTTGGAAGTCAGGAGTGTCATAGAGTGGAATAGGAGCATCCTTCTCCACGAGCTGGCCATTATTATCGGTAAGCAGGGTGAGATTTACCTTGAGCTGCTTTTGACGTGCATCTACAGAACGCTTCACGACACGGAACTTTTGCTCCATGTCGTGTGCTTTCTCTGGGGTTAATATGAGAGTTTGTTGATTCAAGATTACTTCTTGAGAGCAGCCATGAGTTTCTCTTCGATTTCAGCTGCTAGTTCGGGGTTGTCTACTAGCACTTTCTTGGCGCCGTCACGGCCTTGTGCGAGCTTGTTACCATCGTAGCTAAACCATGAACCAGACTTGGTAACGATACCCTTTTCTACACCTAGATCTAGCAATTCACCTGCATGTGAAATACCTTCGTTGAACATCAAGTCAAACTCTGCTTTCTTAAATGGAGGTGCTACCTTGTTCTTGATGACTTTGACGCGCACTTGGTTACCGAGGATCTCATCACCCTCTTTAATAGCTGTACCCTTACGGATGTCGATACGTACAGAAGCGTAGAACTTGAGAGCGTTACCACCAGTAGTGGTTTCAGGGCTACCGAACATTATGCCGATCTTTTCACGCAATTGGTTGATAAAGATGCAGGTGGTTTGTGTCTTATTGATAGTGGCTGTTAGTTTGCGTAGTGCTTGTGACATGAGTCGTGCGTGTAGACCTACACGGTTGTCACCCATATCACCTTCAATCTCAGCTTTTGGGGTAAGAGCTGCTACCGAGTCGATAACTACTAGGTCTACTGCAGCACTGCGGATAAGTTCGTCAGCAATATCCAAGGCTTGCTCACCGCAGTCAGGTTGCGCGATAAGAAGTTCGTTGGTATCCACTCCTAGTTTCTCTGCATAGAAACGGTCAAAAGCGTGCTCTGCGTCGATAATAGCCGCAATACCGCCTTGCTTTTGTACCTCTGCCATCGCGTGGATAGCTAGGGTGGTCTTACCAGATGACTCTGGACCATATATCTCAATAACGCGACCGCGTGGATAACCACCAACGCCTAGTGCAATATTCAGTCCTACTGAACCTGTAGGAATAACAGGTATATCTTCGATTTTGTCATCGCCAAGCTTCATAATGGCGCCTTTGCCAAAATCTTTATCAATTTTCGCCATTGCGTTTTGCAAGGCTTTTAGTTTTTCTGGAGATGGGGCTTTCTTAATTTCTGCCATAGTTGTAGTATATTTAATAGGTTAATAATTCGTATTTTGTCTTTTGCATGCAAAATTACATTTTTTTTTGCATATGTGCAAGTTTAACCCTTTTTATTGTTTAGTTTTTTTATCGTTAAATAATAAAACTATCATGTCAAAACTTGCGGTTAGCGATGTAGCAATCAAGATGCTGATGAGTAAGGTTACAAATGTGTTCATATGTCCAATTTTTAATAGTTAAATATGTAATTTTTTTGAATTTTCTGCAAAATTACTATATCAAACTGTCAAAAATTGTCAGTGTAAAGAAAAAAGTTTGTTTTTTTGGGGGTTATGTGTTTTTTTTACTTTAAACTGCTTTTTTACCTATATTTGCCCTCTTCTAAATCGCTAAGTATAGATAGATAGCTTTCGTATCTAGATAATGCTATTTTTCCTTCTGTAACTGCTTTGTATACCTCGCATCCTGGTTCGCCAGTGTGTTGGCAGTCAGAGTATCTGCAGTCTCGTCCGATGGTAAATATTTCTCTAAAGTAATGACTTATTTCTTCTTTTTCCATATCTAGTACACCAAAACCCTTGATTCCTGGAGTGTCAATTATCCAGGATGCCTCATCCAATTGGTGCATTTCAGAGAATGTAGTGGTGTGCATACCTTTGTGGTGTGCCGACGAGATAGCACCTGTACGAGCAATGTCTTTGCCAAAAATAGCATTGAGAAGGGTAGATTTGCCTACGCCTGAGTTACCCGACAGTAGGGTTACTTTATTGTGAAATATTTGGGCTATTGGCGATGGATCATTGGCTAATTGTAGTGCAGAAATGGCGTATGTTGGATATCCTATACTTTCGTATAACTCACGGATTGCTGCAAGTTCTTCTTGCTCATCTTCGTTAAGGAGATCAATCTTATTATATATCAGACACGCGGGCACGCGGTAGGCTTCGCATGTAGCTAGAAAACGATCGATAAAGGTGGTAGAGGTTTGTGGGTGGCGGATGGTAACAATCAAGGCTGCCAAGTCTATGTTGGCTGCAAGGATGTGTGAGGCATAACTCAAGTTAGTAGCACGACGAATAATATAATTGTTACGATCGTGTACTTCTGTTATCCAATTGGTTCCGTCTTCTGCGGTCGTTACTTCTACATAATCTCCGATAGCCACAGGGTTGGTAGATCGGATACCACGTATGCGGAAATTGCCTTTAACATGGCAATCTGCTGTCGTGCCATCTTCAAAATGCACACCATAACTTGTGCCGGTTGATTTGATTACTAGTCCTTTCATCGTTATTATAAAGTGTTGTTGAGTGGGGTTGAGTAGGAGTTTCTCCACCTTAGTCCTCCATTTTAATCTATCTTACTCCATACTAAAACGCTTCTGTTGCAGTTAAGTAAAAACTATATGCATTGATATTGTTCCATCTTGGATCGACATTGCTGCGTGCTACATCAAAGCGGATATTGACCTTGGCCTTGTTAATAGCCGCACGTAATCCTATACCATAACC
>JAFZEQ010000062.1 GCA_017560605.1 Paludibacteraceae bacterium
CCCAACCACAATTCGCGATTGGGGGCAAAAGCGTGTACATCATATCCAAATCCGATACGCATTACTTGCGATTATTAACCAAGTCCTTGATACCAGCTAGATCAAAGCCCAAAGTGAAACGCATTGTTTGATCCAATGGGTTAGATGGAGCAGTAGCGATACAGTATGCAAAGTCAAGTGAGAAAATACTCAAATTGAAACCTGCACCCAAAGTTACATAGCGACGGTTACCTTTCCAGTAGTTCTCGTGGCTATAACCTACACGGCCAAAGAATTGGCGATTGTAGCTATACTCAAGACCTACACCCCATTGTACTTCTTGGAACTCCTCTGCCAATGGAGAAACCTCCTTACCTTGCTCAGTAGTATAACCTGGAGCATCACAGAAAGACATCCACCAACCATTTACAGATGAAATACTAGAAAACTCTTCTTGATCCATACGATTAGTAGTCTTATTCTCTGCAAATTTAGATTCGTATGTAGGAACCAACATCTTGTTGCACTCTACAGTAGCCATCAAACGGTTGTAGTTGTCAAATGGAATTTCGTAGCTTACACCAAGACGCATGTTAGCAGGAATGAAGTTTTGGGTTGTTCCCTCGTCATAAGACATCTTACCACCAAGGTTACTCAAGTTGAAACCTAAACCAAAATAGCTCTCACCCATAGGTGTTGAGATTGGTTGTTTGTAGTACAAAGAAACATCAGCTGCCATGGTCCATGCAGGATGCATCTCTTGTGCTGCAGTTGTTACAGAAGCGTTTACACCGTTGTTTAGATCACTGTACAAGAAACGCATTGCTACTGCCATACTCAAATTCTCATGTAATTTACGAGAGTATGCCAAGTCCAAAGCCCACTCATTAGGGTGTGCCTCTTGGAAGGCAGTACCAGAGTAATCTACCAATTGTACTGCACCCATTGAGAAATAGCTAAAACTAGCAGACAAAGCACCGGCACGCTCACCCATGTTGTAGTAACCAGCAATATGAGCGAGGTCGATATCACTCACCAATTTGGTCAACCATGGAGTATAGTTGGCTGTAATACCACCTTTACTTTCCATAAACGCATACTTAGCAGGGTTCCAGTGTTGTGAGTTAATGTCAGCGCTAGTAGCAACACCCACATCACCCATACCTGCTGCACGACCATCAGGTGCAATTGTCAATGATGGCATAGATGTCATCACAGGATTGGTTGCCATCAAAGGCAACGCACAAATTGTCAGAATAGATAAAAGAATCTTTTTCATTGTTGTATTGTTTTTGTTTTTAATGATTAATATACTGTAAATTGAAATGCTATTTTAAAGTTGTTTCATAGGCTATTATTTTGTTACAATGATTTTACCAGCCTTGGTTATGTAACCAGATGTAGCTGTTTTGATTTTTACTTGATATATGTATATTCCAGGTTTTGATGCTACCTGACTCATATTAAATACTATTCCTTCCACACCATTCTGTACATGAGCATGCATTAATTTTCCACTGATATCATATAGATATACCGTTGTTTCAGTGATCTCATCTGGTTGATCATATTGTATCACCACATTCATTACATCCGTGCTTGCCACAGGATTAGGATAGGTTGTTACACTATAGATATGTGGATCTAGTCCTTTTACAACTTGGAAGTTCAATGTAGCAGTGCTACTATTATTATACAAGTCCCATGCTCTAAATTTCAAGCTATGCATACCTTCAGATTGTTCTGACATCTTATAGCTTACTTGTCCGGTTTGATAGCTATTGTTGCTTGCGCTGAAATAATTATTCAGCACATATGTTTTCTTAGGATCATCATCTATAATGAGCAACAAGTCATGACCAATACCAGTACCAACCGTATTAATACCATTTTCGTCATGAATATCAGCATAGAAATGTGGGAATTCGTATGTCTGATCACCACTTACAAAAGCTGGGTTGTTAAGATATATGGTCAGATCTGGTCCGACTGTATCTTTCTTATCCAACGAGCTACTTCCACCTACCAAAAACTCCTCATAGTGTCCTACAGCTTCCTCACGGGACACGGTATCGAATGCATAGTACACGATACGACCATTGCCATAGTTATATCGGATATCTTTTGGTACCATAAAGGTAAACTCAAACTTACCATCTACCACATCTGTTTGTCCTGCAAATAAAGTATTAGGATAATCATTATAGGTGATTTTAGTTTTATTATCCTCAATTATCTCATCATTATCGCGTGTGGTTATTTGTTGCATCTTATCAAAGATTGTCACATCCATCTTACCATTAAACCAGGTTGCTGTATCTAGATCTGCTGTTTGAATATACCCTTTTATTGTTTGGGTAGTCAAAGCATGCATTGTATCTGTTTCTAGAATGGTCTTGACTTGCAGATCAGTTGGATAATTCAATTTGAGCGCAGGATCAGCAAGTAGTATATATGGCAATTTATTGTTATCATACCCCGTTAAATTTTTAGCTATTCGTGTAGCTTCTCCCAATGTCATATTGTAGTCAAACGGAGTTGTATGTCCAAATAGCGTATCGCATAGGTTACGATTTAACACAGTATTTTGTGTAGCATATACCGTACGACATGCAGATAACACGCCTATAGCACCGCCATTAGGATGAAGTACCGCATGTTCACCTGCAGAGACTATACCACCATCAAAATGTGAGAAACTACAAGTTGCTAAAAACCAGAATCCTTGTTTGGCATTATTCATCTTTAAGATATCAGCTGTTTTCATAAACAACTCGTTGGTGATATTATTATATCCACCATGTCCCGAATAATCCATAAAGAGTACACCATTGCTCATCAGATTATCAAACTGATTTTTTGCAAGCGGATAACTCTCGCCAGCAGCACTGACCTCTTGTGTATGTGCATCTAGATATATTTTGTTAAGAATAAAATCTTTGTTTCTACGGCGCAATCGCTCTGCTCCGCCGTCCGCAGTTTGCACATGTAATCCATGATCACCATCATCCGCCAGAAACAAGAGTTGAGATTTCCATTTGCCCAACAAATGATCATCCATGTATGTACATATTTTCTCGACCACATCTTCGGCCTCTCTGAGTGTTCTAGCTGGCAATCGTCCTACTCCTATATCCATTATAGCCACCTTTTCAGAGAATACCCCCTGAGTATAATACGACTTGTCTGCCAAGAACCCGAAGTAATCATCTGTAGCAAAGGCATCTGTTTCAGAGGTTGAATTGGCAGCTTGATAAGTAAGCAGTTGTCGAGCACCTGATGCAGACAACAATTTACGGTTATCATAGGTACCGCTACCCATTAACAAAAGGTTTTTAGGTTGCTTTACTAGATCACCATTGGCTTTATCGTAAAGCATTTTCATCAACCATCTATATGCACTAGCATCTGGTGTACCAGAAGAAAACTCATTAAACACTTGCTGCTCTGTTACCACCGCCCAAGTCAATCCATCAACTTGTTCATGTTTTTTAGCCAAACGAATAGATGGTTCTAAAAAGGCTTCTGGACAGATGATAACATAGTCAATATTCTCCAATGCATGCAGATTTTGATTTGCTACCTCGCCTATCTTGACAGGTGTCTTCCAGTTTGTAGCGTGCACATCTACTGCAATATATCGTTCTGGCGAAGCATTAGAACCTACCCATGACAAGGTATTGCCATTGATAGTCGCAGGCATTTGTTCTACATTTACCCTATCGGTCACACGCCAAATTTGAATATTGCTGTTAGCAAACTCCATATTATAACGAATGGTTTGGGAACTGCCAAGATAATTTGTATTGACTATTGGCAACTCATTACCTTGCATCTTCAAAGCGCATGGAACATGCAACTCTAAATAGTTCAAATATGCATTAGCTCCTTTTGCGCCATTAAACTGCAAACTCACTGTTTGATTGACATCACTCAATGGTTTAACCGCAAAAGATGTTTTGGCCGTTGTAGCTTTTGTATGATAATCAGTTACGCTGATAGCAGACATCCTTAATACTTGTGGTACATTAGCATAGGTAACTTGTATAGGAGTTACTTCACCAGAAGTAGCAGCCATATCTACTACGCATCTAGCAGATACATCTGTACGCACATTATTTAATGAGAAGGTAATAGCAGTATCGCGTTTTTGTTGATTAAGTAACTCTCCGTAAAACTCGCGTCCACCTCCGGATTGCCCATTCAAATCTATCAAGTTATAGCGCTCTTTCTCATGCACATTCAAAGATGTATACCAATCAACATCGATAACCGAAGTAGTGTTGTATTGTTCATTAGATGTCTGAATCAGTTTTTGTAGGTCTAGTTGATCCGTAACAAAATAATATCCTTCATTAGAATAAGGATTTTTTACATGCCTCCATTCTCCTTTATCATTCAGTTCCCAGCTTACAGGTCCTTGTGCATAAAACAAAATGTAGTCGCCACTATTGAAGATACCATCGTCACCTTTGTGCATATAGAATGCCAGTGCTGGTAGATCATCCCAACGTTCCTTTGTAAAGTCTTCACTGAGCATAGCACCACCATAGCCTAAAATAGCTACATTAGCAGGCTCCAATCCCCATGCTTTGAGCGACTCATAGCTTATGCAGTGTACTCCACTCTCTTTTACGGCAATCTTCAGGAATTTTCCCTCACTCAATACAGATTGTCCTGTATAAGTGTGTACACCTGCATGCATCACTGCAGATATCATACACATGAATGCGATTATATACTTACGTTTCATATTACTTGATTTTACAATATAAGACTTCCTCTCCATTAACTTCTTCTCGAAGTACTTCTTCCCTGACTAACGGACGAGCAGGTAGAGCTCGCTCTATAAAAATCAAATCACCTTGACGAATAGTCATCAATTGACTCACTTGGCATATTGCCTCATCAACACTAATGATTAGATCATCTGGCATATAAGAATCCAAAGGCATAAAACTACCGACTGGCAGAGCATTGTCAAATGCCCAAGCACGGATACTATCTCCTTGCAAACGATAGTCCTCAGCACAAATATTCAGAGCAGGAGCAATAGCATCGTAGTAACGACTAGCAAACTTGCTTGCCACAAACTTACCCAGTTTGCACACGCGTACGACAATGCATGGTGTAACCTGCATATTCTCACTCCAATCAGGAATAAAGAAGGGTTTGCGATTCACCATCAAGGATGAATCGCTTTTAAGCACCATCTGTAATGTATTATCAATATTTGTGAATCCTACTATCTTCATTTGACTATTTATTTAGCACGAATAAAGATTTGCACTGGTGTACCAGTAAAGTCCCACCACTCGCGCAATTTATTCTCTAGGAAACGACGATATGGTTCCTTAACATACTGTGGTAGATTAGCAAAGAACACAAATGTTGGTATTTGTGTATTAGGCAATTGGGTACAATATTTGATTTTAATATATTTACCCTTGGTTGCAGGTGGTGGATAATTCTCGATGAGTGGTAAGAAGCGCTCGTTGAGTTGGGCAGTAGGCACCTTGCGTTGCTTACACTCATATACAGCCAGGGCAGTTTCCATCACCTTATAAATGCGTTGTTTGGTCAAGGCAGATGTAAAGATAATTGGAAAATCTTTGAATGGGGCCATACGCTCACGAATCGCATTTTCATATGCCTTGATATCTGCATTGGTTTTATTCTCAATTAGATCCCACTTGTTGACACATACTACAAGTCCCTTTTTATTCTTTTGAACCAAAGAATAGATATTCAAATCTTGCGATTCTATACCACGAGTAGCATCTATCATCAATATACATACATCCGCATTTTCGATTGCTCGTATTGAGCGTACTACAGAGTAATACTCTAGATCCTCGTTCACCTTAGCTTTTTTACGAATACCAGCAGTATCTACTAGATAGAAATCTTTACCAAACTTATTGTAACGAGTATAGATACTATCACGAGTTGTACCAGGTATATCTGTAACAATCGTACGCTCTTCTCCAATGAATGCGTTCAAGATACTACTTTTACCAGCATTAGGACGACCAACGATAGCAAAACGAGGCAGGTCCTCTAGATCTTCGCCCGCAACTGTATCCTTAAAACGGCTACAAATCTCGTCCAACAAATCGCCAGTACCCAAACCATTTTCCGCAGAAAGGATAAATGGCTCACCTAAACCTAGTTTATAGAATTCTGGGGCACCATATTGTTGATCAAATTGGTCTACTTTGTTTACTGCTAATACCGTCTCCTTCTTGGCTTGACGCAAAAGATGTGCAACCTCCATATCAAATTGGGTTACACCAGCGTTTACATCTACCACTAGCAGGATCACATCTGCCTCTTTGATTGCCAGATTAACTTGGCGGTTAATCTCGCTCTCAAAAGTATCATCAGAGTTAACCACCCAGCCTCCTGTATCGATTACAGAAAACTCTTTGCCGCACCACTCACTCTTACCATATTGACGATCACGTGTGGTACCCGCAGTATCATTGACTATCGCTCGACGAGTCTTGGTCAAGCGGTTAAACAAGGTCGATTTCCCGACATTAGGACGACCCACTATCGCTAAAATATTTGCCATAGAATTTATTATGCTCGCTAGCGAGCGTTTTATTTAGTTATTTTGTTATATGCTCGCCGAAGCGAGCGTTATCTGTGTAATCAGCATCCGCAATTGCCACCGCAACCACCTTCGCCGCAGTCACCATTACAGTCGCCGCCACCGCAATGACCACCACAGCCTCCGCAACCACGGTGATGTAAGGCCTTGAGTTCGCCTTCTGTAACTTGACGGATATTAAGCACCTTACCAACAAAATGCAAGTTCTCGCCTGCCAATGGATGGTTTAGGTCGATAGTCACTTTATCTTTACCTATCTCTGCAATTTGTGCGTTGATAACTTGTCCATCTGCAGTATTCATAGGCACGATAGCCCCTACATATACACGTTCTGAATCAAATTCGCCATCACCGTTATAGAAGATCTTCTTTTCCAACTCCAATACACCATCGGTATCATATTCACCATAAGCCTCTTGGCAAGGAATACGAAAATCAAAATCTTCACCTTCAGCCAAACCAGCCATATGTTGTTCAAACGCTGGCAACATCATACCCTCGCCATGGCAATACACCAATGGAGCATCAGATGTAGCCTTTTCCATCAATTCTTCTTTTCCATTTTCTCCATCTACATACAAATCATATTGGAGAGTAACTACTTTTTGGTTTTCAATTTTCATATATTCTTATCTTAAAACATTAATCACTATCATTTAGCTAGTTGCATTAGTGCCACTAAACACAGAATGACTTACCACCAATCAACCTGTTTACCTGTCGCGGTAGTACTACTCTTGTCATACTTCAAGTCAGCCAACATACCTGCATTAACACCAATATGGAAGGTATAACTCTTGTATGGTCCAAACGGAACAAAACTAGCATTCATACTCCAACAGTGCAAGTCGCGCGAAACATTAATACTGGTATATGCCAATTTCTTTGCATTGACATCATAGCTCAACGAGGTACTAGCTTTCCATCCGCTACCCAAGCCTATAGATGCTGAGAAGCTCAGATTGTGCCTAAACTCCATCTTATAGTAGTTCTTTTGCTCGTTCCACTCATTGCTTGGACAGTAGCGTAAGCTATATGATACACTCAAGCTCCAAGGTATCTTAGCAAACAAGTAACCATCATTGGTAAACTCATCTTGTTGCTGGTTCTTGCGCTTATTCTGCTTGGTACTTTGTTCTTCTAAGTCAATCTCTTCTCCATCTAGAGAAGCGGCATCCTCGCCTTCAGCTGCAGGATCTGGTACCTTTTCTTTTTTAGTAAACCATTTTTTGACAACCTCGTTGTTAAATGTATAGCTAAAACTTGTGCTAGTACCCAAGAAATGAGGGAATCTACCATGATTCCAATACAACTGATTACTACGCACATGTGCACCGCTAGCAGTTGTTGTATACATATATGGATCAAACTGACCACTCAAATTGATGGTATAATTAACTTTTGGAATCTTGATACGCAAATTCACGGAGAAGTTATTCCAGTTCATAGAGTCCGCTATGAAGTTATAACCACCCGAAATACTAAAGTTATCAATGATGCTATAGACCTTGTAAGGTTCCTTGCCAGTAGTATCCTTATCATTTCTTAATTTCATCTCCAAGTTGTTACCCAAGGAGAAGGCCAATGTAGCAGACGCACCACGACCAGGCGCCTCCTTAAAGCGCGAGTAATTAACTACCTCGAAGATTGGCAAACCATTTTCATCTAGTTTAGGAACCCAGTTACCTGCTTCATCACGCACAGTCACAGGCTTCTCGTACGAGCCATAGAAGCCACCATAGCGTTTAGCCCAGAACTCTGCTCCAAAGTCCGGACTATACGAGAAACTTATACTAGGCGTCATCACATGCCTAAAACGATCCACCTTGTCACCAAACCACTTACGGAACGGGATATAGTAACCATATAACTTCGTAGACATACTGATACTTGCATTAAAGTTATATACATTATAGAAGCCCATTACCGTATCCTTCTGCACCTGACGCAACTCATCATTCCAAGACTGATCCACACGACTAAAGAACATCCTGTCCGTAAAACTTATACTTGGAGTAATATTGATATACTTGAAGGCTGTAAAAGAGGCCGAGCTGCTCAAGCGATGAGTGAATCGATTGTCCCAATCCTTGACAAAACTAGATTTAAAGAATTCACTTTCCTTACAAGTAATAGAGTTTGTAAACGAACCGCTATATTGCAAACTAATCTTTTCGTACCATTTCTCTTTGCCAGATGCTTTCTTGCGTTTGAATGGATAAATACGACTCATGTTCACATTCAAATTAGGCAAGCTGACACTCAAAGTTGAATCCTTGGTCCGTTGAGTAAGACTCATACTCAATCCAATAGTCCAGGGACTCTCTGGGAAACGCTGTGTATACGAGATACTAGAACTAGTAGTATTCTCGGCATTAGCTTGAACATCATAATAACTATTGATATTACTACGATTATATCCACTAGTCTTAAAGTTGACACTAGCCGAGAAGTTGCTATATGGATTAGCCTTACTATCTTGCGTATGAGACCATTGCACACTCAAGTTCTTGGCAACTCTATAATCAGGCATATCCTTTTCGCCCGTCACATCCCAACGATAGTTAATAGCCACATTACCACTAAACTTATATCGCTTGATGTATTTACTTTTAGCATATACCGCCCAAGTTCCTCGAGTATAGATATCACCTGTCAATTGAAGATCGATATAATCATTGATGGCAAAATAGTAACCTATTCCCGAGAAATACAAACCACGCGTATAGTCATCACCAAAGTTAGGCATAATCAGACCGCTAGAATAGCTGTCTGTAAATGGGAAGAATCCGAACGGAATAGCAAGAGGCAATGGTACATCACCCACCACCAGATAAGCAGGACCAGTAGCGATGTAATCACCAGGTTTAACTTTTGCTTTTGTGAGACGCAGATAGAAGTGCGGATGCTCATGATCACTACAAGTAGTATACTTACCACCAGCCATCATCAGCACATCATCTACCTTCTTTGTTACATCCGCTATCAAGTAGCCCTCACCTTGCTCCGTAACGGCATTACGAATATAAGCCTTTTGAGTTTTGAGGTTATAACTAATCTCGTTGGTTTCGTACGAATCATTACTATCTGATAGAACAGGCTTACCTATCAACTCATTTTCGATGGTATCCATAGTACCTCTAGCATAGAGCAAGTTACTATCCATACTCATGCGAATATAATCTGCTGTTAGATTCATAGATTTGTAAGTCATCGAACCTGCGCCATAGATAAAAGCCATACCATCTCCAGTAATCACCATAGAGTCTGTAGCTGTATACTCGATGCGTGCGTCAAAAACATCCTTAGCCGGAGCCTTGCTTTTTGCAGGCTTCTCTACTTGCGTCGCTACTGTATCGGTAGTATCATTTGCCACTAACAAAGGACTATTAGGAGCTAGTTGATCGGCAGGCATAGGCGATTGACTATACATCATCATGCATAGCCCCAAAACCAATGTTATAACACCTAGCCTTTTCATCATTTGCTTGTCAATATTGTTAATATGCGCGCGTATGTACGCACAAAAAAGCGTGCAAAGGTACAAAAAATATTGCATATACACAAGTTTTTCGCAAAAAACTTAACATACACATCTAACAAAACACCAGTTACACAGTCATAAAAAAACGCAAAAACATTCATTTTCTTGCGATTTCATCGGTTATTTTAGGATAACTATACTATTCTATTTTAATTCAAAAAACAGGCCAAGGTATCATATTAACAAACTTTCGACTCAAAAATTTGCATAAATGCAATATTTTTATTACCTTTGCAGCCTGTAAGATTCAAAACGATTATGAGTATAAAAGAAAAAATAGAATCCTTGCTTAGCCAAGTGGCTGAATTGCAAGCAACCAACGCCGAGCAAGTAGAGGCGCTGCGAATCAAGTACCTCAGTAAGAAAGGTCTAGTAACCGAGCTTTTTAATGAATTTCGCGAGGTTCCTAAAGAGGAAAAACGCGAGATAGGTCAAGCCCTTAACCAGTTGCGTCAGGCATATGAAGCACGCATCAGCGAGCTTCGAGAGGCTGCAGAAGCCAGCGGTGCTAAAGTAGCTGCAGACGAGCAAGATCTCACTCGTACTCCAGACCCTATTGCATTGGGTACACGCCACCCACTATCATTGGTGCGTGAACAGATCATCGACATCTTTTCTCGCGTCGGTTTCACTGTAGCAGAGGGTCCAGAGGTAGAGGATGACAATCACGTATATTCGCTGCTTAACTTTGCGCCAGAACACCCTGCTCGCGATATGCAAGACACCTTCTTTATCGAGAAGGAGATAGGAGTACAAAAGCCATCAGACATTCTTCTTCGTTCGCACACTTCTAGTGTACAAACACGCGTAATGCTTAACCAAAAGCCACCTATCCGCGTGCTTTGTCCTGGTCGTGTATATCGTAACGAAGCGATCTCTGCACGTGCACACTGCTTCTTCCATCAGGTTGAAGGATTGTATATTGACAAGAATGTCAGCTTTGCTGACCTCAAGGAGGTTCTACTCTATTTTGCAAAAGAGATGTTTGGTCCTGAGACACAGATTCGTCTGCGTCCTAGTTACTTCCCATTTACTGAACCATCAGCAGAGATGGATATCTCTTGCGACCTCTGTGGCGGAAAAGGTTGTTCATTCTGCAAGGGCACAGGCTGGGTAGAGATCTTGGGTTGCGGCATGGTTGACCCTAACGTACTAGAGTCTTGCGGTATCGACTCAAAAGTGTATACAGGTTATGCTTTTGGTCTAGGTGTAGAGCGCATCACCAACCTTAAATATCGCGTTAAAGACTTGCGTCTATTCTCAGAGAATGATGTACGTTTCCTCCAACAGTTTGAGGGATGCTAAAACGCATCACCTGCGACGCTTTTAAAACTCTTGAAACTTTTAAAACATAAAATCTTTGATTTTAACTAAAGTCATACAAGCCATTGAACCACTGCAAGTTATCGGCAATACCGGCAACTTGCAGTTGTTACGCATACACCATTTATTGGTAGATAGTCGCCAGCTAGACAACGATGCTGAGCACACTCTTTTCTTTGCTTTTCAGACTAAGCAAAACAATGGTGCTAAATATATTCCAAGCTTAATAGAAAAGGGTGTACGTTGTTTTGTAATAGAACAATTTAATCCCGAGTTATCCAAGTTAGCAAGACTACTTAATAGCCCAGGAAGTCCCGTTTTCATCGTGGTCAACAACACCCTATCGGCGCTTCAGAATCTAGCTATATACAAGCGTTCGTTGTATAAAGGTCCTGTGATAGCTATCACCGGTTCCAACGGTAAAACCGTAGTAAAAGAGTGGTTATATCAACTACTTAAGGACGATTATCGAATCACACGATCGCCTAAATCCTACAACTCGCAGATTGGTGTACCTCTTAGTGTGTGGCAGCTCAACGACCAAACACAGTTAGCCATCTTCGAAGCGGGTATCTCCAAGCAGGGTGAGATGCAGCGTTTGCAGGCAATGATACAACCTACCATAGGTGTTATCACCTATATAGGTCCTGAGCACGGGGAGAATTTTGCTTCGTTAGAGGCCAAACGCGCAGAGAAGCTCAAACTATTCAAGCACTGCTCAACCATCGTAGAGGATCCTACGCATCAGAATGCTCGCACTTGTGCAGCTGTGTTGCGCACATTAGGATATAGCGAAGATGTCATTGCTCAACGCATCTTACAAAAGACGCATGAAACGATATTGGAGGTTAATCTCAGTGCGCTGACCAATAATCTGCGCTACTACCGTTCGTTGCTCCAACCAAACACCCAACTGATATGTATGGTTAAGGCTTTTGGTTACGGCACAGGTAGTGTTCATATAAGCCGCGCATTGCAAGAGTCTGGACTAGTTGATTCTTTAGCGGTAGCTGTGGCAGACGAAGGTGTAGAACTACGCCGTGCGGGTATCACTTTGCCTATTATCATTATGGATCCTGAGGTAGCAGCATTAGACCTAATATTAGAGAATAATCTGCAAGCTAATGTATACTCATTTCAGGCTTTAGAGAATATCATTTCAGCCGCAGAAGCCAATGGTCTAGAAGGATTGCCTATTCATATTAAGATAGACTCTGGAATGCATCGATTAGGCTTCTATCGCGAAGATATGGATAAATTGGCAGCTCGTTTGAACGAGCAAAAATCCGTTCGTGTAGCTAGTATCTTTTCTCACCTAGCGGGCAGCGACGACGAGCAGTTTGATGCATTCACACAAGACCAAGCTGCATATTTCAAGGAGAGTGCAGATAATCTTATTGCCTCATTGCCATATCGCCCATTATTACACATTTGTAATACCGCGGGTATTGAGCGTTTTCCACAGTACCACTTTGATATGTGCCGTTTAGGTATCGGTATGTATGGTTTCTCTTTCCTATCGTCTAAAGATTCTCAACTTTCGCCTTATAGTCTAAAAAATGTCTGTACGCTAAAGACTACTATTTTGAGCATCAAGACGGTGAATGCGGGCGAAACCATCGGTTATGGCCGTCACACTACGCTCAGCGAGGCTCGTGAGATAGCGGTTATACCTATAGGATATGCTGATGGATTCGACAGAAGATTCTCTAACTATGGTGGCGAAGTGGTTGTTCGTGGCCAGCGTTGCCCTGTGGTAGGAAATGTGTGTATGGATCAAGCTATGATAGATGTCACAGGCACTGACGCACATGTTGGTGATATAGCAGAAATATTTGGTGATCACATATCCATAGCGGAGCTAGCAGATAAATTAGGAACAATCTCATACGAGGTACTAACATCAATCTCTCATCGTGTACAGCGCGTCTATATCAACGAATAATCTGAGCATAGGCTACGCCCAGCGTATCGTTCAAAGCAATTTAAACTTTGAACTTATGCCAGGTGAGATGGTATGTATGCTAGGCCCTAATGGTTGTGGAAAATCTACCCTACTCCGTACCTTAGCAGGCTTACAATCTGCACTAGCAGGTTCGTTTGAAATTACCAATAGCCCATTGCCAATAGCCAATAGCGCCAAAGAGGCGTCCCAAATTGCTCTTGTTCTGACAGAACGCTTGAGCCTAGAGAATACAACGGTGCACGATGTGGTAGCTATGGGACGATATCCATACACCTCATTTCTAGGTGGTTTATCGGATGTAGACGAACAAATCATCAATCAGTCATTATCCGATGTTGGGCTCAGCGATACCGCTCATACCTTCTTCAACGATCATTCAGACGGTGAGAAACAGCGCACATTAATAGCTAAGGCACTAGCTCAGCAGACCCCTATTATTCTGCTAGATGAACCTACTGCTCATTTAGACTTGCCTAATCGTATACGTGTATTACAATTGCTCAGGCGCGTTGCGCGCGAGCAAAAAAAGACGATTCTGATCTCCACACACGAATTAGACTTGGCCATCAAGCTTTCTGATCGTATTATGCTGATGACTCCTGAAAAGGGTATTCAACTGGACACTCCTGACAAGTTGCGCGAGCACAACGCATTTACAGCAGCTTTCGGAATGGACATATTTAACCCGATTATAAACGGTTAAGCGGTTAGACGGTTAGACGGTTAGACGGTTAAGCGACTAATGGATAATTTATAACTCATCACTTATAGTTTATAACTAAAAGAATATGTATTACGTAGAAAAACGAATAACAATCTCCGCAGCGCATAATCTGCATCTCAGTTATGAGAGCAAGTGTGAGGCACTGCACGGACACAACTTTGTGGTAACCGTATATTGTAAGTCAGAGGCCCTGAACGAGGATGGTATGGTTACAGACTTTACACATATTAAGCGCATCGTAAAGGAGACCTTTGATCACAAGTATATCAACGAGGTCTTGGATGTTAATCCATCGTCTGAGAATATAGCTCGTTGGATATGCGATCATGTAGAGAACTGCTACAAGGTAAGTGTTCAGGAGTCAGAAGGAAATATTGCCACTTATGAGCGATAGTTGCTCATAAGTGGAGTATAAAAGTTCCAATGTGACTACGTCACTGTTCTAACCGCCTTTGGCTGTTCTATTTTTAAGTTATAAAACAGCGGTTTACTGCACTTAGAACATTAGAACAGCTCGCCTAGCGAGCGATTAGAACTTTAAAACCCAAAAAAAGAGAGCCGAAGTTTTCACTTCGACTCTCATTTTTTTATGTCCGTTGATTACTTTTTCTCAGCAGACAATGAAGCGTGCAAGTCAGCTAATGCGCCGAGGTCACCAAGAGTAGTTTTCTCCATTTTTGGCAACTCTGGTTGAGCCTCTTTCTCTTTCTTAGCCTTCACTTCTTTAGCAGGAGCCTCTTTGCGCTCCTCCCAAGTGCGGAGGTGAGAGAGAAGGATACGCTTTGCGTCGCGGTTGAACTCAATTACCTTGAAGTTCATTTCCTCGCCAGCTGTAGTAGCGCTCTTGTCTTCTTTTTGTAGGTGACGAGCGGTGCAATAGCCCTCAACGCCATCCTCAAGTACAACGACAGCACCCTTGTCAGTAACCTCTGCTACCTTTGCAGTTACGATAGTATCTACGCCGTATTTAGCAGCAAGTTCTTCCCATGGGTTCTCCTCCAATTGTTTGTGACCGAGAGAGAGACGACGGTTCTCTTTGTCGATTTCGAGAACAGCAACCTCGATCTCAGCACCAATTTGTGTGAACTCGTTAGGGTGTTTGATTTTCTTTGTCCAGCTCAAGTCGCTGATGTGGATCAAGCCGTCAACGCCTTCCTCGATCTCAACAAA
>JAFZEQ010000063.1 GCA_017560605.1 Paludibacteraceae bacterium
AGTTAACAGTATGAAAATAAATGTTATAGTTTTGTTAGTGATCCGGTCGGGATTCGAACCCGAGACCCACAGCTTAGAAGGCTGTTGCTCTATCCAGCTGAGCTACCAGACCCCTCGTGTATGCCACGCGTTAGTACGTTTTACACGCCAAATTACCCATGCGGGCACAGCAATTTGTGCCTACAAAGGCAATTTGGGCGCAAAGGTACTGCTTTTTTTTGACTTGTGCAAGTCTAAAACGAAAAAATTACAAAAGTTCCTCAAAAAGTTCTTGTAATTTGGTCTTGTTCATTGCACCTACAGTGCGGTTTACTAATTCGCCATTCTTAAAGAATAGGATAGTAGGAATGTTCATGATACCATAGGTACCACAAGTCTCATCATTCTCATCTACATTCAATTTACCAACAGTGATCTTGCCTTCGTATTCAGCTGCAAGCTCTTCTACGATAGGTAACATCATTTTGCAAGGACCGCACCATGGAGCCCAAAAATCAACCACAACAGGGTTGCCTGCTGCCAACAATTCTTGAATGTTAGCATCTGTAATTTCTGTAATCATAATTGTGTTATATTTTTATTAGTTTATTTTCTATATTACCTGCTAATAGCATATCCGTTATAGGATCTTCTACCAGTGTCTGAATAGCACGCTTTAGTGGGCGTGCGCCAAACTTGCGATCTTTTGACTCGGCTAGTAGTCGCTTGCGTGTCTTTTCCGTCAGTTTTAACTGATAGCCCATAACCTCCAAGCGTAGCTTTAAAGGGTAAAGTTCGAGCGACAAAATCTGTGCCAAAGCATCGTCGTTGAGTGGGTTAAAGACTACCACATTATCTAGTCGATTAACAAACTCTGGTGGGAAAGTTCGGTTAAGTGCTTTAGTGAGAGTGCGTTCGGTTTGTTTGTCGTCAATATCTCCTGCATCGAATCCAATTCCGCTTCCAAATTCGCTAAGTTGGCGTGTGCCGACATTGCTTGTCATAATGATGATGGTATTCTTAAAATCCACAATATGTCCCTGACGATCTGTCAGTCGGCCTTCGTCCATGACTTGCAATAGTACATTAAAGATGTCAGCGTGTGCCTTTTCTATTTCGTCAAACAATACGATAGAATATGGTTTTCGTCTAACAGCTTCGGTAAGTTTGCCACCTTCTTCGTGTGCGACATATCCAGGA
This sequence comes from Paludibacteraceae bacterium, assembly GCA_017560605.1. The sequence goes on from JAFZEQ010000063.1 coordinate 1,180, forward strand.
GGGGCTCCAACCAAAAGGCTGACAGTGTGCTTTTCGATAAACTCTGACATGTCAAAACGGATAATAGCATCTCGGTTGCCAAACATCTCTTCTGCTAGGCACTGTGCTAGATGGGTCTTACCTACACCCGTTGGTCCTAGCAAGAAGAATGTACCGATAGGTTTCTTGGGGTCTCTTAGTCCCATGCGTGAGCGTTGTATAGCTTTGACAATAGTGTCGATAGCTTTGTCTTGACCTATAACGCGTTGTTTGAGCACATTAGCCATCTGGCGTAATTGTTCTGTTTCGGCTTGTGCTACGCGTTGCACGGGTACGCCAGACATTCTGCTGACAACAAAGGCTATGTCTGCCTCAGTGATGACAGGTGTGGTGTCAGTTTCTGTCGTGTGTTGTCTTTTGTATGAACCGGCTTCGTCCATAGCGTCGATAGCTTTGTCAGGGAAGTAACGGTCGGTGATGTATCTATCAGTTAGTTGTACGCACGCGTGCAATGCTTCTTCGGTGTATTGTACCTTATGAAAAGTTCCGTATACCTCGCTTATACGTGTCAATACAGCATATGTCTCTTCCTGTGAGGTAGGTTGTACAAGTACTTTTTGGAAGCGTCTTTCTAAAGCACCATCTTTCTCTATGGTCTTACGATATTCAGATATAGTAGTGGCGCCTATGCATTGTACTTCACCACGAGCCAATGCAGGCTTGAGGATATTAGCCGCATCAAGCGATCCTTGTGCGTTACCTGCACCCATGATAGTGTGGATCTCGTCGACAAAAAGAATGATTTCAGGATGCTTGTTTAGTTCCGTGATCACGGTTTTCATACGCTCCTCGAATTGTCCACGATAGGTCGTTCCAGCTACCATTGAGGCTATGTCTAGGGATACTATTCGTCGTCCTTGTAGTGTGGCTGCTTCGCCATTCTCAATGCGTAGTGCCAGCCCCTCTACTATGGCTGATTTGCCAACGCCAGGTTCACCTATTAGGATAGGGTTATTCTTCTTGCGGCGTGAAAGTATCTGTATTACTCGTTCTATCTCTACTTGTCGTCCAACAACAGGGTCTAACTCACCGTTGCGTGCTTGTGCTGTTAGATCTTTGCCGTATTTATCTAGTGCGGGAGTGCCTGTTTTGCTTTTTTTATTTTCTTTGGTAGTAGTATCCCATCCAAAAGGTTTTTCTCCTGCAAAATCGGCCTCCAATTGACTACCATTTTGAGGCAATGGTTGTGGTTTAGGGAACAAGCGCTCGATACATTCATAATCAATGCCAAATTGTTGTTCTACAAACATTGCAGGATAGTTTACGCGTTCGCGTAGTAGTGCTAGTAACAAGTGTACTGATCCACATTCTTCTGCGTGGTAGAGCTTTGCTTCTATGATCATCAGTCGCAATACTCGTTCGCTGGCGCGTGACATTTTGGTAGTTTGGCTAGGTGTGGCTTGTATAAGACGCTCGTCTATATTTCGTTTTAGTTCTACAGGATTGAGTCCTGCTTGCATAAGAAGTTCAAAGGCTTTGCCTTCAGCTAATCGTAGTATGCCCAGCATCATGTGATCGGGCATAATCTCATTGGAACCTAGTCTTTGTGCCTCTTGTTGGGCATACAAAAGAATGGTATGTAAATTATTAGTTTGTTGCATATATATATAAGGTATAAAGGTTTAGACTATTTGTAGAAATGCCATGATACTCCTGCACGGAACATATCAGGAGCCATTGGGTAGTTAGGCATTTCATAATATTGCTTATTCATAAATGAAGCATTAAAGTGTTGATATTGTGCAAACAATTTCAGGCGTAGGTTGCGCACATAAAAATTGGCATACACATTCATCACTGGGTAGTTACCTATCTTTTTCTCTGTCTGTACACAGAACTGACCTAATGCTGGATTAAGCACAGGTGCATAGTACTTGGTAAAGAATCGCATATCTAGACCAATCTGTACATCTAATACTTTAGCCCATGTGTCGTAATAGTACAAGTTGTTATACATTGTCAATGCAGGCAATGGCAGGTTGTTAGATGATGAGTATTGGTATATGATACTATTTTCCAGGTTGACCCATGGTGTTGTGATGTCTAGTCGTAGATCTGCCGCTATTACCTGGATGTCTTTATCCATTTGTTTAGGGGTGCCGTCTGTGTCAAAGTAGATATGTTTTGATATATTTTCAAACGATACATTCAGTTTAGGTTTCACCCATTTGGTAGGGTATGCGATTTCTCCGCCTACTTGCAGGCGATATAGTTTGCTAAACTCGTTGTCCCACCTATAATGGTTACTGCGATAATGTTGCAGATAATAATCTGGTGTTTCGTTGCGGAAAAATACTTTGGCAGCAATGGTCATCGAGTCTTTACCTACTTTGAAGCCAGAGTTAATGTGGCCATTCACTTGAAACTCGCCTAGTTTATATCCTGCCAAACACACATTACCATCAAAGCCGTAGTGTATGTATTTACCACGATGTTTGTATAGTGCACCACCTATATAAGTGTTGTTGGTCCAACCAGCCGAGAATAGTGTATCTGGCATTCTGTGCAATGGTTCAAGTGATATGATATCATTATAAGAATTGTTGAATGGGTTCAGATCTACAATATTCTCCACTTGGCCTATGGCAGAGGTGTAGCGTTGACATTCGTTCATAGCATATACCATTGCTCCAAATTGTAGCAAGGTGTTAAATTCTTCTTCAAATGTTACAGCTAGGGTGTTCTTGATGGTTAAGCACGCAGCTGAGTCACGGGTAGAAACAGGGTTTCTGTATATATTTGGCAGAATGCTTTGTGTAGCAGATTTTTCGATATATCGTTTGGTGACATCGTTCACCTCAAAGATATGTCTAAAGGTTGTAACGGGTACATACTCTATCTTAATAGAGTCTTTTTTCTCCCATTTGCCTTCTTCGTTGCGTTCGCGATAGTTGACTTTGCGTTCGCGTTCCACGCAGATGCTGTAGTAGTGGTTTAGGTATCCGGATAAGTATCTTAAGCCTGACATACCTTGCATTTTAACAGGCATATCTTCTGGTTTCAGCGTGCTTTGGATATCATTTGGGTTCTGTAAACCGCCATTTTCGAAGTTGCTTAACGTGTTCCAGGTAAAAGCTGTTTGCAAGGAGTAGTGGTTTCCGTTATACGAACCAAAGACCGAGCCAAAAGTTGTCTTACCTTCTTGATTGGTGTATCGGCCATATGAGTTAAGATAGTCAATCGTCATACCTACATTGATTTGACGGTTGATGTTACCTGTAAACGAGAAGCTTAAGTCGTTTTGGTCTAGGTTTTTGACAAATCCTTTCTTGTATGCAATAGTCGAATAAGGTGTTGTGGTGTGGTAGAACTTAACCTTTTGTGGTGTGACAATATAAGGGGTGTATGCATCTGCAAAAATAAAATCAGTAGTCTTTTCTCTTTCAAAGTATACTCGTGACTGTACAGGAGATACTAGGTTAGAGTTGGTTGTGTTGGATATTGAGTAGTCATTTAGCACATCGCGCATTGGCAGGTGCAGATATGACGAGTCGATGCCAGATAATGTATCTGCCACACCAGTCCATTGATCTAATTGCCATGCCTTGATGACGGTGGGAACGGCTTTTTCTTTAGCCATTGTTCCCACGGTCATACTACATATCAGCACTAATATGCATATCAGGCGTTGATGTATACGGTAGTTGTTATTCACTTTTTTTCTTGGTAGCACGCTCTTTTTTCTTCAAAGCTTTGATTTGCTCTTCTAGTTTTTCGATTTCTTTTTCTTGGTTGTTGATGGTCTTCAATAGCTCGCTCAACTCTTCGTTTTCTATCGTTGTAGGGTATTGCTCGTCAACTCGTTGCAAGAAGTCTGATAGAATATTCATATAATTGATGAATGCATCGTATGCAGATTCAAAGTGTGTAGCACCCTGATCGATATGATTCATATAGTGGAAGAAGTTTACATCTTGTAGCAATAGCCAGTCGCGTTTTAGTTGTTTGTCTTGGCATAGATGTACGCGTTCAGCCACTGCATATAGTTTTTGCAAAGCCTCGTTTTGTAGGTCATTGCCAGTGTACATACCCAAGTCCTTCGCTTCTCCTGCCCATGTGATAGGGTATGGTGCAACTACTACATCGTTGGTGTTGAACTTCTTAGCTACTTCGCTTGGAGTCATAAAACCAATGCTCTTATCCATAGCGTGATATGGCAATGCTTTGAGGAAATCAAAGATGCCGCAACTGCCGTGGTGGCGTACGCCAAAGGTCTCTGCGTCAACCCAGATGTTAGCTACTTGTTCCTCTTCTGGCAAAGCTGCTAGTTGAGCTGTAAACTTCTCTGCGTCCATCGGGTAGTTGTACCAGTTAGGATCAGCAAAATGGAATGCAAGTTCGTCGCTTAGGTTTGTGTTGCGAAGCAAAACTTTCATTTTTGGTGCAGTTGCACTTTGGTATACATAGTTTGGACTCTTCCAGCTGAGTATATGTTTAGCACCCTCGGTCATAACGGTCTTATAACCTTGTTGGTATAGTTGGATGGCTATTTCATCAGAATAAACCAACTCGGTATTGCAGATGGTGGTAGATTGCACATTAAACAACTCCTTCACCATATCTTGTTGCAAATTCAATTGTTCTGCGGCTTCTGTCTCGCTATATACCGAAGCCAATGAGTATGCATATGGGGTCGCTACAAACTCTACACATCCAGTCTCTGCGAGTTCTTGAAGGATATCTATCATCTCAGGAGCAAACTGTTGGAACATCTCCAATGCTACACCTGTGATGCTTAATGCACAGTGGAATCGACCTTTGGATAGACGAATCATCTCCTTAATGGTGTGACACAATGGAATATAAGATGCATTGACTAGATACTCCATATGTTCTTCGGTCTGCATATCATCGTAGTAGTAATGATCTTGACCTATCTCAAAAAAACGATAGCGCTTCATTTTGTATGGAGCGTGCATTTGAAAACAAAAACAAATATTTTTCATGACTTTCTAATTTTACTAGTTGATAAATGGTTGATTAATAGCGGTAGTTACGCAACACTTCATCGTAGATACGACGCACTTTCAATCCTGCATCATACCACTTGATGTTGTTTACTTCCTCGCGACCTAATTCGCTCAGTGACTTGTACATAGCAGGATATTTAACGATGGCGTATATCGCATCTGCCATAGCGTCAATATCCCAATAGTCAGTCTTGATGGCGTGTGACAGAATCTCTGCGCAACCCGACTGATGCGAGATGATAGATGGACATCCCACTTGCATAGCCTCTAATGGTGAGATACCAAATGGTTCACTCACACTAGGCATGATGTACACATCAGAATCTGCCAAAACCTCTTGCACTTGTCTGCCGCGCATAAAACCAGGGAAGTGGAACTTATCCGCTATACCGCGTTGTGCTACTAGGTCAATCATTTTGTTCATCATATCACCACTACCAGCCATCACAAATCGTACACCGTTGGTTTTGGCTAGTACGCGTGCTGCGGCTTCCACAAAGTACTCTGGACCTTTCTGCATGGTGATACGACCGAGGAAGGTTACCAGCTTATCTTTGCGTGGATGTTTCACAAACTCCTCTGGGTTAGCCAGTGGTTCTACTGCATTGTGCACGGTGCTCACTTTATGTGGTGGTTGACCGTATTTCTCAATCACAGTGCGGCGTGTCAATTCGCTCACGCACATGATGTGATCAGCCTCGTCCATACCTCTGCGCTCTATGGCGTACACGGTAGGGTTGACATTACCACGGCTGCGGTCAAAGTCTGTTGCGTGTACGTGGATAACCAATGGTTTACCAGATATTTGCTTCGCAAAAACACCTGATGGATAGGTCAACCAGTCGTGGCTGTGGATGATGTCAAAGTCCAATGCGTGTGCTAGTACGCTAGCTACTGCCTCATAGTTACCGATCTCCTCTAATAGGTTGTCTGGATAACGACCAGAGAAACCTACACAACCCAAATCGTCGGTTCCGATACGCGAGTAGTCATAGCGAATATGATTGCGTAGATGGTAGTATTCTTCTGCCGACATTCTACCCTCCATGCGTTGACGAACATAGTCGTAGTGGTTGTCTTTCCATACGATAGGTACGCTGTTGGCGCCTATGATTCGTAGGAAGGATTGATCCTCGTCTCCCCATGGTTTAGGGATGACAAAGGTTATTTCCATGTCCTCTTGTTGAGCCATACCACGCGTTAAACCGTAGCTGGCTGTTCCCAAACCGCCTAGAATATGTGGGGGGAACTCCCAACCGAACATTAGTGCTTTCATTTTGTTTCGTATTTTTTCAAGGTGTTACATACTTCAATCACGCTAGCTACACTAGGAGCATAACTCATACCGCCATGTCCTTTGAATGGTGGGTTGCCGTCGTATAGCTCATTCAATGTACCGATGCATAACTCGCTCATTTCAGCTTCGTAACCGGTCAATAGGCGACGAATAAAGCTTTCGCCAGAGTGTTGGTACACTTTCAAGTAGGCAATAGCGTATGCTGCGATGGTCCATGGCCATACAGGTCCGTTGTGGAAGTTGCGGTCGCGCTCCAATTGTCCTCCAATATACTCTGGACGATAGCCGCCACTCTTTGGCGAGATAGTGCGCAAGCCCTTAGGGGTGTACAACTCTTTGGTGCATATATCCACTACGGCCTTGCGTTGTTTCTTATCTAGTGGTGAGAATGGCAATGATGCTGCTATGATTTGGTTAGGACGAACCTCATTATTGTGGTAATCGCCATCTACATAGTCATCTAGATAATAACCATTCCAGAAGGTTCTCACGAAATTATCTTTTGCCACCTCGGCTTGGTATTCCATCAGATCTGCCACTTGCTCTTTGCCTAGACAGCGTTGAATAGCTGCGGTAAAGAGCAATGCGTTGTACCACAATGCGTTGATCTCAACTACATAACCTGTACGTGGGGTGATAGGACGACCATCCTCTACCGCATTCATCCAGGTAGCTGGACGCTCTTTACCATCTACCCACAACAAACTGTTGTGATGCAAGAACAAACGAGGGTGTTGTTGTCTGCGAATAAAGAGCATTATCTCTATGATTAGCTGACCATATAGTTTGGTGGTTTCTTCTATCGAAGTGTACTCTGCATACTCTTGCAAGGCATGAATGAACCACAGCAATGCGTCGGGTTCATCCATTCCTACTAGCTTGTGTGGCTCCCCGTTCATAAAGGCGCGAATCTCTTCTACTGCTGTTTTGTTGACAATAGCGTCCCAATATTCAGGACGACCAATACCCATTGTACAACCAGGTAATGCTAAGAACTCCTCGCGAGCGGTTGCTTTGAACCATGGATAACCAGCCATCAGGTAGCATTTGTCGCCTTCGCGTTTATAGAATTGCGACGCAGCGTTCTTCAAACTGTTAAACATAGTGTCACGGGCACTACGACGCTGCAACTCTTTCTCCCATAGTCCTTTCAGCGTATTGGTTTTTGTCTCGCTGATGCCAGCAGCAAAAATTATGCTTTCGCCTTTTTTCATAGGTAGTTCAAACCATCCTGGCACCAGTTGATCTTCCTTGTATGAGAAGCCGCGTTCTAGTTCTTTGCAGTATTCTAATCCTTTGTACCACTGTGGGTTATGGGTGTATTCTACTTTCTTGGAACATTGCATAAATAGCTCTGGAAAGGCTGGGTACATGCGTGCTGCTCTACCGTTTTGTACTTCGCGCATATCGGTGCATGCTCCTGGGTTCTCGTGTGTGAGCTCGTTGGTGCTGCGGAAGGCCAAGAATGGTTTCAAGCGCAGGGTAGTAGGCGAGTGTGCTTCAACCAATGTGTATCTGATCAATACGCGTGGCTCAAAGCTTACCAACATACGCTCCTTGGTTAGTATCACACCACCAACTCGATAGGTGGTTTTACTGATTACTTCACAGTCAAATTCGCGAATATACTTGTGACCGCTAGGGGTGTATAGGTTTTCTCCGTACTGGTGAATACCCAGGTTGAATTCAGCTCCGTGTTGGATAACTGTTTCATCCAAACTACCTAGTAGCACATAGTTGTCTTCTGGTAAAGGATCGGAGAGTGGCAACACCAATTGTCCATGGTATTTGCGGGTATTACAGTCTACCAGAGTGGTTGAGTTGTATGCGCCCGCGCGATTGGTGCGGATCATTTCTTTGCTCAAACTTCGTTCTAGGTTAGCGAGCAGTTTTTTGTCGAAATTTAAATAACTCATAATGTCTAACTCTTTAATCCTTGGTTATTTCCATTTATCTTCTGCATCCATATGAAACTGGCGAATCTGTTGCTCTTCTTCTCTTTTGCAAATAAGCAGAACACCGTTGGATTCGGCAATAATGCAGTTTTCTAATCCTTGTATCACAGCCATATGACCTTTCGGTAGTGTGATGATGTTGCCATGGCTGTCGTAGTATTTAGCTTGGCAGTGTAGGGTAGCATTTTGTTGCTCGTCTTTTGGGCTTAACTCATACAACGAGCCCCATGTTCCCAGGTCGCTCCATCCAAAGTCGCTAGGCAAAACATACACATTCTTGGCGTGCTCCATAACTCCGTAGTCTATTGAGATGCTTGGGCATTTAGGAAATGCTTCCTCTATAAACGCCTCTTCTCCATGGGTGCCCAATAGACCTTCTCCTTGTGCAAAGATGTTAGCTACCTCTGGTAAGTAAGCTTGGAAAGCAGCGTCGATGGCTTGTAGGTTCCATAGGAAGATGCCAGAGTTCCATAGGAATTCTCCGCTCTCTACAAACTTCTTCGCTAACTCCAAGTTGGGTTTTTCAGTAAAGGCGCGAACCTTGCAAATCTCTGCACCATCTTCGCTCAAGTTGTCACTGTCTATCTGTATGTAGCCATAGCCAGTGTCAGGACGGGTAGGCTTCATACCCAAGGTTAGTAGTGCCTTGTGCGATGCAACAAAATCTAAACCATGTTCAATGGTTTCAATAAACTTGTTTTCTTGCAATATCAAGTGGTCGCTAGGAGCCACTACGATATTGGCTTGTTTGTCCCCTTTGGCATTAACCATAGCCTTGATACGCGCAACGGCGTACGCTATGCATGGTGCTGTGTTTCTGCGTGCTGGTTCGCATAATACTTGCGCTGGTTTGAGCATAGGTAGTTGCTCTAATACCACTTCGCGATACTGTACATTGGTCACAATCAGGATGTTCTCGGCTGGAACCAATGTGGTAAAGCGGTCAACAGTCATTTGTAGTAAACTTTTTCCTGTGCCGAAAAAGTCCAAAAACTGTTTAGGTTTGTCCGTGCGACTAAATGGCCAGAAGCGACTACCTACGCCGCCTGCCATAATCACACAATAGTTGTGTTTCATCATATTATTAGTTTTTTGGGTCATTCTAGTGCATTAAAATTAAATAATTTTATTTAAGAGCGCAAAAGTACAATTTTTTTTTCATATATGCAATACTTTGCCTGTATTTTTGTGTGATATTGCATTTATGTAGGTATTATGCTTGCATAATTCAAATGATTTCATTACCTTTGCACGAATTTTTGTATTTATGAGAACTCGTTTTTTATTTTTGTTTGTTCTGATGTTGGTGGTAAGTTTGTTTACTGCTTGTCATCAGCGTGCTATACCTAAGCCATATGGCTATTATCGAATAGCTATACCTGATACTGCCTATGCGTATTGCGACTTGAAGGGCTATCCATATACTTTCCGTTTGTCCAAGAATGCTTATGTTGATACGGTTAAGCAAGCTGGCGAGGTGTATTGGATAGATATTCAGTATCCTTCGCTCAACGCCACTGTTCATTGCAGTTACAAGCAGGTTAATGGCAATTTAAGGGCTTTGTCCAAGGATGCGCAAGAGTTTTTGTATAGCCATTCTACGGTAGCCTCTGCCATACCCATGCAGGAGTATGGTGACGAACAGCGTCGTGTCTATGGTATGTACTTTGAGTTACATGGCAATACGGCTACTCCTATGCAGTTCTATTTGACCGATTCTACCGAGCATTTCTTCCGTGGTTCGGTGTATTGTAATACTGTTCCTAATAAAGATTCGTTGGCTCCTATTTATGACTATTTGCGTAAAGATGCGCGTATGATAATGGAGTCTATGAAATGGCGTTGAAATCGTCTAAAATGAGTGTTTTATCTATCATATTACAAGCTCAATCTTCCCATACTCCGCTTCTGGCAGTGTTGGTAGATCCTGATAAGCCTTTTTACCAAGATCTGTTACCTTATTTATCAGGAGTAGATCTGGTTTTGGTGGGTGGTAGTACGGGTGGTAATGCACAGGCTTGTATAGCTGCTCTCAGAGAATATACATCGGCACCAGTTTTGCTTTTTCCGGGTAATGTGCAGCAGTTTACTCCTACTGTCGACGCCTTGCTCTTTTTGACGCTGCTCAACTCGCGCCGTCCAGAGATACTGATTGATCCACATGTTCAGATGGCGACTACTATTCACCAGTCTGGTGTCGAGGTGATACCTATGGGGTATGTGCTGGTAGATGGTCATCGTCAGAGTGCCGTAGAAAAAGTGTCGCATTGTACACCTGTTCCACATGATTCCATCGATGAAATCGTGCGTTTTGCTCTTGCTGGTCAATTACTAGGCAAGCAGTTGGTTTATCTGGAGGCAGGTAGCGGTGCTAAATTACCTGTGTCAGCGCAGGCTATTGCTGCGGTCAAAGAGGCTATCCACCTGCCTTTGATAGTTGGTGGTGGTATTACTTCGCTTGAACAGATGTCGCAGGCTTTTCTATCAGGTGCAGATATAGTGGTAATAGGTAATCATTTTGAGCAACATCCAGCTCAATTATCTGACTTTATTAATCATAAGAATCAATGTCGTTGAAATCGGATATAAATACGGATGATCTGCAGTTTATGCGGATGGCTTTGGTCGAGGCACAGATGGCGTATGACCAAGGTGAGATTCCGGTGGGCTGTGTCGTGGTGGCCAATGGTCAGGTCCTAGGACGCGGACATAATCTTACCGAAACATTGCAGGATGTTACGGCTCATGCCGAGATACAAGCTATAACAGCTGCAGCTAATAGTTTAGGAGGCAAATACCTTACTCAATGTACGCTATATGTCACACTAGAACCCTGTGTGATGTGTGCTGGCGCCATAGGCTGGTCGCAGATCAGACGCGTCGTGTTTGGTGCTAGCGATGATAAGAGGGGGTTTACCAAACTAGCCCCACAGGCTTTGCATCCAAAATGTACGATTTCATCGGGCGTTATGCAGGATGAGTGTAAAGAACTAGTACAACGCTTTTTTCAATCTAGACGATAGTCTATCTAATACATCAACAATATGAAACCTATAGTAAGAACCGTGTTGCAGTTGGCTGCTTTTGTTCTATTGGCTGCTTTATCTATTTATTTGCTACCAAAGCATCAATATGTTACTACATATGACTATACCGTAGGTCGTCCATGGGGCTACGGTCTGTTGAAGGCGGATATTGATTTTTCTATTCTTAAAACGGATAAGGAGCTGGCAGAAGAACATAATCGCATAGTTAGGGAGTCTAGACCTATTTATAATTTGCAAAAGACAGTTGCTCCTGCGGGCGAGCACAAGTATATAGTGTCTATCGAGGAGATGGATCGTATCCTTAAAAATGGTTGGACACAGATATCTGTGCTTGACGACAATGTGTCGCAGCCAGTTAATGTCAGCGAATTGGTTACCGCCAAAGTTGCTTACCAACAAACAGGTATCTATGTCGAGCCTAATTTGGATTTTGATTCTATTGCATCAGAGAGGATGGTCGACAAACAGCTCAAACAAGTGTCGCTATTGCACGGTATGGTGTTCAAGGGAACCAAGATTGTTGATTCGGGCGAGATGGTTACCGAGGAGATAGCGCAGCAGATTCGTTCTCTCGAGGCCAAGAAAAGGGATACTGATATTGATTATAAGAGCAAGTTGATGTCTTCTTTAGGTGCATCTATTTGTATTGTAGTGCTTTTGTTGATTTTCTACCTTTATCTATACACCTATCGTGGTAAGTTGCTAGATAATCTACGCAATGTCTTGTTTTTCACCATCTTGATGGCTATGATTATTTCGGCATCTTTTATCTTGTTAGATGTAGTTAAGGAGCTCGAATATATTTATCTCATACCTTTTGTTTGGGGTGCTATTATAGCCCGTGTTTTCTATGATTCGCGTACAGCTATCTTCTTGCATATCATAACAGTATCAATAGTTAGTGTGGCTGTGCCTATGCCATATATCTTTTTGCTCACGCAGATTATTGTTGGTATAGTTGCTGTTATTAGTTTGCGCGATATGACACAGCGTGCACAGTTGGCTCAGACGGCAGCTTTTGTGTTGATCGCTTATTCGGTTGTTTTTACGGCTTTGCAGGTTCTAACAACGGGTAACTTGGAACTTGTTGAATGGCGATACTATGTGCTGTTTGCTGTAAATGCGATATTGGTGATCTGTGCTTATGGTTTGATTTTCCTATTTGAGCGTAGTTTCGGTTTGCTCAGTAGTATTACCTTGGTTGAGTTAACCAATGTCAACTCCAATCTGATGTTGCAGTTTGCTGAGAAGGCACCTGGTACTTTCCAGCACTCTTTGCAAGTTAGTAACTTGGCCACTGAGGCGGCTAAGCGTATTGGCGCTAAGGTCTTGTTGGTTCGTACGGGTGCGCTCTATCACGATATAGGTAAGATGAGTAATGCCGGGTGTTTTATTGAGAATCAGTCCGATGGTAACAATCCATTGTTGGGTATGGCTAGTGCTGATGCGGCAAAGGTAATTATTGACCATGTGGCAGAAGGTGAGCGCATAGCTCGTCGTCACCGTTTGCCTGAATTGATCATCCATTTTATCCGTTCACACCATGGTAATTCTCAAACTCGCTATTTCTACAATACGGCTGTCAATCAGGCCAAACAGGCGGGTTTAGATCCATCTACTGTTAACATAGAGGATTATACCTATCCAGGTCCTAAACCTTCTACCAAGGAGGCGGCTTTGGTAATGATGGCGGATGCTATCGAGGCGCGTTCTCGTTCGTTGAGAGAGATGACTCCTCAGTCGATATCCGATATGGTGGATGATATGATTGATATGCAAATGCGAGACGGACAATTAGCTATGACGCCATTGTCCTTTAAAGATCTAGAAGATGTTCGTGCTGTGTTTAAACAGAAATTAATGCAGATTAACCACCATCGTATTACTTATCCGACGTTGTTCTAATCGTTAGGCTGGTTTCCCCACTTTTCTACGATTTCATCCATTATTTGGAAGACTTCTGCTTTGCTCTCTGCTCGTAGCAGGGCTATGCGTGTTTGACGAAAATCAAACAGTCCTTTGAAGGCAGGTGATGCAGCAAAGTGTCTACGGCTGTGTACGATGCCTTTGCGCTCGTCGCCTATCCACTCTATGCTTCGTTCGACATGCTCTTTGAGGATGTCTACGCACCATTGCATGCTGCGTGTAGGTATTAGCTCGCCTGTATTGAGGTAGTGTTGGATATCTTCGAATATCCATGGGCAACCAAAGGTTGCTCGGCCTATCATAATGGCGTCTACGCCGTATTCATCAAAGCACTCTTTGGCTCTCTCTGGAGTGGTGACATCGCCGTTGCCGATGATAGGTATATGGATGCGAGGGTTGTTTTTTACTTCGCGAATCAGTGTCCAGTCGGCATCGCCGCGGTACATCTGACTGCGTGTGCGTCCATGGATGGCCAGTTCGGCTATACCGCAGTCTTGTAGTGCTTCGGCTATATCGGTGATGATGCGGTTGTTATCGTCCCATCCTAGTCGTGTCTTGACGGTTACAGGGGTGTTAACAGCTTTGACTACGGCACGGGTTATGTCCAGCATTTTTGGTATGTCTTTCAGCAATCCTGCGCCTGCACCTTTGCCTGCCACTTTTTTGACAGGGCAGCCAAAGTTGATGTCGATGAAGTCTGGTTTAGCTTGTTCTACTATACGTGCAGCCTCGGCCATACTCTCGGGTTCACGACCATAGATCTGTATGGCTACCGGACGTTCTTCGTCGTAGATATTGAGTTTGCGTGTAGTAGACGCTACATCACGCACAAGGGCGTCTGCATTGACGAACTCGGTATATACGCGTGTTGCACCAAAACGTTTGCATAGCAAACGAAACGCAGGATCTGTTACATCCTCCATAGGTGCCAAATATAGTGGAAACTTCTTCATAACTTATCACTCATTGTTCATCACTCATAATTCTACAAGAACAGTAATATCATCAATTGTCCCGTTAGTACTCGAAGGAACATGGTTAGTGGGTATACGGTCGAGTAGGTTACGGCAGCTCGGTCGTTGTTGGTAGATAGGGCTGTGGCGTAGGATAATGATGGTGGATTGGTTGTGCTACCAGCTATCAGTCCCATCAGTGCAAAGTAGTCTAGTTTTAGCCATTTACGGCCTAGTATACCTACGATGATCAGTGGTAGCAAGGTGATGATAACACCATATCCAATCCATATGTATCCGCCGTCTAGCAGGGTTGGAATAAAGGTTTTGCCGGCTCCAAAGCCTACGGCTGCTAAGAACATAGCTATACCTATTTCTCGTATCATCAGGTTGGCGCTACTGGTGGTGTAGGTTACTATATGCATTTTAGGTCCAAAGCAGCTCATCAGTATGGCTACTATCAACGATCCTCCTGCTAGTCCCAGTTTGAAGGGTTGTGATAGGCCTGGTAAGCTGATAGGCAATGATCCTAGCAGTACACCTAGTCCGATACCTACAAAGATGGATACTAGGTTTGGTATTTCTAGTTTTTTGCTGGAATTACCAAATACTTTTTCAATCTTTTCTATTGTTCTCTCTTCGCCAACAACCGTTATTCGGTCACCTAGTTGCAGGTATAGGTCGCGTGTTGCTAGCAGTTCGATACCAGCACGACGAATACGTGTGATGGACACATGGTATGTAGCGCGTATGTTTAGGTCACCAATGCGTTTGCCGTTTAGTTCGGCTTTGGTGACAATGATGTTGCGCGAAACCAAGTGTGCTTGCTGTTTGTTGTCGGTCTGGATACTGGTTTCCATACCCAGTAGTAATACACTTTTCCTGTGTTCTTGGTCTATCACAACACGGATGCGGTCGCCCACATGTAGTACGGTGTCCACGTCGGGTAGTTCGTCTTCGCCATCGGGGCGAACCAGTCGCGATACGATTAGGTTCATATTGCATAGCGAGCTCAAATCGCGTATATGAGCGCCCTCTACCTGTGGGTTAGCCAGCAGGATGTCAATATGTTCGATTTCCTTTTGAACTTCGCTTTCAGCAGCTACGCGAGCTTCTTCTTTATCCAATTTGATATGGAAGAACCATCGCATCATCAGTATTACGGCAATGATGCCCACCACGCCCAGTGGGTATGCCATAGCGTATCCGCTGGCTATATTACCATTGGCTGTACCTATGGTATCCAGGTATGCTTGTTGTGCGGCACCTAGACCAGGGGTGTTAGTTACGGCACCAAATAGTATACCTGTCATAGTGGCAATATGTTCGCCTGATACCAGGTGGATGATGAATGCGGTTAGGCAGCTCAGTGCGACGGCCGTAAAAGCTAGTATGTTGAGTTTGATACCACCTTTTCCAAACGAGGAGAAGAAGCTTGGACCTACCTGTAAACCAATACTATACACAAATAGTATCAGTCCAAAGTCCTTGGCAAATGTTTCCACCACTGGGTCTAGGTGCATACCAAAGTGCGACATGGCAATAGCGCAAAATAGTATCCAAGTGATACCCAATGTAATGCCCTTGAATTTCAGTCTATGGCTTAGGTATATACCTACTGCAATAGCTAGTGTGAGTATAAAAATAGAGTGGGGTACTCCTGAACCCAAAAATAAACTTTCAAACCAGTTCATAAGATTGTGCTTATTAAAAACACTGCAAAGGTATATCTTTTTCATTAAATAACCAAGACAAAGGCTGATCGATGACAAATTTACACTTTTTTTATAAAAAATGTAACTTTAATGTTGCAAAATTGGAAAAAAAGTAGTAATTTTGCAGCGTGAACAAATTTGGGGGTAGATTAAGTGGGTTGTTCATTGACTTTAGGATAAGTAACACCTGAAATTTAATCAATAACTATGTTAAACGCTTTTTACAAAACACACGACTATCTGGTTGAGCATGTACAAGTGCCTGTAAGACGCATCCTAATGGATGAGATTGATTGGAATGATAGATTGATTGCCATCAAAGGTGGTCGTGGAATGGGTAAGACGGACTTTTTGCTCAACTATGCTAAAGAGATGCGCAAGAAGAACCCAGAGTTGGCAAAGCGAACATTATATGTCAACTTGAGCGACTTTTATTTTACCGAGCATACCTTGGTAGAGTTGGCTTCGGAGTTTGTGGCAGGTGGTGGTCAGGTGTTGTTGATTGATCAGGCGTACAAGTATCCTAATTGGTCTCGCGAGTTGAGTCAATGTTACTATCGATATCCTAACTTGCGCATTGTGTTCATTGCTACGGCGGTGATGCGTGTGGTAGAGGATAATAAAGATATCGGACATATTGTGCATCCATATAACTTGCGTGGATATAGTTTCCGCGAGTATCTAAACGTTACACTAGGCTTAAATTTGCCTGTGTTTAAGTTGACTGATATCTTGCGCAACCATACCGAGATAGCGCATCGTATATGTCAAAGCATTAGTCCTATCAAGTATTTTAACGAGTATTTGCATCATGGTTTTTATCCTCTCTTTTTGGAGCCTCACGATTTTTCCGAGTCGCTCTTGAAGATGATGAACAATATCCTCGATGTGGATGTGTTGCTTGTTAAGCAAGTGGAGGTTAGTTCATTGCCTAAGTTGCGCCATTTGGTGCACTTGATGTTGCAACAAACACCTTGCGGACTTAATGTCAGCAGTTTGGCTGATGCTATCGATTGTTCGCGTTCGACAACAATGAACTATATCAAGTATCTCAAAGATGCTCGAATCCTTAATTTGCTTTATCCAGCGGGTAAGAACTTCCCGCTCAAGCCTACCAAGGTGTATATGCAGAACCCTAACTTGTGTTATGCCACTTGCACACGCGAGTTGAGTCAGCAGGCGGTAGCCGAGACCTTCTTCTACAACGCGTTGCATGGCAAGCATATAGTTAACGCTACCGATCGCAGTGCGATGTTCATAGTCGATGGCATGCATTATATGGATGCTCGTGCTACCACGCCAGCTAAGACGGGTATCCGCTATTGCGCTATTGCGGATATTGAGCAGGGCTCGCAAAAGAATATCCCACTTTGGCTCTTTGGCTTCCTATACTAGTCAATAGCCTATAGCCAATCGCCTATAGCCTATTGCCACTAGCCCAACTAGAAAACTATTTTAACAACTAAAATACAACTACAATGAAAGAAAAAAAGTATTTAACCCTTGATGGTAATGCTGCTGCGGCACATATCGCGTATATGTTCACCGAGGTAGCTGCCATCTATCCTATCACCCCATCTTCTCCTATGGCGGAGAACGTGGACGAATGGGCTGCTGCAGGTCGCAAGAACCTCTTCGGCGAGACAGTGTTGGTACAAGAGATGCAATCTGAGGCAGGTGCTGCAGGTGCTGTGCACGGCGCACTCAACGCAGGTGCTCTCACCACTACCTTTACCGCTAGCCAAGGTCTGCTCCTGATGATCCCTAACATGTACAAGATCGCAGGTGAGTTGATTCCTTCTGTATTCCACGTATCTGCACGTACACTCGCGTCGCATGCGCTTTGTATCTTCGGCGATCACCAAGACGTGATGTCTTGCCGCCAAACGGGCTTTGCTATGCTCGCTGAGGGTAGCGTACAAGAGGTGATGGACCTCGCTGGTGTAGCACACCTTGCTACTATCAAGAGCCGCGTGCCATTCCTCAACTTCTTCGACGGTTTCCGTACCTCTCACGAG
>JAFZEQ010000064.1 GCA_017560605.1 Paludibacteraceae bacterium
AGGGTGAATATGTATATGATTATGTAGAGCGAGTAAGTGCAACTAGTGATACTGCATCCTATGTTGTTCCTGTCTTGCCTCATCCAAGACATTGCTATTTGAAAAAAGGCGAATGTAATATTGCTGAATCAATTATAGTAGAAGATCTTGAGGCTGATTTGCCAAAGGAAGGATATTTTATGCGACTAAAATCGGATGAGATATACATATCCGCAGCTGATTCCGCAGGTTTATTCTATGCCCATCAAACATTAGCACAATTGCCAACTGTGGTTCAGTGTATGGAAATAATAGATTTCCCTGATCTACACTACCGTTCCTTGATGTTGGATATCGCTCGAAATTATTATCCAGTGGACTCTATTTGCAGGGTATTGGATGTCATGGCGCAATACAAGTTGAATGTCTTACATTTGCACCTATCCGATGATGAAGCTTGGAGACTAGAGATTCCGGGGTTACCACAGCTAACCGACATCGGATCAAAACGAGGATATACCACCGACGAAAGTGAATGCCTGCTTCCTATGTATTGCGGAGGTTGGGATGCCAATGCCAATACTACTGCCAATGGATATATCACGCGAGAAGAATATATCAACTTATTGAAATACGCAAAAGAGAGACATATACGAGTCATTCCTGAAATCGACATGCCAGGACATATGCGTGCTGCCAAAAAAGCAATGGGTAATCTACTGACAGACAATGCTTTCGATGCGCGAGTATATAAGTCTGCACAAAACTATACCGACAATGTGATTAACGTCTCTTTGCCTTATGCCATTGAGTTTGTGGACCACGTGATAACAGAAATTGTGAAGATGCACCAAGAGGCGGGATGCCACTTAAAACACTTTAATATAGGTGGTGATGAAGTACCAAAAGGAGCACTAACCAAAGACGAACATCAACGCTTTATCGATTCCGTGTTAGTTATCCTTCAACGCTATGAATTGCAACCTGTTGGTTGGGAAGAAATAGACCATTTCTGCCAACCAGAGAGTGGTGCTATCTGCTATGCCTGGCTCAATAGCGAAACTAAACCACTCCAACTCGCAAAAGCTGGTTATCAGGTAGTTATAGCTACAGCTAGCCACCTATATTTCGACTTCGCATACTGCAACCACCACCAAGAGAAAGGACTCAGTTGGGGTGGTTATACAGATGAATATCGTTCATTTGATTGGGAACCTGCTGATGATGATAATATTATCGGTATGAGCGCACAACTTTGGTCAGAAGTGATTCGGTCATTCGCGCAAGTAGAATGGCAACTATACCCCAAAATTTTTGGTTTAGTAGAACGCTCCTGGAATGCTTCGTACGATCCAACTAGACTAACCTTCCACGACTATAATCATCGTAGTAAACTAACCTTGGGTGACTATAATCATCTCGTTTACAACGTGCATCTACCACGTTTAGCAGCAGATGGACATAACTTCCACATCCAACAACCAGGTATCAAATTGGTGGACGGAAAACTAATGATGAATAAGGTTATGCAAGGTGGTAAAATCCTTTATCGCTTTGACAATGGCAAATGGAAGACCTACACCTCTCCAATAAAAGTGCCTAAAAGCACACAGATCATCCAAGCTAAAGTTCTCTATCTTGGTAAAGAGAGCAACACCACATGGCTATGGGTCAACCAACAAACGCAAGTAAACACCGACCTACAAGAACAAAATACCGGAGCCACATTCTGATAAGTTATTTTATCACTTAATCTTACTCTATCCATTACGGTAGATATACGCTAGCTAATGGAGATTACTACACCGGTGAATTTATCAAAGGTAAGTTCTCAGGTACAGGTACCGTTCGTTACACACATAAAAACGGCGTCTTCGAAGGTAAAGTAGAGAACTTTGTTTGCCAATACGATACTCCACAAGATAAAAAAGCATTAAAGAAGGTAGGTGCTCCTAAGATGCCAAAAATCGCATTCCCTGAAACAATTGGAAGAATTGTCAACTAAGACACTATAGTCTAATTCCCCATTACTAACCTCGCCAGCCGGCGGGGTTAGTTTTTTTATACTGTTCTTACAAAAATAAATTCAAATTTATTTTGGCACACTATTTGTCTATACTACTATACGGCAAAATGGTCTATAATCCTATTGAGAGGAGGTTGCCATCAAGCCTAAACCTAACTATCAAAATTTATTATTATGCTACCTAACATCAAAAGGCAAAATCATTGGTTGCCAAACATTTTCGGCGATTTCTTTAAAGAAGATTGGTGTCCCGTACACAATATGGGTACTACAACGCCAGCTATCAACGTCAAGGAGAGTGAACACTCCTACAACATGGAGATTGCAGCTCCAGGCATGACAAAAGACGATTTCAAAGTACATGTCAACAACCTCAATCAACTCGTCATATCAGTTGAGCACACAGAAGAAGACAAACAAGAAGACAAAACATGCAAATACCTCCGTCGTGAATTCAACTACACGCATTTTCAGCAATCTATGCAACTACCGGACCATGTGGATCACAAAAAGATATCAGCTAAAATGTGTAACGGAGTTCTTCACATCGAACTACCCAAATTAGCCTCTCAGGTGGAGGACAAACCAACTCGAGTCATTGACATTAAATAACTTATGGATAAGGTACACATTAGTGTATCTTATCTTTTTTTATCCTATTTCAAAGATTTTGCTTGCAAATATCGAAAAAAATTACTACTTTTGCAGGCTGAAACAAATACCACTATGGCAGAAGAGATAAAACAAGCAACGACTACTTACAACGAAGATAACATTGTTCACCTTGATGACCGCGAACATATACGTCGTCGTCCTGGTATGTACATCGGTAAACTAGGAGATGGCAGCCACTCTGACGATGGTATATATGTGCTCATCAAAGAAACTATCGATAACTGTATCGACGAGTTCCGTATGAACGAAGGAAAAGTCGTAGAAGTCAATGTCTCTGCTCCTTCTGCTGAAGATAACTCACAACGCGTTCGCGTCCGTGACTATGGTCGTGGTATCCCATTGGGCAAAATGGTTGAAGCCGTTTCTATTCTCAACACAGGTGGTAAATACGACACCAAAGCCTTCAAAAAATCTGTCGGTCTCAATGGTGTAGGTACCAAGGCTGTTAACGCTTTGAGTCTTGAGTTTGCTGTACAAGTATGGCGAGACAACAAAACACGTCGCATCGTTTTCAAACAAGGACATCTTGTGGAAGACTCCGAAATACAAGACTACAGCGGACCTGAAAAACGAGGTACACTCATCGAATTTGTTCCAGACAATACTAAAGGACTCTTTGAAAACTATCGTTTCCGAGACGACTTTATCGAAACTATGATGCGTAACTACGCATACCTCAATGTTGGACTTACACTCAACTACAACGGCAAAAAATACTCATCAAAGAACGGTCTTTTCGATCTTCTTACAGAGACTATGACCGTTGATCCACTCTACCCTATCATTCACATTCAGGGAGAAGATATTGAAATAGCCCTCTGCCATACCGATCAAACAGGCGAAGAGTATCACTCCTTCGTAAATGGTCAACACACCATCCAAGGTGGTACACATCAAGCAGCACTACGCGAAGCTATCGGTAGAACCATCAAGGAGTTCTACAACAAAAACTTCGAACTCAGTGACATACGAAGCGGTGTAGTAGGTGCTATTGCAATCAATGTCTCTGAACCAGTCTTCGAGAGCCAAACAAAAGTTAAATTAGGCTCCAAAGATATGTCACCAGAAGGAGGAGTATCCGTTAATAAGTTTGTCAATGACTTTGTCAAACAACAACTTGACAACTACCTACACAAACATCCAGAAGTAGCAGAGATTATGCTACAGAAGATACTGGATTCCGAAAAAGAGCGTAAAGCTATTGCCGGAGTTACCAAGATCGCGCGTGAGCGTGCTAAGAAAATCATGCTCAACAACCCTAAACTGCGCGACTGCCAAGTACACTACAACGACGCCAAACCTACCAAATCTGCTAAAGATGCGGATGATGATTTACGCGAAGAGAGTAGTATCTTTATTACTGAGGGTCTATCAGCTTCTGGTAGTATCACCACCAGCCGAGATGTACGCACACAAGCCGTCTTCTCACTGCGCGGTAAACCGCTTAACTCATATGGACTGAGCAAGTCGGTCGTATATGAAAATGAAGAGTTTAACTGCTTGCAAGCTGCACTAAATATCGAAGATGGTCTTGACGAATTACGCTACAACAAAGTCATCATAGCTACTGATGCCGATGTCGATGGTATGCACATACGATTGCTCATGCTAACCTTCTTCTTACAGTTCTTCCCAGATCTCGTTAAAAAAGGACATGTCTACATCCTACAAACACCGCTCTTCCGTGTTAAAAACAAAAAGGAAATTCGCTATTGCTACAACGAGGAGGAACGCATACAAGCTATTGAAGATCTAAAACCTAACCCAGAAATCACCCGATTCAAAGGTCTTGGTGAGATTAGTCCAGATGAGTTCAAATCCTTTATTGGTAAAGGCATTCGTCTTGATCAAGTACGCCTACGCAAAGAGGATGCCGTTAGCGACTTGCTTAGTTTCTATATGGGAAAGAACACCATGGATCGTCAAAACTTTATCATCAACAACCTAGTTGTAGAAGAAGACGTAGAATAACCATTTTAACTTTTAGAACAGCCCACCAGGGCGCTTAGAACAGCAGCAACGCTGCGCTTAGAACTCTCAATATGATTCCATTGATATTATTTGTATGCTTAGGCATTGTAGTGCTAGTTATCTTTGAATATCGTGCACGAAAAGAGAAAAACAATGCAGAACAAGCGAGAGATGTCGTTACCGAACAGCCAAGCGAAGATGACGGCTGCTGCGGTGAACACCTTGTTTGCGAGCGCGAAACACTGCTCCAAACTAATGCCAAAGTTGAATATTATGATGACGAAGAACTAGACACATTAGCAGGTATAGCCGCAGAAGACTACACCAAAGAGCAATATCAAATGATTCGTGAAGTTTTTGAGACACTCAAAGCTAGCGATGTTCCTGGATGGGTTCGCAGTATTCAATTGCGTAATATTCAACTACCGCTAGATATTCGAGAAGAGGCACTACTCATCGTCGTGGAACGACGAAACATATAAATTCCTACTACCGTAAGTACTGCACTCACAACACCCAACCACAGGGTGTTGCCTGTACCTATGCCATCTACACTTTCTGTATCCCAAACATATTTATTGGCTAGAAAATAAAGCAATACAGCCATTCCATTATTCACTAGGTGCATCATCATAGGCACCCACAAACTACCCGTCCACGCCAACATATAGCCAAACAAAGCACCCATCAACATTCGTGGCACAAAACCATAAAACTGCATATGAACAGCCGAGAAAATAATGGCTGTCGCCCAAATAGCTAAATGAGGAACCTCTCCCTTTACACCGTTAGAATTGTTTGAACCCTTAGAACCTTTCAACAATTTTTGCAACACACCTCGGAAAGTCACCTCCTCGGATACAGCTGGCAGTACTGCCATCAAAAATAGATTGATCAATAAACCACCCACTGTATTCACAGCCATAAACTGCTTAGTGAGCCATTCGGCCTCAGCCTCTTTGCTTTTCATCCACTCTTCTAATCCTGCTAACCAGCTAGGAAGAATCATCTGCTGATTCCAGTGGCTCAACATATTTATCGTTGGCAATGCTACCAACATGATACCCACAGCCCCCAATAAGACTTTCCAATCTACTTTTTTATGCAACTTCAACCACTTCCAAGGATTGTTAGCACACAAATATGCCAATATCAAGGATGGCAATAAGAACAATGCTACTGTCTGCAACAATTGTACCCACTTTAATGCATTCATATCAAATAGTACACCTTGCAGGGTACATATACTGATAACTGCCGTCACTAAACTAAACATCACAAAGATACACCCCAGCCATACCATCAACTTCGCCATTACATGCGACTTTTTCATTTTACCTTGTAGTGCCATACTATTTTTCGTTCTTAACAAAAGAATGAAGGCTTATCCACCCTCATTCTTCCTCAGTTATACATTTTATTCGTCGGGATGACAAGATTTGAACTTGCGACCTCCGGTCCCCCAGACCGTTGCGCTACCGGGCTGCGCCACATCCCGTCGTCGTAATGGGTTTGCAAGAAAAAACTCACAATACACATCACTAACGCGACGACAAAGGTACTGCTTTTTTTTGAAATATACAAAAAAATCGCACTTGATGTGCGATTTTTTCTTATAGATTAGTTTCATTGAGTGGGTATGTATATTTATCCTTCCACCCCCTTCTGTCATAACCATATCGTTTTTCCAAATATCGCTGCTTTTCATCAATATTAGTTTGTACACTATCTGGTAAGTTATTATACACTTTTTTAGCCTCCGGTTCTTGAAGTCCCGTCAGATGATACTCTTCCAAAAGTTGTTCATATTCTGCTACATTCACCATCTGACCTATCTTTGTATAATTCAAAGGATGCGCCGAACTAAGCAATAGTAATAATGCAAACGAAACAAATATCCAACGTATACGAGGAGTTTTTCTCACTAATATCACGATGTTCACGCCATAGAACCACACTAGTAGCGTAATGAGATACAAACGCTCTGGAGTAATGCCATAATCTAAAACGCGACGAATAACTCCAACTGTCATCAATACTAGCAATGGAAACAAACTGATAGGTATATACATGTGCATCAAGCGATATAATTTAGAGCCTGTGTTTTGTAGTTTTGGATAGAGACAAACATAACAAAAGATATAGGTAAACATCACACCAGATACCAAGTAGGATACCATACCTTTAGGCAACTCCCATGCTATCAACACGCGCAATGCATAGATCAATATGACAATAACATATACAATCAGCAATGGCAGAAATACATATTGAATAAGCTTGCTGAGTATGCGGAAGTTATCGGTAGAAGAGTCTTGCAGATTCTCTCCACGAGGTACAAAGAAATAGAATGAACAGATTATAAACCACATCAATGTAATGCCAAGGCCTAACGATACATTTTCACTTGCCTGACACTCAAACAAAGTGGATATAGCTAAAATAAGTAATTCACCTCCAATAAATAAAACCATTTGCACAATACCTAGTAACACCTGATAGATTATCAATTTGATCATCAAATTGTAAGCTGGCATATCGTTGTTATCCTTGAGGCCTACAAACCCTGCAAATGGTATCATCAAAGCAAACGAACCCACCACACATGCACAAGCAATCGCAAAGGAAGAATTGGTATCCTTGATTTTGGAATCAACTAGTAAAATATAACATACCATTAGTGCGACCCAAAGTACAATCCTTGAGAATATAAATGTGTTTTTATGTTTAGGATTCTCCCCGAATAGTACCAATGTAAAGTCCATCAGTGACCCACACATCAATACGCCTGCTAGTATTCCCAGATACCTCTCTACTTCATTTGATATATCCAAAGACGCTAATAAACAATATGCAATGACTGCCGTTACGGTAACACATGCAAATTGTACATAAAATCGTTTGAAAGTTGCTGCTACTGTTTCTTTTAGATTGGCGGCAGTAAATTGTTCAAAGAACTGCTGTAGTTTATTCATAGTTATTTCTAATTAGAGTTACTGTGTCAATCGGATTTTCATCTCACACAAAATGTTTTGTGGTTACTCCGCAAAAGTACTACTTTTTTTTGATATACACAAAAAAATCGCACGTTGAGTGCGATTTTTCTGATTTATAAGCCTAATTAGATAATATCTTTCTGGATTTTTAGTACGCAATCGCAAAGATTACACGTTGTGCACTTGGTTTGCCAGTATAGATACACTTACCAGGAGTTTTGTCGCCCTCCAAAGGAATACAACGGATAGTGGCTTTGGTCTCTGCCTTGATCTTTTCCTCTGTTTCAGGAGTTCCGTCCCAGTGGCAAAGCAAGAAGCCTGGTTTCTTGATCTCCTCTTTGAAATCCTCCCAAGTATCTACCTCGCGAGTATTCTCAATACGGAAGTTAAGCGCCTTTTGGTAGATATTATCTTGAATCTCCTTGAGCAAGTTTTGGATAGTCTCTACGATGCCATCAAATGCTACAGTCTCCTTGGTCAAGGTAT
>JAFZEQ010000009.1 GCA_017560605.1 Paludibacteraceae bacterium
TAATTGATTCAGCAATATTACATTCGCCTTTTTTCAAATAGCAATGTCTTGGATGAGGCAAGACAGGAACAACATAGGATGCAGTATCACTAGTTGCACTTACTCGCTCTACATAATCATATACATATTCACCCTCGGCGTAAGGAGTCTTCTCCCAAGTGACAATGCCACGTTTCATCTGCTCAGGTCGAGTGTAAGGGGCGTAGGTACAAGGAATGGTATAGGGTTTAGTGTTTAGAGTTGAGTGTTTAGTGTGTACAAGGAAGAAACCTTCGGGGCGGATATTTTCGCGTATGGCGCTGCCCTTGTAAGTCATGGTGAAGGTGCGACTCTGGCCTGGTGCTAGAGGAGTGAAAGCTTGGGTAGGCTGGATGCTATGCCAGCTGGCTTGGATCTCGGTTTCACATAGTGCATCACCCTCCGTGTAAACAGGATGGAGGGACATGAGATTGAAATAGAGCGTCCATCCCTGGTCGGTAATAGTGTCGCAGGAAGTGTTGGTGATGGTGAGATGGGCCTGGCATACACCCGGAGTGAGGTCGTTTTGTGCAAACTCCCAGTGTAGGGTCATAGGTGTATTGGTACTAGACAGTGCCCCCAGGCATGTATATAGACAGATGACAAATAAAAATATTCTTCTCATGGTAAAGTTATTTTATACTGCAAAGGTACAGAATAATTTGCATATATGCAAAAAAAGCAGTAATTTTGTCGGCAAAACTTAATTAAAGCATGAAAAAGATATTTTCTATCCTGTTGGTATTGTGCTTGGTACAAGGGGTATATGCTCATCGTGTGATCGTAGGTGCCGAGCAGACGAAGGAATATTTGCCCGCACTGAAAGGCAAACGTGTGGCGTTGTTGAGCAATCATACTGGATTGGTCATTCAGGGCAAAGATACTGTACATACATTGGATTGGTTATTGAAAAAGAATGTGAAGGTTACAGCAATCTTCTCGCCAGAGCATGGTTTTCGTGGAACAGCTCGTGAGGGTGAGAAAGTGGCAAGTAGCGTGGATGAGAAGACAGGAATACCTATTTTGTCATTATATGACGGCGATAGCAAGTATCCTTCGAAGGAATCGATGGATATGTTTGATGTATTAGTGACTGATATTCAGGATGTGGGTTTGCGTTTTTATACCTACTACATCACGATGTATCGTTTGATGGATGTGTGTGCTAAGTATGAAAAGCAGTTTGTGGTGTTTGACCGACCTAATCCTAACGGATGGTATGTGGACGGACCTATCTTGGACATGAAGCATAAGTCCGGTGTGGGAGCATTGCCAATCCCAGTGGTGCATGGAATGACATTGGGTGAGTTGGCATTGATGATCAATGGTGAAGGATGGTTGACTGATGCAGCCAAAGTGGATTTGAAGGTGGTACCTTGCAAGAATTATACACACCAGACTTTGTATCGATTGCCAGTAGCCCCTTCGCCTAACTTGCGCAATATGTTAGCAATCTATCTTTATCCTTCTGTGTGCTTGTTTGAGGCAACACCTGTGTCATTGGGTAGAGGAACGGATAAGCCGTTTTTGTGCTATGGTCACCCTAATTTTAATGCTCCTCGTATAGAAAAAAGCGTGTATGGTTCAGCTATCACATTTAAGCCTAATCAATCAACACAGAAAGGTCGTGTGTGCGATGGTGTAGATTTGAGTGGAATGACTGAGGAGGAGGCTCGTAAAGTGGGTTTCTCTTTGCGTTATTTATTGGATGCGTACAAGCATTTGAATATGGACAACTATTTCTTTCGTCCTTTCTTTGAGTTGCTAGTAGGTCAAGATTATGTACGTAAGATGATCAATCAAGGTAAGAGTGAAGAGGAAATTCGTGCATGTTGGCAGGATGATGTGACGAAGTTTAAAGAGCAACGTCGTTCTTATCTCCTTTATGATGAATAATTTAATATTTAGAATTTAGAATTTAGAGAATATATGAATCCATTAACAATCTTATTAGTTATTGCCGCTTATTTTGCGCTGCTATTCTTTATTTCTTATTTGGCAGGTCGTAAGGCAGATAATGCTGGTTTTTTCTCGGGCAACCGCAGTAGCAACTGGCTATTGGTAGCGATGTCTACGATTGGTGCGGCTATTTCGGGTGTAACTTTTGTCAGTGTACCTGGTATGGTGGCTACATCTGGTTGGGCGTATATGCAGATGGTCTTGGGCTTTACTGTGGGTCAGATTATTATTGCATATGTACTTATTCCACTGTATTATAAATTGAATCTTACATCGATCTATCAGTACCTGCAACAACGTTTTGGTATGAGTACTTATAAGTCTGGAGCTTGGCTTTTCTTTGTAAGCAAGATGTTGGGTGCAAGTGTGCGTTTGTTTGTGGTAAGCGAGGTGCTTCAGTTGTTGGTATTTGACCGTTTGAGCGTACCTGTTCCATTTTGGGCTAATGCGATAATCACGGTTTTAATCGTTTATCTGTGTACCTTTAAAGGTGGTGTTAAGTCGTTGATTTGGACCGATTTGTTGAAGACTTGCTGCTTGATCTTATCTGTAGCATTGTGCATCTATTTTGTACTCCGTGCAGGTGTGAATATTGAGGGTTGGACATCTAATGCGATGACTCGTTCATTCTTCTTTGATAATCCTAAAGAGGGTACTTACTTCTGGAAGCAATTCTTGGCTGGTATCTTCTTGGTGGTAGCTACTACTGGTCTTGATCAAGATTTGATGCAGCGAACATTGTCTTGTAAGAATCCTCGTGAGAGTCAAAAGAACCTGATTGTAGGAGCTTTGATGCAGATTGTTGTGATAGGTTTGTTCTTGTTTTTAGGTTTCTTGTTGTACTCATACGCATCTCAAATGAACATAGCAGAGGTTGCTAACTTAAAAGGTGATGAGGTGTTCCCATTCTTGGCAACTGGCAATTACTTCCCTGTAGTGGTAGGCGTGTTGTTTATTATTGGTTTTATTGCTGCAGCTTATTCCGCAGCAGGTGGTGCGTTGACGGCGTTGACAACATCCTTTACTATCGACATACTTAATAAGCAACAAACTGGTGATGATGTTGCTCTTACGCGTACGCGTACGTTAGTCCATATAGGAATGGCACTTATGATGGCTGCATGTATTTATGTAATACATCTACTGAACAATGATTCCGTGATACAGACTGTGTATAAAGTGGCAAGTTATACTTATGGACCATTGTTGGGTATGTTCTGCTTTGGAATCTTCACAAAGAAGCAAGTTAATGACAAATGGATACCATTGGTTGTCGTTTTAGCTCCTATTATTACTTGGATACTAGATGTTAATTCAGCCGCTTGGTTCCATGGTTATGTATTCTCTCACGAGCGCTTGATTTTTAATGCCTTATTCACTTGCATAGGTATGATGTGCTTGATTAAGCAAGAGGCGAAAGATTAATGCTCGCTTGTAAAGCAAGGTATAAACAATAATCGCGAGGTGAAAGCCTCGCGATTATTGTTATTGTGTATATTTATAGGTTAGAACTTATACTTAACGCCTGCTAAGAAATGACATCCCTGTGATTGGTATCCGTAGAAGATATCGTTCTTGCGGTTAAGGTAATTGTTGAGTTGTAGATAAACATGCAACCACTTGTTGATGGTATATTGTCCACCAATATTGAGTGAGATGGTTGGTTTGAGTTGTTGTTTGTCTTTATTTACATATGCCCATCTGCTGCCCATAAAATAATTTTCTGAATAGATACTCCATTTAGAGTCAATATGTGCGTCTATGCGAGCATAAGCATCCCAATTAGGACGATCAAAGGTAGTTGTTTCGTTAACATTTTGGCTATTAGGATCCATAGGATAGAAATAGTAGTTACCAGCTAGATTGACATCAATGATATCTTTGTAGTGGTAATGTATTTTAGCTCCTACTTTCCATTGTTGCTCGTTATTTTGCCACAATTTATACTCTTGTATACCAGTAGAGTTATCTTGCAGTACAGTTTCCATATGGTATGCTCCTATACGGTATGCATAGCCGCCGTAGATATCAATAAGCATAGTTTTGATAGGACGAATCTTAAAGCCTAATTCAGCATCTACTGGAGTATACGCTCGTATGGTATCAAATGCAATACCCTGCTTGATATCAAGATATCTATTGTATCCTAAATATTCTTCTACTGATCCAATGCCGATAGATCCTTTAGCATTAGTGTAAAGGGTGAAGATATTGTCCATCATACCCCATTCGAATTCTATATTAGGAGATGGAGCAAAAGCGAGATCCTCTACAGTACTTAATAATGTGCCTGTTCCTATATTCATATCAACATTTGCACCTGCGTGCAGGCGAATGGATTTGTGTTTGAATTCGTAATATGGTTCCACGCGCAAGGCATGTCGATGAAATATTGGATCATCATTGTAAATAATATTGTATAGCATATTTTGCATATCAATATTAATACCAACAGCATGTTTTTTTGTGCTCCAATTAAGGTCAAAGTGCGTTTTTATTTGATGTTCAGCAGTGTATTCTGGAACAATGAATGTCCTGTAACCAACTTGAAATCCATATTGTACAGATTGTTTATGTGTGCTTTTAAGTCCTATATTAGCGTTGACTCCCCATAGGCAGTTGTGATCTACAGCATCGCCAATTTGTATGTTTAGTCCCTTATTACCATCAAAGTGTTTGCCATAATATGTATAAAATTCGTTATCACCTTGCATATTAAAATATAGGTCCATCTTTCTAAAGTGTCGGGTCACTTGAAAGCCTAGCTTAGATTCAGATAATGCATCGCGTCCCCAATAGGCATCGTGTTTCGCATATAGATCTAGCGACATTTTTTTCTTATTGGTGATACGATATCCAAATAACAAGTGACTATTGCGATGTCCGACAGCTCCATCCACAACTCCATTTAGGGGAGCTTGAGGTGTGAAATCTGTTTTAGCAGCAGTGAGTGAATGTAGATTATAGTCTACTAGTAGTGGCTTTGAAAATGTAGAATAAACCACAGGGTTTGGTTCGACTTTCTCTTCGATAATATTAGGTTCAACTTGTATTTTTGTTGCTTGTTGTTCTTCTAACTGAAAGTCTCTTTCCACAGTTACAACACGGTCCATATTGCTGTCTTGTGCTTGGATATTCACAGCATAAAGTACCGCTGCGGTAATAAATATTATAAGTTTGGTACGCATAAATTAATCGTTTAGAGTATATCTGTATTATCTGAATTTTCCAATTGCTCAATATGTTTCAATTTACTTTCTACCAATTGGTTAATTTCTTCAGATTGTTTGTAGTTGTTTTGCAGAACAATGAGATACTGTTTAGCTTGGAATAAATCGTTTTTGTCCACATTGATATCCGCCAACAAAATTAAGCTTTTTGCCAACCAATATTGGTGAGTAGTATTCATACTAGTGAATGACATAATTTCCTCTTCAGCCATCTCTATATTGCCTAGTTTATAGTGGCATTCCGCCATTCTAAATTTAGCTTCTGCGCCCCATACTGAACGAACATCTTGAGCTAGTGGTTCATAATCTTTTATAGCCTCACTATATTGTTGGGTTCTGTAATAAGCACTAGCACGATAGTATAATGCCTCATTTTTCATAGCTTTGTCAAGTTTGTCGGTGTCTAGCATTGTTGTGGCGTGCTTGATAGTGATATTATCATTGTTGATATAGTAGCTAGATCTTAACATACCTACTAGGGCCGTTTGTGCCATTTGCTGGCTAGAAGCTACAGCATACATTCGTTCGAAATATGTCAATGCTGTATTATAGTCTTGTTGGTCATAACTGATTTCTGCTACGCGCATACATGCTTTTTCTATATGTGAATGATTTTCGGTATTGGCAAGATTCATATAGAGTTCCTTAGCTTGTTCGTATTGCTCTAGCATATAGTGGCAGTTAGCCGCATACAGCGTAGCGTTTATACAATATCTTCCGTCTGGGCAGAAGGTGGTCAGATAGGTTGTTAATCCTGCTAGAGCTTGTTCATAGTTATTCATCATATATTGTAACTCAGCAGTAACATATATGAGCGAATCCTCTTGTGTAACAGATTTTAAATTCATTTTTTTCAGCGTTTTGGTATACGCTATGTATTCTGTTACTTTATTGGTTTCTACATATATTTGTTCCAAACCGTCTAAAGCTGAATATGCCTCGTTGGTATTAGGATACTTTTCGATGGTCTGTTTGTATGCTTCGATCGCTTCTGTATGCTTTTCCACTGTACGGAAGGTCATAGCTAATTCTAACGATGCTTTGGCTCCTAGTGCACTTCTTTTATATTGGCTAAGTAGTTGTTTGTAAATAGTAATAGCCTCATCATGCTTCTCTAATTGCAAATAAGAACGTGCAATTTCGTATAGTGCATCATCAGCATAAGTGGATTTTGGATATTGTTTAACAAACTTCTGAAGAGTTTGTATTTTTTGTTCGTATTTATGTAGCAATCCTAGTCCAATACCTTGTTGCATCAAGGCATGATCTGCACCTGCTTTGCCTAGCTCTACAACTTTTTGGTAGATAAGGTTAGCTTGTGCAAAGTTTCGTTTATAGAAGTAGCAATCTCCTCTACGGTTTAATGCGTCGGCATAAGTTTCCTGATTCTCATCAGTTCCAGCAAGGTATTCCTCAAACATCTTGTTAGCATTATCATACTGCTTTTTGTTGAAATAAGTATATGCCTTCAAGTATTGTGCATTCTGTTTGTTTTGTGACTTTCCGTAGTGTGCTTGTGCTTTGTATTCTGCAAGTGTTTTGAGTACATTATCATACTGACCATCAAGATATTCAGCTTCAGCTTTTAGATAGTATACATCAGTTTTATATATGGATGAAGCAGGCGAGTTGGCGATAAGGTCATTACACCATTTCAGCATTTCCTCACCGTCTTTTTGTAGGTAGGCATCCATAGCCATCTGGTAGCGTAAGTATTGCAGTGTGTACAGTATTTTTTCATTAGGTTTTTGTATCTCTTCTAACGCCTGAATAGCCGCAATATAGTTTTTACTATTTAGATACATATCTGCCATTAGCGAGTATACCTTATCTATATATTTCGAGTTAGGATATTCAGCAATGAAGTTTTTGAAGGCAGTGATGTTTTCTCCTAGTGCAGAGTTTTGTAAATATGTGATTTGTACATAGTTATACGATGCCTCTTCCCTTAATTCTGGTGTGAGGTTACATTCTATAGCTGCGGCATATGACAGCTTAGCCTTCTCTAAATCATTTTCTCTTAGATAGCTATGGCCTAGGTGCAAATATGTACTTTCAGATATTGAATCTGCTTGTGGCTTGACTTGCTTCAAATAACTAATAGATTCTTGATACTTCTTTTCTTTGTAATAAGAAATACCTAGTAGGTATAGATCATTGCGTACAATATCTTTTTTCTTAGCCTTGCGAAGTTCGTGGTATGCTTTCAAATGGCGTATAGCGTCTGTATATATTTCTTTTTGATAATATATCTCGCCTACCAATCGATGTAACTCATCATTGTAGTCGTTATCTGGGAAATCTCTCAATAGGTTTTCTGCTAATTCGTATACCTTATCGTATTGACCTGTAGCATAATAGATTTGTACAATATAATAAGGAACAATCTTACGATAACTACCAAGTTCGTCTAATGATAAGAATTCGTATAAAGCCTCTTGATATTGTTTTTGTTTGTAGTAACAATAACCAATATAATATGTGGCTTGCATATAATATTGGTTTTGCTTCTTTTTAAGTTTTTTGAATACCGTCAAAGCTTGGTCGCATTGGTCTAAGTTAAGTAGCGTATATCCCATATAGTAATGGTATGTGCTTTCCGACGAACGTGATAAGTTTTTAGGGTTAACTTTGTTCAATGTCTTGAGTGCTTGTTTATATTTTTCTCTTTCAACTTCTAGCACACCTTGCATCAATGTTATTTCATC
The DNA here is from genome assembly GCA_017560605.1 of Paludibacteraceae bacterium. The sequence continues at coordinate 7,916 of JAFZEQ010000009.1, forward strand.
GCTATATGGCGAGTAAGGATATTTCGCCTGATAAGTAGTCAACTGTTTTTGCGTTGTACCTGCGCGCTCTTGAAACAAACTTTGCAATTGTAAAAAGTCTGTTTTAAAATCTTGTGCATATGTAGCATACGCACTAACACAAGCAAATAATGCAATTATGATTTTTTTCATATGTTTACTGATTAATAATCCCCTTATAAATTATCTTCTGCGATTTCGTTTTTTGCGTTGCAAATCGCGTTGACGCTTTCTATTAACGGCTTGTATGATAAATACTATAACAATAAGTGCCAATATAACACACACAAATATTACCATTCCAGTAGTTAAGTTATCACCTTTTACACGTGACCACATAGCTATCATATCTTCTGTTTTGTCTCCACAATCATGCATAAGTGCACAGTGTTCAATGATCTTTTGATCTGGGTAGAATACATGATTTGCATGCACCGCTTCAGCACCTTCACCAAAGAAATAGCTTAGATTAGAGGTTTCAGGGTTTGCCTCTGGATCATTGGCCCACTCAAGTATTTCTGGTGATGCAACAACACTCACATAACCTATTTCCTCCATATTTAATATGGCATTTTCAGGCATACACATATAGTTGATGAAGTAACTTGCAGCTTTCGTGTTTTTGGCGTATTTAGGAATACACCAGCCATCAAACCAAACATTGCTACCTTCTTCAGGTACTAGGTATTTTAGATTTACTCCTACTTCAGCAGCCTCTTCAATGGCCCACTGAGCATCTCCTGACCAACTTAAGTTCATCCATACTTGACCTTTGGTCATTTGCTCTTTTCCAAAATCGACCTCCCATCCTGCAACATTGTATTTAATGTCATTCAAGAATTCTTCCACTCGTGCAATGCGCTCCTTGGTAACATTTGCAACTAATTCGTCGCGAGTAACTTCGCCACGTGCGATTTCATCTTTATATGCATACAAGACCACTACCGAATATACATCTCGGAATGCATCTTTCATAAAGATTTTACCGCTAAACTTAGGGTCTAGCAAGTCCCCTAACGACCGTATTTCTGCTTCGTTTACTAATGCTGTGTTGTACAAGATTCCAGTGGTTCCCCACATATATCCCACGGTGTAATCAGCTACACAAACCGAACTGTCGGGAGCCATTTGTTGAAACTTATCGACTGCAAATGGTGAAACTAGTTTAGTATAATCTGGTGTCTTGCCAAAATTTTTATCAATCTTACGCAATAATCCCTTACGCAACATGCGTTCTATGATATACTCAGATGGACATATCACATCATAATCTTCTTGTGCCACTTCTATCTGAGTTAACATTGACTCATTGATGTCAAATGTTTGATACAACACTTCTACATCCTCGCCTGTTTGCTCTTTGTACCATGCAGGAAAATTATTTAGCACATTTGTCATGTCAATATAGTCTGCCCAATTGTATACTTTCAAAGTATGAGCACGGTCAGCTGCATGCACTTCAGAAACAAATAGTATAGGTATTAATAATCCAACTATTGACAAAAAGAACTTTTTCATAGTATTCATCATTAATTTCGTTGTTTATTATGTTGTTTGTGAGTACGTATGTTCATAATGATTAGTAACACTAATATCGTCAAGAATATTAGCGAAAACAACGGACGTAATTCAGGTGTCAAACCACCTTTGCGGGCGTCTGCATAAATAAATGTTGACAAGGTTTCCAATCCGTTACTTCCTTTTGTAAAGAATGTTACACCAAAATCATCAATACTCAATGTTAAACTCAACAAGAAACCACTAATCATTCCTGGCCACAACTCTGGCATCATCACTTTTCGCAGTGCTTGAAATGGTGTTGCGCCTAAATCCAAAGCTGCCTCATAGATGTTAGGATCCATTTTGCTCAATCTTGGTAAAACACTCAATACTACATATGGTGTGCAGAATACCACATGAGCGGCAATCACGGTGCCCAACCCGCGACTGATACCTAAAAATACAAATAACAAGAACAAGCTTATACCTGTCAAAATATCAGGATTGATCATAGGGACGCTGTTCAGGAAGGTTAATGCTTTTCGGCCCCTTGGTTGCATATAGTATATTCCAATTGCAGCAAGAGTTCCAAGGATGGTTGATATAATGGCTGAACATAACGCTATTACTACAGTAAAGAATATTGCACGGTATAAGTTCGGATCTACTTGTACTTGTGCAACTGTATCATAACCCGTGAACAGATTTTCATATAGCCCAAAAGTAAATCCAGTCCAGTTTCCAAATACTTTACTTTGTGTAAATGAGAATATAATAATCAACAAGATAGGAACATATAATACAATTAGTAGCAGCCACAAGTATGATTGTGCTACAATGCGCTCCCAAATGCTTCTAGTTTCTAGTTTTGTGGTTTTTCTCTTTTCCATAATCCTCCTACCTATTAATATCCTCTTTGTCACCTCCGAAGAAACTGGTTAAACCAATAATAATAAGCATAATAAGCGATAGCGCAGCACCATAGTTCCACATAGCTATACCTCCTTCGCCAAAACTACGTTGGATCAGAGATCCAAATAGGGTAATCTTATTGTGGGTCAACAACTCGGCAATTGCAAAAGTTGAAACTGTTGGCATAAATACCATCACAATACCTGAATAAATACCAGGCATAGATAGTGGCAACGTTACCTTCGTAAATACCTGTCTGCGATTTGCTCCTAAATCATGAGCAGCTTCTATCAAACTGGTATCCATCTTTTGCAGAGTATTGTATATAGGGTAAATCATAAATGGTAGAAAATCATATACCATACCAAAAATTAGTGCACCTTCGCCCAATGGTAAACCAAACATATGAAATAACTCTACAGTGGCAATCGTGCGCAACAAAAAGTTGATCCACATCGGCAGTATAAATAGCATCGCTATCACGTGAGGAGTCTTGAAATCTGCCATAGCCATAATATATGCCGCAGGATATCCTAAAATAAGGCATATAATGGTGGTTATCAAGGCAATACCGATTGAATAAATAAAACTATTCAGGTATAGTGAATTTGAAAAAAAACTAACAAAATTCAGTAGTGTGAACTCGCCTTCTGGATTGGTAAACGCATAGACGCCTATCAGTACCAATGGCAGTGCTACCAGACATAGCAAGAATAGAGCATATGGCCATGCCCAAGTGCTACGTGATTGCAATTTCATTTTCCAATTACTCATGTCTCAATACTTTAACATCTAATAGTGTTAGTCATCCGTTTTTACTTCTTTTTTGTAAAGTCGAATATAACTTTGCGCGACTCGTATACCTACACGATCACCATCATCCCACACATCATTGGTATCTACATAGATGTCATCTCCATCATCTGTGCGAACGGTTAGGTGGTAGTGGTCACCCTTGTACAGTATAAAATGAACTTCACCACACAAAATTCCATCCTCTTCGTCATCTTGTAGATTCACTCTATTGAAATCCACCTCGATATCTACTTTTTCACCAACTTCAAAACGCTCTGCAACACGCTCTGGGATATCCCATTCTGCATCAAGAAATTTGACGCGATTATCTGCCAAAACTTCACCTTCAAACTGATTGCATAGACGCTCCTTTTTCATCACCTGAATATCTTCGGGCTTAATGAGCAAACCAACACGACTGCCTACCTCAAAAGCATGATAATCCTGGATCATTAATTCGTAACCATTATCGGTCAGTACAGTCATTTCATAGTGTACACCTTTGAAAATACAACTTTTGACTTCACCATGCAGAGGCCATGGACTGTCTTCTTTTGATTTTATATTTTCTTCTTTCAAAAGTCCAATATACACATCTTCTGGTCGCACAACAACATCTACCTCTTGATTCTCGCCAAACCCTTTATCTACACAGTCAAAGTCGTGTTCGCAAAAATTTACTACACGGTCTTTCACCATAGTGGCATCTAGTATATTACTTTCACCAATGAAGTCGGCTACAAAACAGTTCTGTGGCTCGTTGTATACATCTGTTGGAGTTCCAACTTGCTGTATTTTACCTTCGCGCATAACTACCACTCGATCACTTAATGTCAACGCTTCTTCCTGATCGTGAGTGACATAGATAAAGGTAATACCTAGTTTTTTATGCATCTCGCGAAGTTCCATTTGCATATCTTTACGCATCTTCAAGTCTAGTGCAGCCAATGGCTCATCTAGCAACAAAACTTCTGGTTCGTTGATGATAGCACGAGCAATAGCTACACGCTGTTGCTGACCACCGCTCAAACTTGAAACATCACGATATTCATAATCGGTCATACCCACTGTTTTCAATGCATGTTTAACCTTCTTCTCGATGAGCTTCTTATCCATCTTTTTCAGTTTCAGGCCAAATGCTAAATTGTCATATACATTCAAATGTGGAAACAAGGCATACTTTTGAAATACCGTATTCACATCTCTTTGATGTGGTGGCATTTGTGTCACATCTTCACCGTTTAACAAGATATCACCCTCACTAGCTACTTGGAAACCAGCGATACAACGCAATAAGGTTGTCTTACCACAACCAGATGGACCCAAAATGGTTACAAACTCGCCTTTCTTGACAGAGAGGCTTACATCATCCAAAGCAAAATTACCATTTTCAAACTGCTTGGAGACGTGATTCACCTCAATGATATAATCCGATTTTTGCATTTTAAATAATACTTTATATTAAAAATATAATAATTTTCGCAATTTGGGTGCAAAAGTACGAAAAAAAAAATAAATATGCAAATATTTTATATAAAAGTTTTTGAAATGCATTTTTTTGTTTTTTATGTATTTGTCCTCGTTGAGTCAATTACGGGTTCATTACGGGTTCTTGACGGGTTTATAGCGGGTAAAAAAGCCATAAATAAGCCGTCGAGATGCTACAAATGAAATATATTATTTCAATAAATCATTTTGAAGGATTTGGAGGTTTGGTTTTTTTTTTGTAATTTTGCGCCGCATTAAGTGTACTCTCTCTTTGAGAGGTTAATAAGAATTAGTAAATACAACACAATATGAAACATTTTAACGAGTACAAACATCTTAATCTGGCAGAAGTAAGCAAGGATATTCTCCAAGCTTGGGAGCAAGAAGATTTGTTCCATCAAAGTATCGAAACACGCGAAGGTAATCCTTCATTCCTTTTCTTTGAAGGTCCTCCTTCTGCAAACGGTATGCCAGGTATTCACCACGTAATGGCTCGTACAATCAAGGATACATTCTGCCGCTTCAAAACTATGCAAGGTTACCAAGTGAAGCGAAAAGCAGGATGGGATACTCACGGTCTGCCTGTAGAATTGGGCGTGGAAAAACTCCTCGGTATAACCAAAGAGGATATTGGTAAAAAGATCAGCGTGGACGAGTACAATGCTGCTTGCCGTCGAGAGGTGATGAAATACACCCAAGAGTGGACCAACCTTACCAAACAAATGGGTTATTGGGTAGATCTTGACAATCCATATATCACCTATGATAACAAGTTTATCGAAACCCTTTGGTGGCTACTCAAGGAGCTCTATAAGAAAGGCTATCTCTACAAGGGTTACACTATCCAACCTTACTCACCTGCTGCGGGTACAGGTCTCTCATCTCACGAACTTAACCAACCAGGTTGTTACCGAGATGTTAAAGACACCACCTGCACTGCACAATTCCTTGTTAAGAGTCAATCGCTAATCGCCAATTGCCAATTGCCTCTCTACGCTCTCGCGTGGACCACTACCCCTTGGACATTGCCAAGTAATACTGCCCTTTGTGTGGGACCAAAGATTGACTATGTGATAGTTAAGAGCGAAAACCCATATACCAAACTTGAGGCTCTTTATCTCCTTGCAGAGGCGCGTCTTGCTGCTTATAGCAAAGAGCTTGGCGAGACTCCTGAAGTGCTTTGGAAAGGCAAAGGTGCCGATCTTGTAGGCATCGAATACGAGCAACTCATCCCATGGGCTAACCCAGGTGAGGGTGCATTCAAGATTATCCCTGGTGACTATGTAACTACTGAAGATGGTACAGGTATTGTTCATATTGCTCCTACTTTCGGTGCGGACGACGCGTTCGTAGCTAAGAAAGCAGGCGTGCCTGGTATGGTGTTCATCACCAAAAAAGGTGAAAACCGCCCAATGGTAGATATGACCGGTAAGTTCTTCCTTCTCGAAGACCTTGACGACGATTTTGTGAAGAATCAAGTCCATGTAGAGGTTTACGAGCAATGGGCTGGTCGTTATGTAAAGAATGCGTACGATGCTAATCTCACTGACAAAGATGAGACACTCGATGTGAGCATCTGCATCTGGCTTAAGGGTGAGAACAAGGCTTTCCGTATTGAGAAGCATGTACACAACTACCCACACTGCTGGCGTACGGATAAACCTGTACTCTACTACCCACTTGACTCATGGTTCATCCGCTCTACACAAGCACGTGAGGAGATGATGAAACTCAATGATACTATCAACTGGCAACCAGAATCTACAGGTACAGGCCGTTTCGGAAAGTGGCTCGAGAACCTCAACGATTGGAACCTCTCTCGTTCACGCTATTGGGGAACACCACTTCCTATCTGGCGTACCGAAGATGGACAAGAAGAACTCTGCATTGGTTCTATCGCAGAGCTTATGCAAGAGATTGACAAATCTATCGCTGCGGGCTTTATGACCGAGAACCCTTGGCCAAAGCACGAAGTAGGTAACTATTCTAAAGAGAACTATGACCCAACTGTCATTGATCTCCACCGTCCATATGTAGATAATATCATCCTTTGCTCTCCTTCTGGCAAGCCAATGAAGCGTGAGCTCGACCTCATCGATGTGTGGTTCGATTCTGGTGCTATGCCATACGCTCAAAACCACTATCCATTCGAGAATCAAGATGCTCCACGCACGGCGGACTTCATCTCTGAAGGTGTGGATCAAACACGCGGATGGTTCTTTACTCTCCACGCTATTCATACTATGATTGAGGGTAGCGTAGCATACAAGAATGTAATCAGCAACGGACTCGTACTTGATAAGAACGGAAATAAGATGTCCAAGCGTCTTGGCAATGCCGTAGATCCATTTGGTGCATTGGATAAATACGGAGCAGATGCTGTACGCTGGTATATGCTCACCAATTCTAGCCCATGGGAGAACCTTAAGTTCGACCCAGAAGGTGTAGATGAGATTCGCCGCAAGTTCTTTGGTACACTCTACAATACCTACGGCTTCTTCGCCCTCTACGCCAATGTGGATGGCTGGACTCCTGAACTTCTAAACTCTGAACTTCTAAACCTCACCGAAATCGACAAATGGGTTCTCTCTAAACTCAACTCACTCGTGAAAGAGGTGACTACTGCATACGAGGCGTACGAGCCAACTAAGGCGGGGCGTGCTGTTTCAGACTTTGTTCAAGACGACTTAAGTAACTGGTATGTTCGTCTCAATCGTAAACGTTTCTGGGGTGGCGAGATGGACGCGGACAAGCAAGCTGCTTACTATACACTCTATACCTGCCTCAAGACAGTTTCCCAGCTCATGGCGCCTAATGCTCCATTCTATGGTGACCGCCTCTACCGCGACCTCATAGGCGAGACAGTTCACCTCAGCCAATGGCCTATAGCTGACGAGGCTCTCATTAATCTCGATCTTGAGCGCAGTATGTCACTCGCACAACAAGCGACATCTATGATCCTCTCACTCCGCAAGCGTGCAGAGAAGAACGTGCGTCAACCACTCCAAAAAGCAGTTATCCCTGCTCCTGATCAAGAGACCCTCGAGGCATTACTCCACGTACAAGACCTCATAAAGAGCGAGGTAAATGTCAAAGAGATGGTGATCGTTCTTGCAGAGGAATCTGAGATTAAACTCGTGAAGAAAATCAAACCAAACTTCAAGGTATTGGGTAAGAAAGTAGGTGGTATGATGAAGCAACTTGCTGCGGCTATTGCACAAATGAGCCAAGAAGACATTGCTGCTTTTGAAGCCGCTGGAACCTTCACTCTTTGCGACTATGCTCTTGTAGCAGAAGATGTAGAGATCATCACCGAGGATATGCCAGGATGGCTGGTAGCTAATAATGGTACTATCACCATTGCGTTGGATATCGAACTCACTCCAGCTCTCATCGAAGAGGGTATAGCTCGTGAGCTCATCAACCGTATCCAGAACTTGCGTAAGTCTTCTGGTTTTGAGATTACCGATCGTATTGCGGTACAACTAGAGAATAAGGCAGAGATCGCTGATGCTGTGACCAACTGCAATGAGTATATCGCATCTCAAGTATTGGCTACTTCCCTCGTGTTGGTAGACGGATTGACTGATGGAACCGCCCTCGAGATGGATGGATACAATATACAATGCACAATCGTAAAAGCATGATAAAAATGAAGACAAAAAGTATTCTTTTTAGCGTTTTGGCAATAATTGCCGTTACAATGACATCGTGCTGGGAGAATCCTGCACCAGAACAAGTGTTCAATGAGGAAGATTTGCAAGGATTATGGGCAAAAACGAATGCTAGCTATTCGGATTCTGTACCTGTAGTTTTTGTGCGCTTTACCGACGAAATAGACTCAACTGGCGAGTATAAGTACGGTCGTGAGTGGGACGAGAGTGAAGATATCTACGAAGAAGATCTCAAGCCATACGGCAATGGATGGTTTAAGTATAAGTTGGATATAAAGAACGATCTAACTGAAATACACTTGATGGATAATGGTGGTGCGGATGTGCCTAAAA